>JACQWQ010000147.1 GCA_016209205.1 Chloroflexota bacterium
CGCTTCCCAGACCAGATGAACATCGCCCGCGTCATCGGCGGCGAGCGCGGGCAGCCACGCCGCATCATTCGTCACGTCGAGATATTGCGGCGCGGTCCATGCGCTGCTGTTGGCGACGCGCGTGCTGAGCCACAGTCCGGCAGGCGGTCCGTCCGAATACCACACCGCCGTCAGATTGCCCGCCGCATCCGCCGTGATCGCAGGGGTGCCGGACCAACGCAGCCCTGCGGCGAGATCCGTAATGGCGGTATTCGCACGGGGCGCGTGGTTCGCGTTGGGCGGCGATGAATTTTTGCATCCCGGGGTCGCGTTCGGATTGACGCTCAAGCGCAAAATTTGAATTTGATGTTTGGCATTGACGCGCACGAGCGCGTCCACGGTCGCGCCGCGCGCCAATGCTGCCAGCGCGATTTTTTTCCGCCCTGCGGCAAGGCGTGATTTGGCAGTGACGCGCCAAGCCATCACCCCGCGCGTGGTGCGGAGTGTAATCCGTTTGCCCTTGGTGCGTTGGATACTGCCGGTGAGGTGATAGATGCCGGGCGCAAGTTTGCGTGTGGCGCGTCCCGGGGCGTGCGTGCGCGTGGCTTGCGGCAGCGCGGTCTTGGACGATTTGGCGCGGCGCGTTGCGGCGGCGGGCTGTGGCGCGGCAGGTCCTGGTTGGCTCACTTGCTGTGCGCGCAGGGGCGGAGAAAAAGTGACCAGCAACAGCAAGGCAACAAAAAGCGCGACGTACGACGGAAGGCGGGAAAGCAATGCGAGTTTCATGTAGAGTTCCTTTCACTATTCACTGATCACTGCTCACTGATTACGCCGCTCGCTTGCGAGCGGAGATTACTGTCTCTTTCTCCACGCGCGTATTCGTTTCAAACTGCCGGTCGCTCGGATAAAGAATTTATCCGCCACGCCTTCCGGCATCAAGACCATGATGACGACAAGGATGACGCCAAAGGCGACGATTTGGTGTTCGCCGGATGCGCCGCTCAAGAGCTGCGGCAAGAGATTGCGCAGGAATTCCGTCAACAGGGTGACGACCGCCGCGCCAAAAATCGCACCCCAAATGCTTGCCAAACCGCCAATCGCCACCATCACCACCAGTTCTATCGAAAAGCTAATGCTGAAATCGCTGGGACTGACGATGCCGATCCAATACGCGTAAAGACTTCCCGCGACACTGGCATAGACCGCGCTCAGGACGAGGACCTGAACTTTGAGGTGCGCGGTATTCACGCCCAGCGTTTCGGCGGCGATTTCGCTGCTGTGAATCGCCCTGAGGGCGCGTCCGATGCGCGAGTTCACGATATTGAGCGAGAGCGCGAGAATTGCCAGCGCGGCGAGCCAGATGAGCACATAGAATTCGAGGTCGGTATCAAAAATGAAAGTACCGAGCGAGAGGTCGCCTGGCATGGCGAGACCATTCGGTCCGCCGGTCAAGTCTGTTTCGTTCGTCGCAATCAACAGGAAAATGACGTTCAGTCCGAGCGTTGCGACCGCGAGATAATGCCCGCGCAGGCGCAAGAGGGGTATGCCAATCAAGAGCGCGATGAGTCCCGTGACGACTGCCGCGCCGAGGATGGCGGCGAAAGGTGGAATCCCGGTGCGCTGCGCGATAATCCCCGCGCCATAGCCGCCGAGACCATAAAAGACAGCTTGACCGAGAGACACCTGTCCGGCGTACCCCATCAGCAGCGCCAGCCCAACCGTGACAATCGTATTGAGCCCGATAAAATTGAGAACGCTGATTTGGTAATTGTTACGCAGGATGACGGGCAGCAGCGCAAGCATGCCCGCGAGGAGGACGAACGCCGCGAGATTCGGATACTGGCTGCGGATACCCCGCCAGTATCCGCACCAGCGCGCGGGAGAACTCACGGCGAGCGATGTCTGTTCTTGCGGCGTAGAGCGCGTCGCTTTTTTCATCAAACCTTTCTGTCGTCAGACCCCCGCCCCTTGACTCGGTGTCCCGCGCCGCAGGATGCCGGTTGTTTGCACGAGCAGTACGGCAATCAACACGATAAACGCAATCGCATCTTTATAGCCGGAGGAAATCAGCCCGGCGGCGAGGATTTCGAGAATGCCGAGCATGAGACCGCCGACGATTGCGCCGCGCTCATCCGACAATCCGCCGATGACGATGGCGGCGACGAATCCTTTTAGTCCCAAATAAGTCCCGGCTTCATAGCCCATAAACGTTTTGGGCGCAATCACGATGCCCGCCAGCGCGCCCAGCCCCGCGCTCAACACGAACGCGAGCAGCATCATGTGCGAAACATTGATGCCCATTAGACGCGCGGCAGTGCGATTGACCGAGCACGCGCGCAGACTTTTGCCAATCATCGTGCGCTGGAAAAAGAGATACAGCAGCAGCATCAACGCGAACGCCGAACCGATGACCCAGATGTCCTGACGTGTCAGCACCGCAGTTCCAATCTGGAGCGGCGGTCCTTCGGAAAAACTGGGCAAGCGATACGGGTCTGTGCCCCAGACAATCAAAGCGACGCCGCGCAGGGCGATGGCGATGCCGATGGTGATGATGATTTGTACGATGACCGAATCGGTGCGCGACAGGCGAATGACGATGACATAGACCAACGCGCCAACTCCCATGACCAACAGGGTCGCCAGCACAATCGCGAGCAGCAGCGGCAAATTCAAATTTACCGTGAACGCGCGATTAAAGAGCGCGGTCTCACTCGTGAAGGTGATGGCAAGCAGCGCGCCGAGCATGGCAAACTCGCCTTGCGCGAGATTGATAACGCCCGTCACGTTATGAATCACCACAAAGCCGAGTGCAATCAGAGCATAGATGCTCCCGATGGTCACTCCGGCGATGAGGAGTTGGAAAATCTGGTCGGGGGTCATGGAAAGGGGGTAGACAGGGAAGTAGTAGACAGGGAAGTGGTAGACAGGGAAGTGGTAGACAGGGAAGTAGTAGACAGGGAAGTAGTAGACAGGGAAGTGGTAGACAGGGAAGTGGTAGACAGGGAAGTGGTAGACAGGGAAACAGGTATTACATGCGTACCTGTCTAACTCTCTACTTGTCTACCTCTCTACCTGTCTACCTGTTTACCTCTCTACTTGTCTACCTCTCTACCTGTCTACCTGTTTACCTCTCTACTTGTCTACCTCTCTACCTGTCTACCTGTTTACCTGTCTACCTGTTTACCTCTCTACTTGTCTACCTCTCTACCTGTCTACCTGTTTACCTCTCTACCTGTCTACTTGCTACCTTCTATTGCTTGTACTTGTCCGGCGGCACAAATTCCCAGCCGCCGTTCTTGATGACGACCAGCACGAGCGATTCTTTGCCGATGCCAACGTGGTCGGTGGGCGACCAATTGAACACGCCGCTGATGCCGACAAAGTTCTTTACTTGATTCTCAAAGTAATCGCGGAGTTTGGCGCGGTCCGCGCCGTTCGCGGCAAGCCCGGCAAGCGCGATTTCGACGGCATCCCAGCCGTGTCCGCCGAACGTGCTCGGCGTTTTGCCGTTGGTGTACGCGCCATAATCCTGGATGTATTTGAGCAGGACGGCTTTTTGCGGGTCGCTGTCGGGCAGCGAGTTGGCGACGAGCAGTTTGCCGATGGGGAACATGACGCCTTCGGCGGCATCTTTGGCGAGATTGATGAAATCCTTGTTGCCGATGCCGTGATTGTGCAGGAGCGGCGCGTTGATGCCGAGCGTGCGATACTGGACGGTGAGCGGCGCGCCTTCACCCGGCGTGGCATGTACGATAACGGCTTCGGGGTTCAGCCCTTTGATTTTCGTCAGCTGCGCGGTGAAATCCTTGTCGCCCGGCTGAAAGACTTCATCCGCGAGGACTTCGATGCCTGCTTCTTTCAATTGCGCGTTCATCGCATCGCGCGAATCTTTGCCAAAGGCGTTGTTCACGCCGATAGACGCGACTTTTTTAATGCCGTTGGCTTTGAGCCAATCCAACTGCACTGCGGTGACCGGTTGATTCGCTTGCGGGGTTTTGAAAATCCATTTGCGCTCGGCAATCGGATTGACAATTTGACTCGCGGATGCCAGCGAAATCATCGGCGTGGAATTCTTGGTCGCCGTTTCAATCATCGCCAAACTCGCGGGACTGCCGCTCGAACCAATCAGGACGGCGACATTATCTTGTTCCACAAGTTTTTTCGCGGCAAGGGTAGCTTTGCTGGCGTCGCTCGCATCGTCTTCGACAATGACTTGAATCTCGTGCATCGCGCCGTCGGGTCCCTTGATGCCGCCTGCTTTATTCACCTGTTCTTGAAGCATCAGCGCGGTATCGCGTTCGGGAATGCCTAGCGAGGACGCGGGTCCGGTAATCGAGGCGACCACACCGATTTTGTATGGTTCGCCCTTTGTGGCTTGCAACCACCCAATATGAAACTTGCAAGGGCGACAATGAGTATCACCCATACCATTCGGCTTTTCATCTTCCTCTCCTCCTTTTTGAGAACGAACAACAAGCGGGTGTGAACAGTGTTGGGTTATGCGCGTTGGTGGGCGATACGTTCCTCCTTTCCAGCAAAAGGCCGCTGCGGGCAACCACAAGGGGTTGCCCCAACACAGAGGTTGGCGACGCGCGTTTAGCGTGTGCGCCAACCGTATGCTCCACGAAGGACACTGCAATCGCAAGCGATTGCGGCAATCGCTTGCGATTGCCGCACCAAGAAACCCTTCATGTCCTTTGTGTCCTTTGTGGATCACTCGGTTGGCAGACATGCTACCGCACGTCGCCGACCTCTGGATGATCCACGAAGGACGCCAAGGGCACCAAGAAACCCTTCGTGTTCTTTGTGTCCTTTGTGGATCACAGGGCGACCACAAGGGTGCGCCCCTACTAGAATTGCGCGAGGCGGCGCGCCGCGTCGGCGATTTTTTGCGCGTTGGGCAAAAAAGTTTGCTCGCCGATTTCGTTGAATGGGACGCCCGGCAGATCGGGACCTGTCACGCGCACAATCGGCGCGTCGAGGTCCATGAATGCTTCTTCGGCAATGCGCGCGCCAATCTCGGCGCCAAGTCCCATCGTGTAGGTATCTTCATGGACGATGCAAACGCGATTTGTCTTGCGCACCGATTCAAAAATCGTTTCCCAGTCTATGGGCAAGAGCGAGCGCAAATCAATCACCTCTGCGCTAATGCCGTCCTGCGCCAAGAGTTCTGCCGCCGCGAGCGATTCGTGCAGCATCATCCCGTACGCGAAAATCGAAAGGTCGGCGCCTTGACGTTTCACTTCCGCCTTCCCAATCGGCACGATATAATCCTCTTCCGGCACCTCGCCTTTGATGGAGCGATACGTTTTTTTGTGTTCGAGATAGAGAACGGGGTCGGGGTCGGCGAGGGCGGCGCGCAGCAAACCTTTGGCATCGTACGGCGTCGCGGGCGCGACAATTTTGAGTCCGGGGAAATGCGCAAAGGTCGCTTCGATGGATTGCGAATGATACAGCGCGCCGTGAATGCCGCCGCCGTACGGCGTGCGAATCACGAGCGGACAGTCCCAATCGCCGTTGGTGCGATAACGCAATTTCGCCGCCTGGTTGACAATCTGATCGAACGCGGGATGAATGAAATCGGCGAATTCGATTTCCGCAATCGGGCGCAAGCCGACGCCTGCTGCGCCGATGGCAATGCCGATGATCGCGAGTTCGGAAATCGGCGCGTCAATCAGGCGGTCGGGACCAAAGGTCTCGTACAATCCTTCGGTTACGCGAAAGACACCGCCAAGCACGCCAACGTCTTCGCCCAAAATAAAGATGCGTTCGTCGCGCGCCATTTCCTGACGCAGCGTGTCGCGGATGGATTCGATGACGGTTTTGATCATGGGAAATCGCGAATGGCAGATGGCGGATGGCAGATAGCGTATAGTGAAACGTCAAGCGTCAAACGTCAATGCGAATCGCGTATCGCAAATCGCGTATCGCAAATCGCAACTACTGCACTATCGCACTACCCATACACATACTTGAATGTATCTTCCGCGCTCAATTCCGGCGCGGCGAGCGCATACGCTGCCGCGTCCTCTACTTGCTCACCGACTTGGCGCTCAAGTTGCGCCTCGCTTCCGGCATTCAACAACTGTTCGGTATACAGTTGCGCGCGAAAGGTTTTGAGCGGGTCCCGCGCGCGCGCGTGCTCGACGTCTTGGCGCGTGCGATACCGCGTATCGTCGTCATTCGACGTATGCGGCAAATAACGATAGACTTTGGCTTCGATCAGGGTCGGACCCTCGCCGCAGCGCGCGCGTTCGACCGCAAGGCGCGCACATTCATACACTGCGAGCGGATTCATTCCATCTACCACCACGCCGGGAAAGCCATAACCCGCTGCGCGGTCGGCGACATTCTCGACAGCCATTTGCATTTTTTGGGGCACCGAAATCGCGTACCCGTTATTTTCGCAACAAAAAACGATGGGGAGTTTGTGAATCGCGGCGAAATTCATGGACTCGTGAACGTCGCCTTTGCTTGAAGAGCCGTCGCCAAAACCGCACCACGTAACGGTTAGCGCATCATCACGAGGGGAATGCTCCTCCGAACTATTGTCCCCTTTGCCTCGTGATGATGCGATACTTGAGCGGCGATATTTCGCGGCGAGCGCAACGCCGACCGCATGCGGGACGTGCCCAGCCATTACACTCGACAGGGAAAAAATTCGCAGGCGGCGGCTGCCCCAATGCGCGTACATCTGGCGTCCACCGCTCGCGGGGTCGGGCGCTTTGCCGAGAAAATGGCACAGGATGTCGCGCGGCGTAATGCCCCACACCAACAGCGCGCTGACATCGCGATGATGCGGCGCGAGGTGGTCGTGCGCGGGGTCGAGCGCGAGCGCGTACCCCACACCCGTCGCCTCATGCCCCGCACACGGCACGGCAAAATGCCCTTTGCCCTGGCGATTCAGCGCCCACATGCGCTCGTCGAGCCGCCGCGCGAGCAGCATGGTTCGATACATGTCGAGTTCGAGCGTCTCGATGTCAATCGGCAGCAATTGACTGGCTAGCTCCATTGCAGAGTGTCCTCGTTACCAAGAATGAATATGCGCGCCGGTCGTCGCGCGTCGAAACCTGTCACAGTACACCAAAATTTGCATTCGACGCTGCCGCATCATCGAATTGAATTCGACGCCTGAAAAAAGCGGTGGGAAAAACAATGCAAAAACAGGCGCCAAGCGTTCTCTGCCTTGTTTCTTACGGTGCCTTGTTGATGACGCGCGCTTCGCGCGACGAATTACAATTCGATGGAAAGCGCGAATCAGGCGACGACGCCGTACGCATAACTCCGCGCAACCTTGCCCTCTTTGGCGAAACGCGCGAATTCAAACAATGAACGTTCCAATTGCGCGGTTGGCGTACGCGCGCGGGTCACCATGTCCGCGATCATTATCCCTACCGCAGGTCCCAACTTGAACCCGTGTCCCGAAAAGCCCGCGGTGACAAAGGACCCGCTGCCTTCCGGAACTTCGTCAATAATCGGATGCCAATCGGGAGTGACGCCGTACAGTCCCGCATAACCGCGTTTCACAAAAGCGCGTTCCATCACCGGATAGCGCCGCATCAAACGTTCGCCGTAATCAACCACAAATTCGTCGTCGGCGCTTTCTTTGTATTCGTCAGGATTTTCCACACGCGGTCCGGCGTCGAGCGAACCGACAAGTGTGAGCCACTGCCCGTCGGGGCGATAATAGAATTGGTTGACGAAATCGCCTGCGGTCAGGCGCGGGCGCTCGACATTGGCGGGATGTTGAAACATGCCAATTTGGTGACGCTCCGCCCAAATCGGCAGCTCGATGCCAATCGTGCGCGCGATCTCTGCCGCCCACGCGTTCGCGCAATTCACCACGTTCGGCGCGGCAATTTTGCCGCGCGTCGTTTCCACCCCGACCACGTGATCCACTTCCATCAACACGCGTTCGACGCGCGTCTCTTGCCAAATTTCTGCGCCCAAACGTTTCGCGGCGTCGGCGTAACTCTGCATCGTCAATACCGGATCGGCGTAACCGCCTTCGGGTTCGTACGCCGCTGCCACGGTGCCGGTCGTCGCGATCGAGGGATCCAGTTCACGTAATTCTGCCAACGAAATCATGCGCGCGTTCACGCCGACGCGCTGCTGCAGCGCAACGTTCGCTTCAAAGCCCGCGAGGTCGGGCGCGCCGCTCAACATAGCAACGCCGGTTTGCACGAAACCCGGGTCGCCGCCGACCGCATCCGCGAAATTTTGAAAAATGCGCAGCGAATACAGCGCCATCCGAATCGTGCCTTCATTCGAATAGTGCTGGCGAATCACCGCCGACGATTTGCCCGTCGAACCCGCGCCGAGAAATTTTTTTTCGGCGAGAATTACGCGCAGCCCCTGTCGCGCGAGCTGGAAAGCGGCGCTGGTACCCATGATGCCGCCGCCAATCACGACGACATCCGCTGTCACACTCATTCTGATCTCATCCTCTCTGTTCTAGGGGAGATTCCTATTCCGTTTGCGGTAGCATAGCCCCCTTCGGCTACGCTCAGGGCAGGCACTTGTGGGCGTCGAACTCGGCATACACGCGCACAAGGCGCTATGCTACCGCCCGCAAATCAATTCGGAATTCGCCCTAGGGCGCGGGGTAAATGAGGCGTTGCAAGAGTAATGGCTCGTAAGTAGCCCGCTTGCAATATAATACCCCATTTTTGACGTACACCGCCAAAGAGGAGCAATCCGCCCGCAACGATTTCGAGCACCGCGGAAAGCGGCGCGGCGGGATTCGCCCACGCGAACGCGAGCAGCAGCGCGGGCAAGAGATGTCCGATGCCGACGATTTGCCAAAACGGATTGGGGGCGCGCAGCGCGGCGACGGCGTTTTGGAACGCCGCGTCGGGCGTCCGTAAGTAAATCAGCCACAGCGCCAGGTTCAGAATTGCCGTCAAGATGCCCGCTGCCGCGAACGAAAGCGAACTGGTCAGCGGAGTAAAAAGATTGACGAGCGGAAACAAAACCAACAGCAAGCCCGCGCCCGTCATCAAACCCGCGGTCAGAAAATAAAGCGGCATCAACGATGTGTTCCACGCCGTAACGCCGCGCGCGCGATAGAGGATGAATCCTTGCGCGAGCATCAGGAACAATGCGGCGAGCGCCGCCAATGCGCGCAAAAGCGGATTGGGTACAAGCCAATCCAGCCCGGCGAATGCGACAAAGAGAAAAAACGCCAGCGTCTCGCGTGACATCCACGAACGGCGCAAGTGGCGAAACAGATTGATGCCGCGCTGGGGACGTCCGGCTTCGGTGGTCAAGGCAATAAAGCCCAGTCCGGCGAGGGCGACGCCAAGCAATTTGAATAACGCGGCGAGGAACGCCATCGGCAGCCACGCGGCATTCGAGGACAATAACGCGGGCAGCCAGTTTCCGTCCCCGGGTAAATTCACAAACAGCGCGAGGAAATAAAATCCCGCGCCGATTCCACCGAGCGAGAAATTCACGACGGCGGGCGTTTTCCAAACGCGTTGTTTTTGAGCAGGTACGAGTTCCATGGTATGGTAGTCCGATAGTGTGATAGTGCGATAGTAAGATAGTGTGAACCTAATGTGCGACTTGTCATTGCGAGCCGTTTTTGCGAAGCAATCTCCTTCGCGCGTCGCCAAGAGACTGCTTCATTCCTCGCAGTGACAGTGCGATTCGCGAAAGAGTTGCACATTGGGTAGTGTGATAGTGTAGACCGAGTGACTGTAAAACTATCGCACTATTGCACTACTGCACTATCGCACTATTGCACTATTGCACTCTTCAACTATTGCACTATGTAATAAATCGCGCTCTCAGTCCCCAGTTCTTCCGACAGCCGCACGGTCTGATTCTCGCGGATGTAGCGTGAGATGTTGCTTTCGGGATTGTCCAGATCGCCAAAGTGCATCGCGTTGGAAATGCACGCGCCCACGCACATTGGCGTCGCGTCGGGAGCAACGCCGGGCACAAGCCCACGTGCCAGTCCCTCTTGCACGCGCGGGAAACAAAAATTACATTTCGTGGCGACACCGACGCGGTCGGGATGCGCGAGCACCTGTTCCGGTGGAATCAAACCCGCCTCATAGTACGGCGCGGTTTCAAAAACGATATTGCGCGCGAGATACGGACACGCGACGATGCAATAGCCACAGCCGATGCACAGATCGTAATCAATGTCCACGATGCCGTCGGCGCGTTTATACGTCGCAGTGGTGGGACATACTTCCAAACACGGTGGATTCGTGCAGTGCTGGCAGCCCATCGGCACAAAACTGCGCTGGACGTCGGGATAGGTTCCCGTTTCACAGTCCGCAACCCAGCGCCAGAAAACGCGCGGCGGCGTGTTGTTGGTTTGTTTGCACGCAATCGTGCAGGTTTGACAACCAACGCATTTCCGAAGGTCAACGACCATTCCCCAACGCGACATAGATTTCTCCTTCACGCTCCAAATACCACGACAAGCAGCTATCCCTTCGGCACAGTGAGCGGTCGTGTCGGTGCTGCCATGTCCAACAGCTCCCGCAGCGACCGATGACGCCGGTGCAGCAGCCAGACGACGATCACGCCAAAGATGAAATTCGATGTCGCCGTTTCGACGAGGTGGGTGAGACGTACTGCCTCTGGCATTAAGGGATTGGGCAGCAGTAATGCCGAATTCATGATGACGGCAAAGAGCAATCCCACCGCGAGCGCCGCTTGCCACCACGCGCCTTTCAGCATCCGAATCACCGGCAGCGCAATGAGCGCCCACAGCAACCCGCGCAGGATTTGAAAGAATGGCAGCCAGGGCGTGTCACGCATCACATTTGCGATTTGCGCCAAGAAACTGCCGGGGTCGGTTCCGCCGTAATATTGCTGCACTGCCGGATTTCGCCATGCGACATAGTAGCCGAACGTAAAGTAAAGCAAGACGTACGCAAGGGCAATCGCCGCGAGTTTCCACACCCATTCGCCAACGGGCATGACCAAACGATCATTCGATTCGTCGGCAGCTGCATCTTTTTTCCATTTGCCCAAAATGAACACGGCTATCGGCGCGAACAACGCAGCTTGGATAATGCCCATGACAAACAGCCCCGGCAACATGCCGGGCGGCAAGCGATTTGCGACCGGTGGAAACGCGGCAGTCTCGATTTGCGACATGAACGTGTTGACGCCATAAAAAATGAAAAACACCGTTGCTGTCAAACGCCAGCCGCTCCAGCGCGCGCGCAAGATGATAAAAGACAAGACGAGCGTATTCAAAAGCGCGACCAGCGGTAGGTATTGCGCTGCCGTATTCGCATCTTCCGGCGCGGACAATTGACTCGTTAGCGGCGCAATCGTCACGGCGGAGGCGATAATGAAACAGATCAGATAGACGATGGTGAGAGCGATGATTCGCAACGCCAGAATCGCGGCGGATTTCAAGCTCATGCCGCCCCCCTTTCGTTTTGCCTGAAAAGAGCCGCGAGCAAAAAGCAGCCCACCGGCACGCCGACGATCCAGATCAAGAGCACCGGCATGGCAAGCGTCATTGGAATCAAACCGAAACTATACGCGAATTGAAAGGGGACAGTCAGCCCCACTACGATAAACAGCCAGCGAATCCACCGCTCCAGTTTGCTCCTGTCAAAAATCCACGCGGCGAAAAAGAGACTCATGGACTGAATGGCGTACGCGTTCGCCAACGCCCAAAAGACCGAGTGCGGATTGTCTCCGACAAAGATCGTCAGTCCCTCCAGTTCGCCGCTCAACAGCGCGGGACGTACGGCGATCAGCTGGATCAAATAATTGATATTTGCCATCACCGCATAGACGATGCCGAACGCGAGCGCGATCAGCCCCCAGATTTTTTTCTCCGCGGGTGCGTACGAATAAAGGCTGACCATCATCACAATGTACGCCCAGCCCAACGGCAGCGCGGGGATCAGGTTCAACATGCGCGGAAAGCCAAAGGTGCGCGCGTACGCTTCGATTCCGCTCCACGGCGCGGGCGGCGCGCCGATCAATTCCACGCCGAACGCGAGCGTCCAGAGGAGCGCCAACACGCCAGTGACCAGCGCCGACCAAAACCCAACGCGGATGATGACAGTGCGCGCGTCCGTCTGATTCGTTGTGCTTTGCGCTGACGGATAACCCGCCTGTTCAGCAGTTTGTATACGCGCAGCCATGTTCGCTTCCTAACTCATGTTACGCAGTTCATCTGCAAACAACCCCTTTTTGACAGGATTAACAGGATTAAGGCGATGAACTGCATCGCAGGAATCCTGTTAATCCTGTTAATCCTGTCTATCGGTTTTTTCAGTGCGTAACGTGAGTTCCTAATTTTTTATACCTTGTAAATCTTTACCCGCACCACATCCGCCCCACTCCCCGTCGCGTCGGTGAGCGCGAGATGCAGCGGCGAGAGTTGATTCAAGTTCGGCATGTTCAAATCTTTGGCGACGGGCGTGACCCAATGTCCGAACTGTTGCAATGTGACCGCGCAGTCGGGGCGCACCCCTTCGCGCAAAATCGCATGACCCTTGACGCGCTTGAGCGGCGATTCAATCCACACCCAGTCGCCCTCTCGAATGTTTGCGCGTTTCGCCGTCTGCGCGTTGAGCATCACGCCAAAATGCCCTTTGACATTTTTCGCCACGTCCGCAAGTACAGGAATACCGACGTTCGAGCCCCAGCTGTACTGCATCGAACGCGAAGTGAGAAGCCACACATCATAGTCGTCCGGCTTTTTGTCGAATTGTTCCGCAATACGCGCCCATATATCGGGAAAATCTTTCCAGACCGGCAGCGGCGAGTATTCGTGCAGCTGTGTGTCCCACCACGTGATGCCTTGCTCGTGCAGGCGATTGCCCAACTCTTGCCCCGCCCGCCAGATGCGCTCTTGATACGGCAATTCATAGCGCAGCCCTTTTGCCGCCATCGCCGTATGCAAAAACCAATCCTGTTCGGGAAACGGCACAAAGTACGCGCCATTTTCCTTGAACCAGGCGAGATCATATTCCACCGCACCCTTTGATAATTCGCGCGTTGCCGCGCGACACGCGCGATCCCAGATCTGTTCCGTAGTGGGCGGGACATCGGCTGGTAATGTGTAATCAAAATCCTTGCCCTTGAGCGCGATGCCTGTCCCCCCCCCCTTGTTCAACGCGGCGATGTATTCGTTCAACACGCCCGTGCGTTTCGCCAGTTCGGTCGCAATGTCGGTGAGGTCGAGACAATCTACCGGTGACGGCGCGGCGGGCTGCCGCAGCGCGTAACCCTGATGTTTCCAGTACTGCTCGATGTATTTCGTGCCGCCGATGCGATAGAGTTGGTACGACTCGAGATCGGTCGCTTCGGGCAAGAGCACGTCGGCATTCCAATTCGTTTCGTCAGGTGTGTATGCAAACGCGACGATAAATGGGAATTTGCTCATCTGTTCAGAGACCGTGTCCGAATCCCAATGTGAGATCGCGGGGTTGGTGCGGTAAATGAACCAGATATCTGGCGCCGTCGGGCGTGGCCAATGGTCCGGCGGATCTTTCATAAACAGCCACGGCAGATGCGCGGGACCGAGCGCGGCGGACCACGGCGAATTGTTGGCGAGCGGGACGAGCGTTTGGTACGCGTTGCGGATTTTCGGTTTCGCTTGCCAGTTTTCCTTGTCGGTGGGATTCAACGGCTGGTCCATAAAACCATCCGGACCCGGACGCGCACTGGCGAGGCGATCATGTCCCGGACGATTCAAACGCACCGTCGTGCCAATCGTCCCGCCCGGCACTTCGAGCGCGCCGACGAGCGTGGTCAAAACTGTGCGTCCCCACAACGTTTCATAGCCGCCCCAGCCGTTCGTCACTGTCTTGCCCAAAAGAATCGCGACCGGACGATGCGGGTACGTCTTGCCTTCGATTTCAATCGTGCCGCCCACATTCGCGTTTTCCAAAAATTCGCGCGCGACCTGACGAATCGTCGCGGCAGATGCGCCGGAAATTTTTTCCGCCCATTCCGGCGTGTACTCGCGCACGTGCTCGATCATTTTTTGAAATGCGGTTTGGGCGGGTGCGTGCGCGTGTTCCATCACCGCGCCGTCGGGACCGACTTCGATTCCCGGAACCTCGAACTCGCCGACGAGCGCGGGTTGAAATTTTTCGTCGAATGGTCGCGCGCGATTCTCTGCCGGGTCCCACATCAACGGTTTGCGCGTTTCTGGATCGCGCATGAAATAGCCGTTCGGTCCGACGAGGTACGGCGAGTTAGTCATGCCGCGCAGAAATTCAATATCGCATTCCTTACGCCAATCGCGTTCGTGGAGAATGACGTGAATCAATGCGAACAACACCGCCGCGTCCGTTTTGGGCTTGAGCGGAACCCATTGCGCGTGCGCGCCCGTCACCGAGAGGTGCGGCTCAAATTGGACGCGCTTGAGTCCGCGTTCGCGCGCTTGCGCATGACGCCACACGCCAAGCACCCCACCGCTCGCGTCGTTGTTGTTGCCGAACGAGATGAGGTAATTGGTGCGCGGCGTATCGGATTGCACGGTAAACGCGCGATGCCAGAATTCACCGTAGAGATGCTCCGAGTGATAACACTTGACACCCTGCCCACTGCCAATGCCAAAGTCCACTGGGCCCCACGTTCCAAGAAACGCGGGCAGTGCGCCGGTGTACGCGGGGGCGATGCCGCCGGAACCGAACGTGACCGCGAGACGCGGATAGCCGCTTTCATCGCGCACTCCTTTGGCTTTGACGGCGAGCAATTTTTGCGCGACGAGATCGAGCGCCTCGTCCCAACTCACCTCTTTCCACTGAGGGTCTTGATCGTGACCTTTGTTCGGATTCGTGCGCACCATCGGCTTTTTGACGCGATAGGGGTTGTACGTTTTTTGAATCAAGCCATACGCTTTGACGCACACGCGTCCTGCCGCAGGATGAATGTCGCCAAATTTCCAATTCGGCTCGATGCGCGTCGCGACGCCGTTCTCGACACAGACATTCAGCAAGTCGGGACCCGCGACGCATTGGTAACAGTATTCGGGAACTTTGGATTGAACGAATGAATTCGTTACTACGTGTTCATCCTTCATTTTGTATCCTTTTGAACGAATGAAACGGAACGTTACGGCGACGGAACGTTACGGCGAACGTTCCCTACACTATCCCACCGTGTTGAACGAATGAATTCGTTACTACGAATGTGCGTATCGCTTTTGACGTTTCACGTTTCACGTTTCACGTTTCACGCTTCACGTTTCACGCTTCACGTTTCACGCTTCACGTTTCACGTTTCACGCTTCACGTTTCACGTTTCACGTTTCACGTCCCCTGTCACCCGTCACTTTTTTACCCCACCGTACTGTATCCGCCGCTGACGCTAAAAATTTGTCCGGTCATGTACGCGGATAAATCGGACGCGAGAAATAGAATCGCGTTCGCAATATCGGTTGGCTGCGCGAGACGGCGGAGCGGGTACGCTTTTGCCAATTTTTCTTCGCCGCCCGCGCCTTGAATAAATTCTTGCGCGCCCGGCGTGTGCGTGATGCCCGGCGCGATGCCGTTCACGGTGATGTTGTAGCGTCCAACTTCTTTTGCCAATGCTTTGGTGAATGCGGCGACGCCGCCTTTTGCCGCCGAATATACTGTCAAGTACGGTTCGCCGATGCGCCCCGCGTCCGAAATGAGATTCACGATGCGTCCCGCTTTTTGTTCCATCATCGCGTCCAACACGGCGCGCGAAACATTCAGCGTGCCATAAAGCGTCACGCGAATATCTGCGTCGTAATCTTGCGGCGTCATGTCTTTGAACAATTTCGTCGTCCAGCGCGCGGCATTGTTCACGAGAATGTCAATCCGCCCGAACGCGTCGAGCGTGGCTTGCGCCAACGCGCGCGCGTCGTCAGGATTCGTGACGTCGGTGCGCACGCCGAGCGCCTGCCCGCCCAACGCGCGAATTTGTTCCGCCGCTGCACGCGCGCTCGCTTCGTCAATGTCCGCAATCATGACCCGCGCGCCCGCGCGGGCAAGCAGCTGCGCGGTCTCACATCCAATCCCGCGCCCCGCGCCCGTTACGATTGCGCTGCGCCCGCTCAAATCAATCTCGATCGGCATTTGAAAATGTGACGGGTGACAGGTGACGGGTGACGGGGAGACCGCGCGCGTCACTTGGCATTCGTCTATGGATGAGCCGAATGACTCTTTGAGGACTCTTTTATCCTTCCAGTTTGTCGTTCGGCGTTATCGGTCGCGCCAGGTGGGCTGCCGCTTTTCGAGAAACGCCGCCAGCCCTTCCTGCGCGTCCGCCGTTTGCATCAACTCGTTCAAATACAACTGCTCGATTTCCGCCAACGCCTTTTCATTTTCACCGCGCAGGGGAATCGAGGTCGCGCGTTTCGTCAAGCGCAGCACCGCTCCACTCAATTTGGTCAAACGCGCGACAAAACTATTCACCGCCGCGTCAAAATTTTCAGCAGGCGCCGTTACGTTCACCAACCCGAAACGCTCGGCGCTCGCCGCATCCATTGGCTCACCTGTCAAAATCAACTCGAGTGCTTTTTTGTGCGGCATCAAACGCGGCAGCGCCAGCGCGGCGATGGGCGGAAAAACGCCTACTTGAATTTCGGGCTGCGCGAATTTGGCTTTGTCGCTGGCGACGATGAAATCACACGCCAACGCGAGTTCCATGCCCCCCCCCAGCGCGCTGCCTTGCACGGCGGCGACCGTGGGTTGTTCCAGCGACCACAACGTTCGGATCAGCGCGTGAAAATCGGCGAGCATCTGCGCGACGCGGTCGGCGGTGTGATCTTTAATGTCCACGCCCGCGCAAAAAAACTTGCCTTGTGCGCCAAGCACGACCACTTTGGTCGAGGGGTCCGCGCGAACTGTATCCAACCCCGCTGTGAGTTCTTGCATCAGCGCGATGTCAATCACATTGAGCGGCGGCTTGTTCAATGTCACACGTGCGATACCGGCGGATTTTTCGACGAGGATTTGAGTCGTCATGCGCTTTGTTGTGTTATCGTGAATTTAGAGGCACCGCTGCAATGGGAGACGTTCACCGCACGCTCAGGAGGCGATTGGAAGTCGCGGCAACCCAAACGCAAAATCCGGCTGCGCAGATTGGACAACCAATCGCCGTAGGGCGATTTCGCGTCGTTGTTGGTGCAGTTTCCAACTGCTTGAGCACGATTTGTTACATTCTAGGTCATGTCGTTTAGATTCCGATATAGTGATTATAGAAATAGCGATGTCGGTAATCCACCTACGAAATGATGATTCCAAAAAGAAAAAGGGGTAGTTCTTGGGGGGGCTGCCCTACCCGTTGGGATGTAGGACAGGTCAATGCACAATGCCAAATGCCAATGCCAAATGTTGAGGGGGTTGCCCTACTCGTTGGGATGCAGGACAGAGCCGAACGAGTCTCGCCGATGGCAATCTTGCGGTCATGCAAACCGCGTGTTTCATGGTATATTGGTGCTCTATGCTACCGATTACAAAAATTGCCGAAAATATCTTTCAGGTGCCGGTGCCGGTGCCCTTTCCGCTCAAGACGATCAACTGCTATCTGGTACGGGATGACGCGGGTTGGGCAATGATAGATACGGGGCTGCAATACGCGCCCGCGCACGAGATATGGGAAGCCGCGTTTGGAGCCCTCGACATTCACGCGCGCGACATTCGGCGCATCTATCTTACGCACGCGCACCCGGACCATTACGGCTTGGCAGGACATTTTCAAAATTTGACCGGTGCGCCGGTTTTTTTGCTGGACAAAGAAATCGAAATTGTGCCTTTTGAATGGAAGCCGGATGGGGAGCACATAGACTTGATTGCTCGATTTTTCGAGAGCCATGGGATGCCCCGCGCCGTCGTCGAAACCGTTCACGAGCGTCAATTACAAGTTCTGGCAATGGTTCAACCCCAGCCGGTTCTCTCTGCACTGCACCAAGGCGAATGTGTCACGCTCGGAGCAGATTCGTACCGCGTCGTTTGGGTGCCCGGTCATGCGGATGGGCACTTGGTGCTGCACCGCGAAGCAGATGGTTTGGCATTCATTGGCGACCATGTTTTGATCAAGATTACGCCGAACATTGCGCTGTGGCCCGGTTTGGATCCGAATCCATTGAAAAACTATCTTGAATCGCTCGACAAGGTAGAACGTCTTGCCATTCGGCGCGCGCTGCCCGGGCATCGCGGTGTGATTGACAAGCTGCCCGAACGCGTGGCGGAATTGCGCGCGCATCACGCGGCGCGACTTGAGGAATGTCTCAACGCGGCGAACGGCTGCACCGCGTATGAGGTTTGTTTACGAATCTTTCCCGGGCTGCGCACGACCGACGAGCTGCGCATGGCGATGGTCGAGACGCTTTCCCACCTCGAGTATCTGGTCGCCGCAGGCAAATTGGAAAAGCGTGAAGGAGAGGTGGTTTCTTATAAACAACTCAAATAGAACCCGCACCAAGACCTGACAGGGTTTCGTGCGATGACATACATCGCAACGGACGCGTCACTTGAACCATTCGCGCTGTACATCACCGTTGCGATACATAAAACGTACGTATCAAAAACCTGTCAGGTCTGGATGCTTCTCCGGCACGGAAAATGACAATGACCACGCTCAGCCCGAAGCGTGGTCATTGTCTTGGTTTTCCAACGTCATTTTCGCGCGCTTGGTTTCAAAACGCTTGTAAAAGCGTTCTGCATCAACGACAAAGCGCACGTGAGTTCCTTCGCCGATCTTGTCCACCGCGTCCCATGCTTCGACCTTGTAGTGAATCATGGCACCTTCGACTTGGGTTACTTCTGCCCTCGCGCGCACGCGCGCGCCGACGGGCGTCGCGGCGAGGTGCTTGATATGGATCTCGACGCCTACGGTGGTTTGCCCTGCGGGTAAATGCGGCTGGGTGGCTTGATAGGCGGCGGTTTCCATCAGACCAACCATAGCCGGCGTACTGTACGCCGCCACGAGTCCACTATCATGACTGGCGGCAGTCAAGGCGTGTGTGACGATTTCGCTGGTTTCGGCGACAAGCCCGGAGTGAATGTTTTCCATATTGGTAGCATCAGGGAATAGGTTTAGCGCCTCTCCACTGAAATCTTTGTGCAAAAAGCAAACATTTTTTCCACCGCGAATCTACGCGAATCTACGCGAATCAGGGGAAAAAATTAGCGTAGATTCGTCGTGCGCATTGCGCACAAAGATTCGCGGTTTCCTGCTTTGGTTTCGGCTTGTCGTGAGTTAGGGAATGTTGGCGCAATGAACGTCGAGCCATTGTAGCATCGAGTTATGCGTACGCCAAACTGTCGCGCACGCTGACGCGTGTCGCATTGCGCGCGGGGAGAATCGAGGCGAAAATGGAAATGACGAGCACAACGCCGAGCCACGTCGCCATCGCGCCGTAATTGTACAGAAAATCCAACGGCATGTTGAAAATCATACGCCCCAAAATGTCTGACATCGGTTCGCTCAGGAGGAGCGCCAAGAGCACGGAAATGCACCAACTCAACACGCCCTGCAAAATGCCTTCCATGACGAACATGCCCAGAATCGTGCGCGTGCGCGCGCCGATGGCGCGCAGCACGCCGATTTCTTTGGTGCGTTCCACGACGCTGATCGAGAGGGCGCCCATCAAGCCGATGCCGCCGACCATCGCTACAATCACCGCGAGCGATAGCAGCATGGATACGACGATGTTGAATTGCCCTTCGCCGGTGTCGCGCAGTTCGATTTCCGTCAGCAGGTAGAACAGATTGATGTTGCGCTCATTGCTCAGAGCTTTGAGCTGTGTGCGCACTCCTTCGACGTAGGTTTCGTCGTGCGCGGCGGTTTGGACGTACAGCATGGTCGCGCGGTCATACTGCTTGGTAGCATCCGCCAAAGCATTCAGCGGCACATAGATGGAATCCGCTGCGAATCCGCCGTTGTTGAAAATCAGCTGATACAGACCCACGACGCGCCATTCGCGCTTGCCAAACGGTCCGAGGTCCAACGTCAGCATTTCGCCGACGCGGATATTATTCTTTTTCGCCGTATCGTAATTCAGCACCGCCACGCGTTCTGTATCGTCGGGCAAGAGCCAGCGTCCTTGCACGATGCGTTCGCTGAAAAAATTACTCGCCGGATCAATGCCCACCGCGCTCGCGCCCCAACCCGCATCCTGTACGCGCTGCCCCTCTTTACGAATCGTCGCAGGCAGCGACAACTGCACTTCGGCGCGCGTGACGCCCTTCGCCGAGTACGCCAGGTCCAACGCGCGGCTCGCGCGCGTCAAGCCGGAAAGATACACTGTAAGGTCATAGTGATGTGAGGCGAAATACGTGTCGAGCGTGTAATTCATGGACGATGCCAACGTCATTACAATCAAGAACATTGCGCCTGCCGAAACGAGAACCACTTGCGTGAGGAGCAAGCGCCCTTTGTGACGAAACATGTTGCCCAACGCGGTGGCGTACTGCGTCGGCAATAAACGCGCGCCCACGCGTTCGACGAAGCGATCAAATCGGTTCGACCCGAAATCGCCGCCCAAGCCATAACTCGCAATCGCCTCGCGCACTGTGAGCCGCGCCCCATTCAGCACGGGTAAAAATCCTGCGACGAGCGGCACGAGCGTCGCCGCCGCGATTTGCAGCAGCAGCGCGGAGGTGGAAATGCGAAACTCGGTGTAGTCAATGTTGAACAAATTGAGAAACGAGCCGGTGATCGCCCATGCGAGATAAACGCCGAGGGGCAGTGCAATCAAGAGCGCCAGCAAGCCATACACCAAAACCCCCGTGAGATAGACTTGCAGAATCGTGCCCGCGCGCCCGCCGATCGCTTTCAAAATTCCGATTTGATTGGTTTGTTGGGTCACGAGCGCGGTCAATGTGTTGTACACCAGTACGACGCTCAGCAAAAGGGAAACGACCGCCAGCACTTGCATCACAAAATTGATGCCTTCGATGTACATGCGGCCCCAGTGCTTGGTGGGATTCTGATAAAAGGTTGCTTCCACGCCGATGCCCTGTGTGGCGAGACGATCCTTGATGTCTGTCGCAACCTCTCTGGCGTATGCGTCACTGTACGGCGTGACGCGCACATAGACAAAACTGAATTTGCCTTTCGGTACGCCAAAACGCTCCATGCCTTCACGGCTCATAAACAAATATGCCTGACCGCCAAACTGGGGGGGGGGCACGAAAGGATGCCGCACCTTGCCCGCGACGGTGAATTCACGAATGCGGTCGCCTTGCTTGAACCAGACGGTATCGCCAATGTCCGCGCCGTAATAGCTGCTGCTCAAGCGTTCGATTGCCACATTGTCTTTGCGAGGCCATGCGCCCTGTTTTAATTGCGTCATGTCCATGCGCTGCTGCGTCCAATTCTCACGCAGGACAATCGTGCCTTGTTTCCATTCGGCTTGGGGATCGAACCGATAATTCAGTGTGATGAGATTGTACGGCTCGACATCCAGCACACCTTCGACGTTTTTAATGCCTTCGATTTGTTCGCGCGTCGCATATCGCGTCAGCTGCATGTTGAGATGCGACGGCGTCACGGCTTGGTGCGCCGCGTCCATGCCCGACAGTAATTGATCCGTCATGCCAAACACGACGCCGACGGCAAACACGCCCGCCGCGATGCTCAACACCGCGAGCAGCGTGCGCACTTTGTAGTGCCAGAGATCGTACCAGACTTTGGTCCAAAGAACGCGCATAGAAGAATAAAGGATGAAAGATGAAGGATGAAGGATGAATTTTCTTTCATCCTTCATCCTTCATCCTTCTGCCTTTCTAATATCCTGCCCAACTCGGTTTGCCGACAAATTCATCGCGCGTGATGCGCCCGTCTAAAATTTCGACCACGCGCGGCACACGCGTGGCGAGCTCTTTGTCGTGCGTGACCATCAACAATGTTTTCCCGCCGCTCACTACATCGGCGAACAAATCAAACACGTCTTGCGAATTGCGCGAATCGAGATTGCCCGTCGGTTCGTCCGCGACGACCAACGGCGGATCGTTCGCCAACGCGCGCGCGATTGCCGCGCGCTGTTGTTGTCCGCCGGACACTTGACTCGGCAGTTTGTGCGCCTGGTCGTCCAGCCCGACGCGTTGCAGAAGCCCCATGGCGCGTTCGTGTCGTTCACGCGCGGGAAATTTATTTGCCAAATCCATTGGCAAGATGACGTTTTGCACGAGACTCAGCGCGGGCAGCATTTGAAAAAATTGAAAGATGATGCCCACGTTGTCGCCGCGCCAACCCGCGAGTTGGTCTTCGCTCATCTTGTGTACCGGTTTGCCCGTGACCATGATTTCGCCGCTGGTCGGGCGATCAATGCCGGTAATCATGTTGAGCAACGTAGATTTCCCATTGCCCGACGGTCCGACGATGGAAACGAACTCGCCGGGTTTGACGTGAAACGACACGCCTTTCAGAATCGTCACGGTGGAATTGCCCACCGGAAAACTTTTCACGACATCGCGAATTTCGATGATAGGTTCACTCATAGTTAGACCTTTGCCGCCCACAAGACATCCGCCGTCGGCGCAAAATTTTCGGCATCGTAAAAATCGCGCACGTTATGGTTGCCGCGCGGCTGCGTGACCTGTTCGAGCGGCACGTCCACATAGTTGTCGCGCTGCCGGTATGCGACCAAACGCCCGAATTGATTTTCGTCCACGAGACGCAGCGCGAGCGTAGCAAAATTTACTGCGCCGAGCAAATCTTGCCCGTCAGGTTCGCCGGTACGAATCAAATAGGACAGCGGTTGAAACGCCATGCGCTGCCGCGTCAGGTTCTCTAAAATTTCGGTGATGACCGCGCCCATACCGCTGACGCGAAAACCGAATTCATCTCTGTTTGTCACATCGGCAAGGATGCGCTGCTCGACGCGTTCCGTTTCGCCTACCGCAATGGCTTCGGCAAGCGTACGCGCGTGGGCGAGGCGCGAAAGTTCGGGCAAATACTCGCGCGCGCGTTCCGGCGCCACACTCGCGCCTTCGCTGACGACGAGAATCGCGTAATTGCTCGGATTGCTCGCCTTGTCTTTGACGAGCAGGCGTGCGAGCGCGGCGGGATCAAAGGGCGCTTCGGGAATGAGCAAACGATCTGCGCCCGCGAGGTACGCAATCAACATTGTCGTCAGTCCCGTCGTGCGTCCCAAAATCTCGACGACGGCGATTTCTTCACGTGACGCCGCCATCGCGCGCAGTTCATAAATGAAACGCACGCCGCGTCCGAGCGCGGTCGAAAAGCCGAGCGTGTAATCCGTCCCGTTAATGTCATTGTGTACGGTCTTGGGAATGCCGAGCACGCGTACGCCGCGCGGCGTCAACTGCGCGCCATAGCTCAGCGCTGCGCGGTCGCCCAGCACAATCAGTGCATCCAGCTGCAAATGTTCCAGCACACGCAAAATGTGCGGGGTGCAATCTTGCGCGCCCGAGTCAGCATTTGATGTTTTGAGAAACGCGGGCGTCAACGCGTGCGGCACGGCATCGGGTCTGAGGCGGCTCGAGTGCAAAAACGCGCCCGGCATCCGATCAATATCGCGCACGCGCTGCGGGTGCAGATGGATCAAATTGTCGCCAAAGGTTTGCGGATCGTCGGGGTTGTAATGCAGCAGCCCTTCCCATCCTTTGCGAACGCCCAGCACTTCAATATCGTGCTCTGCCGCGCGCGCGACGATGGTTTTGAGACACACATTTTGTCCGGGGGCATCTCCGCCGCCGGTGAGAACTCCGATTCGCTTTTCCATAATTCTGTTTCAGGACTTGCTTGGGCACTAGCTATCATTTCGAGACCCACATCACGCGCGGGCGTGACGACTAAACATAGAAACTTTTTCAACGCGAATCCCTCAATTCTTCGGGACAGGTTCTACGCGAAAATTTTTTAGATTCGCCAAGATTAGCGCTCAAATCGCTTGCGATTTGCATTCGCGTTTTTCGTCCGACAGTTCAATCGGCACGCCGGAAGTTTCTCACCGAGTTTACCCTGAAGGATGAGGGGTCCGAAATGACACGCCCTTCTTAGTGCGCTTGAACTTTGTCTAAAAACTCGCCGACGCTTTGCGCAAACGCATCGGGCTGATCGGTGAACACAAAATGCCCCGCGTTCGCAATGACGCGAAATTCTGCGTTCGGAAATGTTTCCACGTACGAGCGGCTCGCCTTTTCCGGCTGCAAATCATTTTGCCCATGAATCACGAGGACCGGCGCGGTGACGCGCTTCAACGCGTCGCGATAATCGTGGCGCAGCCCCATGCTCATGTACAGCGCGTGCACCATCCAACCGCCGGGTTCGGCGCTGCTGCTTTCTTGCGGCAAGCTCAAACCGCGCGCCTTGAGCGCGGCGCTGTAATAGCGCGCAAATTCGTTGTTCAGCGCGACGAGCTCTTGTTCGTTCTTGGCAAAGAGCGCGCCGTAATCCAGA
This sequence comes from Chloroflexota bacterium, assembly GCA_016209205.1. Taxonomy (GTDB): domain Bacteria; phylum Chloroflexota; class Anaerolineae; order UBA4142; family SHND01; genus SHND01. The sequence goes on from JACQWQ010000147.1 coordinate 24,322, forward strand.
TACCGTTTCAGATACGCATCATACTCGCTTTTCATTTCAGCAGGTAACAACGGTCGGACCTGTTCAAACAACCCGCCGCTTTCGGACGGCATCACCAAGGTCTCGGCAGGTGCGACGAGGACCAATGCTTGGACATGTTCGGGAAACTCCGCTGCGTACAGCGCGGCAAGAAACCCGCCAAATGAATGTCCGACGAGGATCAATTTTTCATCGCCCAAAATTTGGCGAATGCGTTCGATGTCCGCAATCTGCGCGCCGAGTCCGAGCGTACGATCCAGCGTCTGCATGTTTTCGTAATAGTTGGACGATGCAAAGGTATCAATGGGGCGCGACGATTTGCCGCTGCCGCGTTGGTCGTAATACTGCAAGCGATAACGGTCGTTCAACTGCGCGAGTCCCGACGGCGGCGCGCTGAAGGGAAAACCGGGGCCGCCGTGAACGACGAGCACGTTCGCGCCCGTGCCATCGCTAAAGTGATACAAGCGAATGTCGTTTTCGACTTGCCAAAAATTCTCGTCCGCGGGTTGTGCGGGGGGCGTGAGCGACGCGCGCAGATTGGTTCCGGCGCGCACCATGCCCGGTTGGTACAACGGTTTCTGCATTTCATTCCAAAACCATGCGCCCCCCGCAATCAGGGCGAGCAGTAGCACGCCTCCTGTCAAGAGCAGTATTTTTTTCATCGGACATATCCTCCATCTTTTTTTAGATTCATCGTTCGTGTCCTCAGGATAAGCCCTGCCGTAACAGGAGAGTCAAGCGAAAACATTTCTGGCAACTTGAGGGTCCAAGGGCAAGCGTCGCAACTTGCAGCAGCGGTTTTATCTACTCGTAAGGTCGCGCGATGTTACACCGGGCGCGAAAAAAATCGCGGACGAACGCGATGCCCCCTCACCATAAGCGCGCCCTATCCAAACCGAGTTCCAACGCGGTGAAAAGCGGGTCGCGCCCGGCAGAAATTTCTCCAAGGTTGGCTGGTGATTACTCCCAAGTGTTAGAAGGCAGTGGCAATGCGCCCGCATTGCAGACTACCGTCAGGCAACGCGCGGCGGGCGATGCCGATGTGCGATGTATTCCATCGCCTTCATCGGAAAAATCGCGCCAACAACTACACAAAGTGTGCTCGCGAACACAGTTCGCAACGAATCGAATAGATTCGCGACCGCACACTGAAATCCCAACCTGCGAAGGCAGGTTTCGTGATTTTGTAGCGAGCGAATTGATTCGCCCAAAATTGTGACGCACACCCACCAAAAAATTGGGTCTTGACACAGCCCGCGATTTTTGTTAAAATCGCTTTAGTTAGTATTATTAACTAACTAAAGCAAGTTTCCCCAAACAGTTGGCTGCCAACCGATCCCTTTGTCTCACAAGGATGTGATTCGTGTCTCGCATTCGAACCGGTGATCCTGCGCTGATCCGCGAAATCAATCTCTCGATTGTTTTGAACGCGCTGCGTGACCACGCCTCCACGTCGCGCGCGGCGCTGGCCGCGAGCACGGGCTTGACCAAAGTCACAGTCTCCGCCCTCGTCCAACAACTGACCCAGGCGGGCTTTATTACCGAACGCGGCATCGGCAAAGCCGCGTTGGGACGCCCCGGCATTTTGCTCGAACTGAATCCGCAGGCCGGCGGGATGATCGGCGTCGAAATTGGCGTAGATTTTATCTCCCTCCTGCTCACCGACTTTAGCGCGCGCGTCATCTGGCGGCATCACGAACAGACCGATCGCCGCGCCGCGCAAGCGACTCTCCTCAAACACATCATTGCGAATATCCGTGCGGCCATCAAACAGGCAGAGCGACATGACCTTGCCATCTTTGGCTTGTCCATCGGTTTGCCCGGGCTCGTGGATGTCGCTGCGGGGGTTTTGTTATACGCCCCCAATCTCAAGTGGCGCAACGTCCCGCTGCGCCAGCTGTTGAGTGAGCATTTCGATTTTCCGATTCACGTAGACAACGAAGCGTCCATCGCCGCGTTTGGGCAATCTTTTTTTGGCGCCGCGCGCGGCAAGCGCAACATGGTTTATGTACACGCCGGAGTAGGTATTGGCGGGGGCTTGGTCTTGAACGGACAGATTGTCACGGGGGCAACGGGTTTTGCAGGTGAAGTAGGACACGTGACGATCGAGCCGGAAGGACCATTGTGCAATTGCGGCAATCATGGCTGTTGGGAAACATTCGCCTCAGAGTCCGCTGTCTTTGAACGCGTCCAACAAGGCATCGCCGCAGGCAAGTCCACACATTTGGCGCGTTTGAAAAACGGCAAAGGCGAACAGCTCACGATCCCCCTGATTGTCGAGGCAGCCGAACAGGGCGACCTCGCCGCGCGGCAAGCGCTGTGCGAGACCGGCATGTATCTGGGCATCGGCATCGCCAACCTCATCAACACGTTGAATCCCGAAATGGTCGTACTCGGCGGCACGTTAAGCTTGGCAAAAGATTTTATCCTCCCCGTCATTCAAGAGACGATTAATGAGCGCGCCCTCAGCTGGTCTGTCAAGGCGACACAGGTGGTGATCGCTGCCGACGGCTCTGACGCGTGTCTGATGGGCGGCATCGCGACGATTTATGATCAAGTGTTGCGACACCCCTTGCAGACCAGGCGCGTGCGCGCGACGGCTTGACCAACCCAGCTTTAGCTACACGCTATTTGCAAGGTACAAGACGAGCACAAAAAAAATTTAATTCAAGACGTATTTGCATCCGGGTCCAAGTGTGGCTGAATCCCAAAACCCGCAGCGCGTAGGGGAATCCAGCACCAGACGCAATGGGCTATTGTGCTCTACATACCGCGCTGTGATCGGCTCGCGGCGCACTCGGATAAATTATCCGCAAGCCCGCACCAAGAGGAGGTGTTGCAGTACAAGTACAGAGTCTCCGACAATCCCATCCACAACCAACTTTTGTTCGTTTCCCAAAATTCAGGAGGAGAAAGATGAACAAGCGCGTTATCACGCTTATTACGATGCTCGCCCTGTTGAGCATCTTGATTGCTGCTTGCGGTGGTCCAACCCCGCCGCCAGCAACCACAGCGCCAGTACAACCAACTACAGCGCAAGTGCAACCGACCGCCCCGCCAGCCGCGAAACTTGCGGTGGGGATCGTGCTGCCGACCAAGGACGAACCGCGCTGGATTCAGGATCAGACTCGCTTCGAGGAAGCCCTGAAAAAGGCGGGCTACGACGTCGAAATCCTGTTCAGCCAGGGCGATTCCGCCAAAGAAAAAGCCAACGTCGAAGCGTTGGTTTCCAAAGGCGTCAAAGTCATCATCATCACGCCGCAGGATGCGGCAGCGGCGGCGGCGGCGGCGGACGAAGCGCGCAAAGCCGGCGTCAAGGTCATTTCGTATGACCGCTTGATTCGCGAAACGGATGCGGTGGATTACTATGTCACCTTCGACAGCATTGCGGTGGGCGAACAACAAGCGCAGTATCTGATTGACAAGAACACCGCCAAAGGCAGCCCGCTGTATCTGTATGCCGGTGCCGCGTCGGACAACAACGCCTTCATTTTCTTTGAAGGGGCGTGGAACAAGTTGCAGCCGAAAATTGCCGATGGGACGTTCGTGGTCAAGAATTCGAGCGAAGCGATTGCGCTGAAGGACAAGCCGAAACTGACGCGCGAAGAGATGGCGAAAATCATCGGGCAAGTGACGACCAACTGGGA
>JACQWQ010000148.1 GCA_016209205.1 Chloroflexota bacterium
CGGTCGGCTTCGGGCTGCGCGGCGTGATGCTTCCACAATTTCACCCATGCGTGCGGATTATTTTTCCATTCCGGCAAATTGCACAAGGGCGTACCGTCGCGCGTCACAGGCAAAACTGTACAAGCCGTAAAATCAACGCCGATGCCAATCACATCGTCCGCGCGCACGCCCGCTTGTTTCAACACTTGCGGCACGGCAGTGCGGAGCACTGTCAAATAATCGTTGGGATTTTGCAGCGCCCAATCGGGATCGAGCCGAATATCCGTGCCCGGCAATTTTTCGTCAATCACACCAGCGGGATACGGGAACACCGCGCTCGCCACTTCGCGTCCGTCGCTCACATCCACCAGCAGCGCGCGCCCGGATTCCGTGCCAAAATCGAGACCGAGAGAATATTTACTCATAGGGATGAGCGCTGAAGACTGAGGACTGAGTGATGCAGTACAATAACTCTGCGCTCAGTCCTCAGTCCTCGTTACTCTGTGGCTCCACACACGCTGACCTTCAACCCCAACTCTTTCATCGCCGCCGCTTTGGCGTACATGCCATACAGCGCCGTGGCTCGATCCGGCGCGTAGGCGACCTGAATGTGATTGGATTTGTGACGCGCCATCATTTGATCGCGCGTGACACCCTGCAGGACCGCGTGCATGATGGGCCATTGCGGCGTGGTGAGTCGCCAGCGTTCTTGTGTTTCTTCCAACGGCAGTGCGACGACCTCTGCAATGCCCGTATCGAAATTCAAGGCGTCGTCCGCAACAAAGACGCGGCTCCACACGACCCACCCCGGTTTACTGATGCCCTTGATCGTGCTGCCGCCGAGCGGAAAATACATCGGCGGTTGGCGTTCGCCGCGCGCGTCGCGCCAACCTTGCGCGAAATGCGCGGGCGGTACCGCGCCGGAAATTTCCAACACCCATACGAAATCATTGATTCCATTATCGCTGTATTGACGACCCCAGCGTAAATCGTGCAGCGAGGTTTCGGGCGGATAGCCAAGTTGTCGCCACAATTTGTAGGTCACCAAACCGTCGAGTCCCGCGCATTCATCCACTTCATTGAAATGCGGCAGCGCCTCACCCGCAAACAATTCCCTCCGAGTTCCCTCTTCGCCCTCTTCGCCCTCTCCGCCCTCTTCGCCCTCTCTGCCCTCTTCGCCCTCTCTGCCCTCTCTCCCCTCTTCGCCCTCTCTCCCCTCTCCGCCCTCTTCGCCCTCTTCGCCCTCTTCGCCCTCTTTATCCTCCGCATAAACCGGCGGTCGCTCCACATTGTTCAACGTGCCTTCGACCAAATCGCTCGCGCACGTCATATCTTTTAACCCTTGCTGATATTGAATGCCAATCGTCGCGCAGCCAAATTCAGCGGCAATGCGTACGGCGGCAATGTACATCTGGCACTGGTTCAATACCTGATTTTCTGTCAAATCGGTCGCTTCGTTCGGACCGAATTGGAATTGCATACCCTGTGAGACGAACCAGTCGCACACCGCGCGCGCTTCGGCATCCGTCACGGTGCGCATTTTGGCGACGAGCGCGGACTGCGAGAGCCGTTCTTTGAACACGCCCGTTTCGTGCAAGAGCTCGTCGGGGATAATGGCGTTGTACATGCCCATGCAGCCCTCGTCGAACACGCCCATGATCGCTTTGTCGGCGCGGAACTTTTTCGCAAATGCTCTACCGACCGCGATAGAATCGCCCGGCGCGTTTTCCTTGTCGAATTTGTGAACGTGCGATAGATCGTGTTTGACGTCCCCCCTTTTCAACCAGCGTTTCAAGCCATCCAGAAAAAATGCGTCGTCAAAATTTTCACTCCACAGCGTCGAGTATTCGACGCCCGCTTTCGTGAGCGACGCATTGAGATTCAACATGCCGACGAGTCCGGGCCACTGCCCGCTCCAATTGGCGACGGTGAGAATCGGACCATCGTGCGTAAACAATCCCGCCAGGACGTGATGGGAATACTGCCACACCGCTTCGGCGACAATGAGCGGCGCGTCGCGCGGAATGTTTTTGAAAACCTCCATGCCGTACTTTTGGCTGTCAATGAAACCATGCTGCTTGACAGGATCGTACGGATGAGCGCGTTCGACGCGCCCGCCAAGCTGTGCGACCGCCGCAATTACTTTTTGTTCCATTTCGTTCTGGGCTTGCCAACACGTTTGATTTGCCGCGAGCCGCAGGTCGCCGCTGGCGATCAAGTAAATCGTATTCATAATGGCTCCTCTTGATTTTTCATCATGCTGCGAAAACCAAACGCAATTATATCACCCGTCATTCGCCCGCGCATCCCCCATTTGAGTTTCTGTGGGTCTGATGTATCATCGCGACAATCTCACTTTTTCGCAATGAACCACTGTTGCAAGATCCAAAGACAAACCGAATCCCCCGCACAGTATTTTGAGAGCCGAGGCGCGCCATGGAATTTGATCCGACCGAACATCCCCACTGCCGCCGCAATCCGTTGACGGGCGAATGGGTGTTGGTATCGCCGCAGCGCACCAAACGCCCGTGGCAGGGTCAAATCGAAACACCCCCCCCCGAAGCGCCGCCGCCGTACGATCCAGAGTGTTATCTCTGCCCCGGAAATACGCGCGCGGGCGGTGTCCGCAATCCGCCATACACGCACACGTTTGTTTTTACGAATGATTTTGCCGCGCTGCTGCCCGATACGCCCGACGCGTCGTACGCGCCCCATCCGCTGCTGCACGCGCAAGGCGAACGCGGCGTCTCGCGCGTAGTGTGTTTTTCACCGCGTCACGATTTGCACCTCGCGCGTTTACCGTTAGAACAGATTCGTCCGGTGGTGGATGTGTGGGCGGCGCAGATAGCGGAATTGGGCAACGCGTATGTGTGGGTGCAGGTATTTGAAAATCGCGGCGCGCTGATGGGCGCATCGAATCCGCACCCCCATTGCCAAATCTGGGCGAGCAGCAGGTTGCCCAACGAACCCGCCAAAGAGGATTTGCACCAACGCGCGTATTTTGAAACGCACGGCGCGCCGCTGCTGGTGGAATACGCGCTATTGGAAGCGCAGCGCGGCGAGCGCGTCGTCGTCGAAAATGCGGATTGGCTCGTGGTGACGCCGTATTGGGCAATCTGGCCCTTTGAGACTTTGCTCTGGCCGCGGCGTCACGTTTTGCGTTTGCCGGATTTGACGAACGCCGAGCGAAACAGTTTATCCGACCTGCTCAAACGTTTGCTGACGCGCTATGACAACCTGTTTGAAATTTCATTTCCTTATTCGATGGGCTGGCACGGCGCACCAACGGGGCGCGGCGATTATTCACACTGGCAATTGCACGCGCACTATTATCCGCCGCTCTTGCGTTCCGCGACCGTGCGCAAATTCATTGTCGGCTACGAAATGCTCGCCGAGCCACAGCGCGATGTGACGGCGGAACAAGCCGCAGAACGCCTGCGCGCGGTTTCGGAAATACATTACCGCGCGCGCGAGTGAATGCTTTGACGCGAACCCAAGCTGCGACGGCAATCCTGCGGGCGCAGCTTTTTGTGTGTGTGCGCGCGGTCACGCATTTGGGATTATAATCGTCGTGATACGCCAATATCTTCGCCAATGCCCTCTTTGCTCGCGCGGGATTTGTAATCCCGCACTGTTTTTGCGGATTACAAATCCGCGCGAGCAGTTTGGCGAAGGTATTGGATACGCGCGATGGATTCCGAATCTACTCCCAACAAAGCTCCTGTGTCCGATTCCTCTGGCGCCGTCAACATCGGCGGCGGTGAAATCCGCGCGCGTGACATTTTCAGCGGCGACAAGATCATTCACGGCGATGAGGTGCAAACCAAAATTGTCGTCACGGCCGCGCAGGCGTACGACGTGCGCGGCTTGGCGAATCCGTATCTGGGTCTCGCCCGTTTCACGTACGCCGATGCGAAAAAATACGCGGGACGCGAAAAACTCATCGCCGAAACCGTCGCGCGCGTGACCGCGCCCGGCGCGGCAATTCCGCTTTTATTCATCACCGGCGCGAGCGGCAGCGGCAAATCCTCCTTCGCCCAAGCCGGTCTCGTCCCCGCGCTCGAAACGCATTACCACGCGCTGCGTGTAAAACACGCGGTCTTTCGTCCCGGCGCCGACCCACTCGCCGCGCTCGCCGACGCGTTGTGGCGGCAGTTGGGCGTTACCGAGACCTGTGAGGTTTCGGCGATGGAGTTCATCGCCAAAACCTCACAGGTCTTGAACACGCCCGCGTCCCAAATCAATCTCATCCTCCTCGACCAATTCGAGGAATGTTTTACGCAATCGCCTGCCGCGTCACGCGCCGCGCTGTTTGAATTTCTCGCGCACCTCGCGCCGTTCGCCCAAACGCGCACGCACATTCTCGCCACGCTGCGCGCGGATTATTTGCCCGAACTGTTCAATCATCCGGCGCTGTATGAGATTGCGAAACGCGGCGTGGATTTGCGCGCGATGAGTGTGACCGAATTGCGTGATGCAATTCAGCAGCCGTTACGCGCACAGTATCCGCAGGGCGACAAGCGCTTTGAACCCGAACTGGTGGAGCAGCTCGCGCAAGACGCCGCGCCCGATGCCGCGTACCTGCCGCTCTTGCAAGTGACGCTCGCAGAAATTTGGCGCAAAGGCGCGCTCACGCGCGGCGCGTACACCAATCTCGCGGACGCGTTGGAACAGCGCGCCGACCAGGTTTTGCAATTTCGCGATTACGATGCGGCAAATCCCGCACAGCCGCGTACGTCCGACGAACAAAACGCGCTGTTGACTTTGCTGCTCGATCTGGTGGACGTATCGCTCGACGATCAAGCACGGCGCGATGTGCGCCATCAACGCGCCAAACAAGAACTGGCACACGGCGATGCCACGCGGACGCGTTGGGTGGATGAATTAGCCGCCGCGCGGTTGTTAAGCATCGAAAATCAACAACGCGTCGATTTGATTCACGAATCGCTGCTCGTGAATTGGGAGCGCCTGCGCGCGGCGATTGGCGCACGACGCCACGCGTTGCGCGAACGCGCGCGCTTTGAACAAAATCTCGACGAGTGGCTGGCGCAAAACCGCGCGGACGATTATTTGCTGGAGGGCGTGCGTCTCGCTGAAGCGCGCGAACTGGAAAAACGCGAGGACATTGCATTGCAGAGAAATGACGCGAAAACATTTTTACGCGCGAGCATTACAAAAGCCGAAGCGGAACAGCAGCGCGAGTTGGAACGCGAACGGCAGCGCACGGCAGCCGAAGAACGCGCCCGCCGCGCTGCCGAACAACGCGCGCGAATCCTACGATTCGCGGCGCTCGCTTTGTCCGCGCTGTTACTGGTCGCCGTCGCCGCCGTTTACCTGGCGGTGCAGCAGCAGAACGAAGCAATCAAACAAGCGCGCATCGCCGAATCGCGCCGCCTCGCCGCGCAGTCCAATCTTGTGCTTGCCCGCAATCGAGAAACATCACTCTTGCTCGGGGTCGCGGCGGTTCAACGGGATGAAAATTTTGAAGCGCGTAATACTCTGTTCACCGCGCTCAATACTCTGTTGCGTACTACCCTGCGCGGGCATACGGCGAATGTCTGGAGCGTGACCTTCAGCCCGGATGGTAAAACCCTGGCATCGGCGAGTTGCGCCAAAAACGATGCAGAGGGCGATTGTGTACAAGGTGAAATCCGGTTGTGGGATGCTTCCAGCGGCAAGCAAATCGGTAATCCGCTTATGGGACATACGGGGCTGGTGCGGAGCGTAGCATTCAGTCCGGACGGCAAACTGCTGGCATCGGGGAGTTTTGACCGGACGATTCGGTTGTGGGACGCCGCAAATGGCAAACCGTTGGGACAGCCATTGACGGGGCATACCGCTGCCATAGATGCCGTCGTCTTTAGTCCCGATGGCAAGCTGTTGGCATCGGGGGGTGGTGACCGGACGATCCGTTTGTGGGATGTGGCAAGTGGCGCACAAGTCGGCGAACCGTTCGCAGGGCATTCGGAATCCGTAATTGGGGTGGCGTTCAGTCCCGATAGCAAGACGCTGGCATCGGGAAGTGGAGATGGAACGATTCGTTTGTGGGATGTGGCAAGCGGCGAGCAAATTGGCGATCCGCTCGCTGGCAAAGCAGGCAATGTGTTTAGCGTCGCGTTCAGCCCGGATGGCAAGACATTGGCATCGGGGAACGGGGATGGAACGATTCGTTTGTGGAACGTCACAAAGAGCGCGCTACTCGGCAATCCACTCACGGGGCATACCGGTTTGGTCTACAGCGTCGCGTTCAGTCCCGACGGCAAGACGTTGGCATCCGGAAGTGGAGACGGAACAATTCGCTTCTGGGATTTACAAAGGCACACCTCACGAATCGTAACGTTCCCACCCTTTGCGGATCAGACGAACGGTGTGTTTAGCGTCGCGTTCAGTCCCGATGGCAAGACGTTGGCGTCCGGTAACAGTGACCACACAATTCGCTTGTGGAATGTAAGAGACAGTCGTGAAATTGGCGATCCGATTGCGGCGCACAGGGGTTCCGTATTCACCGTTGCATTCAGTCCGAATGACGCGCTGCTGGCGTCGGGAGGAGACGACGGGACAATTCGCTTGTGGGACGCGCCACGCGGCAAGCCAATGGGCGAACCACTCACGGGGCATGAAGGAATTGTGAGGGCGGTTGTTTTTAGTCCCGACGGGAAACTGCTCGCGTCGGCAAGCGATGATCGAACGATTCGCTTGTGGAGCGTGCCCGACGGCAAACCCCTGGACTTGAAATTTATCGGACATGAGGGTGCTGTGCGTGGTATCGCGTTCAGCCCCGACGGCACGCTGTTGGCATCGGCAAGCGGAGACCAGAGAATTCGTCTATGGGACGTGACAAGCGGCAAACCAATCGGCGAACCATTCACGGGACATTCGAGTTTGGTCTACAGCGTGACGTTCAGTCCCGACGGCAAGACGCTGGCATCGGCAAGCGATGACAAGACAATTCGTTTGTGGAATGTGGCAAGCGGCAAACCAATCGGCGAACCACTCACCGGGCATACAGGAGCAGTGTACACCGTCGCATTCAGTCCCGACGGCAAAACGTTGGTGTCGGGAAGCGGAGACCAAACGCTGCGCTTGTGGGATGTGCCAAGCCGCCAACCGTCAAGCGCGCCGTTCACGGGGCACACGAGCAGCGTAAATAGTGTCGAGTTTGGTCCTGACGGCAAGACGCTCGCGTCGGGGAGTTCAGACGGAACGATTCGCTTGTGGGACATGACAAACGGCAAGCAGATTGGCGAACCGTTTATCGAGTCCGCGTTTCACGTGTACAGTGTGGCATTCAATCACGATGGCAAGCTGCTGGTTTCGGGAAGCGCAGACCAAACGGTGCGCTTGTGGGATGTAGACCCGGATCTCGGGTTAGCGGCAGCACGCGCCTGCCGGATCGTAAATCGGAATCTCTCGCGGGTAGAGTGGGCGCAGTTTTTTGACCGTGTTTCGCAGACCTATGATTCCGTGTACGCCAAGAATCGGACGTGTCCCGACCTACCCGTCGAGCCCGCGTCATTACCGACGCCGGCGGTGACGCCGACACGCCAAGTCAGCGGATATGTATGGCGGATGAGCGGATAAGAACGCGCGCATCCGTTTATCCGCTTTATAATATCCGCTGTCCACTACCGAACGAACAAACCAACACATCCGATTTCTAATTTCCAATTCCACCATGACGCCTCAACAATTTATCGAAAAATGGAAACGCGAGCATTTCATTGATCTATGTCGCCTCATCGGACATCCGACGCCGGTGGAAGCAGACAAGAACGCACGCTCACGAACCTCTATAACCAAAACCCCCAATGATTACAAAACGCGCCGCGCACATTGGACGACGCGACGTGTGTTGCGTACGGTTGGAATCCACTCTGTCCGATGATGAAATGTCCGCGAATTTGTTGGCGTTAAATTGGGTACACGCGCGGTAGGGGCACACCCTTGTGGTTGCCCAATGGTGGCTGCCCAATGTCCGGGCGCGTTGGGCGAGCATGAAGCATCGCCCCAACCCTCCCGCGCGTTGCACCGGCGCGTAAAAAAAAGGGATGCATCGTTACCGGTTCGATGCATCCCGTTCCCCCAAGAAAAATTACTTGACCTTGACGACGGCGCTCCACTCGGAGCTGCCCGACGGGGCGACAAGCTCCAACTTGTAACGATAGGTCTGTCCGGCTTGCGCAGTCCTGTCGGTAAAAGCATACGCTGCTCCCGAAACAGCCCCGGGATTTTGGGTAGCGATCATATCGGCATTCAATTTTTGCCATTCGCCGCTATGCGCGCCGTTCTTGGGCGCACTTTGCCGCCACACATTAAAGCCCAACGTATTTATTTCACTTCCGGTTTCCCATTTAACGCGGACGCCTTTTTTAACAGCCCGCGCCTGAAATGTGACGAGATTGGCGGCTGTCGGCGCACCGGTGACTTGAACACATTCATTTCCCATCGGGATTACTCGGATGGAGTGCATCCGCAATCCCGCGCGAGCAAAAGGGGAATTGGCGAAGGTATTGTGTTAAGAAACATATTAAGCGAGCAAGACCTTTCTTGCGTGCTCACGGCTTGAAAAATTTCCACACCGCCGATTTTGTGCAGCCCGCCGTGTTGCACGCCTCGACGAACCATTTGTAGGTCTTGCTGCGCGCGAGCACCGTGCTTCTGACCCGCGTCATATCCACGTCGAGAGTGTTTTTGTACACGCGCTTGTTCGTCGCCGCATCTTTGACGAATACTTTGTATAGCGTCTCGCAGGTGACATCGCCCCATACGAGCGGGACCTTGGACTTGGTTACCACCGCATTGGGCGCTGGTGCAACGAGCTGCGGTTTGGCGGGTCTGGCAGAGCAGTCGTTCGGCGTTGTGGCGGTTGCCGTCGGCGTGTGTGTCGCTGTTGGCGTGCTGGTTGCCGTTGACGCGGGTGTTGGCGTCGGCGTCGCCGTCCCGTTTGCAAAGACGTACGCCGAACCTTGATCCTTGTTGCTGCCAACGTCGTCAAAATTCGCGCCCACCACGACGACATCTCCACTGATGCTGACAGCAGCGCCAAAAATGTCAAATGCTGCTCCATCCAGCGCGTTGAATTTGGAGGTTTCGGTCATGTCGGTCCAGCCGCCGCCCGGCTTGACAAAGGCATACACCGAACCTTGATTCGTGTTGCCGCCAAGATCGTCGTAACCTGCGCCCACCACGACCATATCTCCGCTGACGCCGACCGCACCGCCGAAATTGTCAGATGCCGCTCCATCCGAGCTGGTGAGCTTGGCAGTTTGACTCAAAGAACCGCTCCACCCGCCGCCGGGTTCTGTAAAAATGTACGCCGAACCTTGATCCGGATTACCGCCAATGTCGTCATAATCCGCGCCCACCACAACGGTAGCTCCATTGATGGCGACAGAACGACCAAACGTATCAACCGCCGCGCCATCCGCCGCGGCGAGTTTTGCCGTTTCGTTCAGATATCCATTCCAGCCGACGACGGGCTTGACGAAAATGTATGCCGAACCTTGATCGGCGTTGCTGGCAATATCATCTCCAGACACGCCCACCACCACCGTATCGCCACTGATGGCGACAGCCGCGCCAAAGTAGTCATTCACTGTCCCATCGGACGCGAGGAGTTTTGCCGTTTCGTTCAGATACCCACCCCATCCGCTGCCGGGCTTGACGAACACATACGCCGAACCTTGAACCTCGTCTCTATCAGTGTCCGAGCGCGCGCCCACCACGATGGTTTCGCCGCTGATGCCGACGGCAGAGCCAAAGTCGTCATACGCCGTTCCATCGGACGCGGTGAGTTTGGCAGCTTGAGGCAACGTCCCCACCCAACCGCCGTTGGGTTTGACAAAAACGTACGCCGAACCTTGATCCGCGTTGCTGCCAACGTCGTCAGAGATCGCGCCCACCACCACCGTATCGCCACTGATAGCTACCGATAGCCCGAACAAGTCACCTGCGGCGCCATCCGACGCGACAAGTTTGGCGGATTGAGCCATGTCGCTCCACCCGCCGCCGGGCTTGACAAAAACGTACGCCGAACCTTGACCCGCGGCGCTGGCGATGTCATCTCCATACGCGCCCACCACCACCGTATCGCCACTGATGGCAACTGCAGAACCAAACCAGTCATTCGCCGCGCCATCCGCCGCAACCAGCTTTGCGCGCTGGACAAAGGGGTCAATCACGATGGGATATTGCGCGCCGCGCGTATCCACGCGGACGCGCAGCGCGCTCGACTCGTCCTTTTCGTTCTTGCGTGCGACCTCCAGCCGGGCGCGCAACGCGCTGCCCCGCGCATCATACGCGGTCAAACCCGTAAAGCGCAGCGCCATCTCCTTGCCGCGCCAGAGCGTGAGCGAACGTCTATCCACCGCGATTTCGACATTCAAATCGGACGGCAAATCAAACTCGAGCGTTAGCTCAGAGACTGGAGACTGATGACTGATAACTGGTAACTGGTGACTGATAACTGACGCCTGAACGGTAAATCCCTGCTGGATGCCCAATAGTCCATTCACGTACCATTCCGTGAGCGCGCCGCGCGCATATTCGATGCGATTCTGAACGGCGCGCGGTGTTTGCGCCTCGACGCCAAACCGCGTGTTGCCATAACCCCACGCGCGCAGACCGAACGACCACGCAGTATTCGCGTGTTGAACGGTCGCGCCGTCCGCGTCAAAGGTTGCGCCGAGCTGATGTGTGGGGTTATTAAAGCGCCACCCTGTCGCAGTGCGTACGGCGTGATATGAGCCCTGGTCGCGTCCGATGACTTGAGAGATGGCGGCTTGGGCTTGGACTGGCAGCATGGCAAACGAGTTGCCTTGCAGATGTGACAGGTTTTGGAAACCTGGCACATCTGCATGAAGCGGCGCGGCGGTCAGCGCCAAAGCGCCAAGGATCAAAACCCGCACTAACCAATGGAAGGAATGAAAAGCTGCGTGTTTCATCTTTTCCTTCGACTCAGCCCGCGCTGGCAATCGCGCACGCGCTAAATTCCGACGTGCTCTTTTTCACGGTTGCGGTGGCGGTGATAAACGCTCCGGGGAAAAACGGGTTGGGTGAAATCCAATCGAACGCGGTTTTGCCTTTTCCGTTCGTCGTCACGGTCGTGCTCCCCAAATAAAACAGCCCTTCGCCGAAACCGCTCGCGCTGCAGTTGTAGCTGGCGTAAAAATCCAGCGTCACGGTCACATTCGGCGCAGTGCTGATGCTGCCGCGAATCCGCCGGGGGGTGCTCTCCGCGCTCTTGGTTCTTTTTTGCGCCACTACCCAAAGCAATGCCGCCGAAACCGTTGGGTAGCGCGGAAGTGATTGTCGGGTCAGCGCCGATGTTGTTTTGGATGAAGGTGTTCTTGCGCGCCCCTCCGCCGAGCAAAATGCCGTACTCGTTATTGCCGGACACAACATTGTTGCGCACCACGCTGTTGTTTGTCTCGAGGTAAATCCCCGTGTCGTTCGGTTTGGCAATTGTTCCATTGGCGCTGGTACCAATGAGATTACCCACGATCAATTGACCGCTGCCCCGTGCATACACGCCATACGCGTTAAAGGAAATGACATTCCGTTCGGCGGAAATATCGCCGCCAATGACGTTGCCGCTGGTCCAGTCTTGCGTGACGATGCCCCAGTAATTGGACAGCCCGGTCATGCCGTCGGTCCCCAGACCAATGAAATTGCCCGCTACCGTATTCGCGTTGGAATTGAGCGACACCGCCGCGCCAGCCCAGTTATAGATGGCTAGTCCGCGCACCGAGCCGTTGCCACCTGCCAAGACCAAGCCACTGGTTGCCCCTGCCGCGGACCCGCTCAATTCAATCATGAGGTTGGCGTTACTGGCGGCGGGGTCGGTATTTTGAATCGCTCCCAGCTGCGTGTAACCGTCAATCTGAATCCCATTCTGCGTGATCACAGGCAGCGGCCAAGTGGGTTGAATCACGAACGGCGGGAAATCTACGATATTAAAGTTTATGACTCCCGCCGCGCCGCTGTTGTTTGCCGCGTTGATTGCCTCGCGCAGAGAGCAATGCGCGGCATCGCAAATGCCATCGTCGGCGTCATTCGTCGTGGTGACGGTAAAGACCGCCTGCGGCGCGGCGCGTGTGTGCGGCGCATTGACCAGCGCCAGGACGAACAGGGCGAGCAGACAGCCGAGCCCGAATGACCGTGTGAACATGATGTGCTACTCCTTTTCTACAATTTGAGCTGTGACACACCTGTCACAGCTCACGGATAGTAGGTAATCTCCAACGTTGGCGAATCGAACAATATCGAATCGTCGGTCCCGTTGGCGCTCGTGTAGGAAGGCGAGACCATCACTTTGAAATATTCGCCCCGCGCCAATAATTCTTGCACTACCCCTGTTACGTTGTATCGGGCAGGACAAGCATGGGGAAGCGAAGCAAAGGGATTCTGCGCAATGGAAAAGATGATTACGTCGAACGCCAAGTCGCCTGGCATGCCGCTCGTCGAGCAGGAACCCAGATTCAGAGTCGCATTGACCAACCCGCTGTTGGACGCTGGAATCACATGCAAGTCAAACGCTACCCAACCCGCGAGCGTGTGGTCATATTTGTCATCCCCGGAAACAATTGCGCCGCTCCAACTCACCCCATCAGTCTTGTCTATCGTTCCCGAATCCACTACCGGAACCTGCACTTGTATCGGCTGTGCGCCGAACGCGGTAGGTTCTGGCATCGGCTGTTGGCTCCCAAACGGTGTGGGCGTTGGCTCTTGAATTGCCGAAACGTTCGGCGTCGGTCCATCGAATGGGGCGGGCGTCGCGATGGTCTGCTCCATTGCATGGGGCGTTCCAATTACATACTGCATCGGCGCCCGATTTTCTGTGGGCTGCTGCAACGAGTTATCCGTCGCTTGGAACGTGGATGTGGCTTTGGGCGTGACCAAAGCGCGACTCGACGTTCGGTCATTGGCTGCGCAAGCCGAGACAAGCAGCCCGGCGACAAACAAACTGACCAAGAATTGACCGTGTTTCATCATGTGCCTTCCTTTTCCTTGGTTTTGGACGTTTCAGTTCCGAATTGCAAGAGATATTCGACCAACGCGTCCAAGCTGCCAAATCCAATGCGTTCTCCGGTGAGCGGATTCGCCAGCACCGCCCGCCATTCGGCGGCATCCGCGCGCTTGTCGCGCCAGATTCTCAACACGAAACTTTTATACTCGACAGGGTTGATGTTCCGAGCCATACCTATTCCTGCACTATCCCCAGCAATGAAACTGTGATATAAGATAGCAAATCAGCGACAGGAAAACGTCAGGAGATGCCGCGTTTAGAGTTGTCCTTTCTCGGACCGTTTCGAGCCACGCTCGACGGCAAGCCGCTCACCGGGTTGGAATCGGACAAGGTGCGCGCGCTGCTGGCGTACCTGGCTATCGAACGTGACAAGCCACACACACGCGACGCGCTCGCCGCGCTGTTTTGGCCCGAGCGTCCGGACGTGGTGGCGCGCAAGAATCTGCGTCAGGCGCTCACAAACCTGCGCGCGGCGATTGCAGACGAACAATCTTTGGTTCCCTTTCTGAGCGTCTCTCGCGACGCGCTCCAATTCAACCCTGCCAGCGACTGTACGTGCGACGTGACCGAGTTAGAGTCAAGCATTGCCGCCGCGCGCGCTCACCGCCATCGCCGCCTGCCGGGCTGCGAAGCATGTCTCGAACGTCTGTCTGCGGCGGCAGCGCTCTACCGCGCCGACTTGCTCGCTGGATTCTTTCTGCGCGACAGTCCGGAATTCGACGACTGGGTTTTGCTCCGGCGCGAGCAGTTGCGCTTGCGTATCATGGAGGTTCTATTCGAGCTGGCGGAGGCGCGCCTCGAACGCGGCGAATTTGCGCTGGCGGCGCAGTTGGCGCAACGGCAACTCGACCTCGACCCGTGGCGCGAGCAAGCCCATCGCCAACGCATGACCGCGCTGGCGGTGCTCGGGCAACGCAGCGCCGCGCTGGCTCAATTCGACAAGTGTCGTAAGACATTGTTGGAGGAACTCGGCGTAGAACCCGAACCCGCAACGCGGCGGTTGTACGAACAGTTGCGCGCGGGTGCCCTCGAGATTGAATCGCGCAGCCCAGCGCGCGTTCTGCGCCTGCCCGCGGAAACCACTTCGTTCGTTGGACGGGAGCGGGAACTCGCGCAGCTTGCCGAGTATCTTAACAATCCAGACTGTCGGCTCGTGACGCTCGTGGGTCCCGGCGGAATCGGCAAGTCCCGGCTTGCCGTCCGCGCAGCCCGGCAGCAACGGCACACCTTTGCCGACGGCGCGTACTATGTTTCTCTGGCAAGCATTACTTCGCCCGACCTGATTGCGCCCGCTATCGCCGACGTGTGCGGGCTGCGACTCGCGGGCGCCGAGCCGCCAACGGCGCAACTTGAAAATTACCTGCGAAACAAAGAACTGCTGCTGGTCTTGGACAACTTTGAACACCTGGTGGACGGCGCGGAGCTGGTGGCGCATTTGCTCGCCGCTGCGCCAAACATCGTGCTGCTGGTCACATCGCGCCAAGCGCTCGAAATGCAGTCAGAGTGGGCGCTTGCCATCTCCGGGCTGCCCGTTCCAGATGAGGCGACTATCGAGAGGAGCGAGCAATTCGCGGCAGTGCGCCTGTTCGCCGACCGCGCCCGGCAGTCCCAACCGGATTTCGCTCTAACTGCGTTCACGCGGCTGCACGTCGCGCGCATCTGCCGTCTGGTGGAGGGGATGCCGCTCGGCGTGGAATTGGCTGCATGCTGGTCACGCTTTCACACTCCCGAAACCATCGCTTCTGAAATCGAGCGCGGGCTGGATTTCTTGACCACGCAGCACAGGGACGTGCCAGCGCGCCACAAAAGTATCAAAGCCGTATTTCAGCACTCGTGGGCGCTGCTCGAGCCGAACGAAAAAGAGGTGTTTCGTCGTCTGTCGGTATTCCGGGGCGGATTCGACGTCATGCCAGCCAAAAGCGTGACGCTGGCAGATGAGCCAATCCTCTTTGGCTTGGTATCCAAATCCATGCTGCGCCGTGAGCCGAACGGGCGCTTGGGGATGCACGAACTGCTTCGGCAGTTTGCCGCAGAGCAGCTGGACGCGCGGGCGGACGAGCGCCATGAAACGCAAGCCCGACACGCCGCGTACTTTGCGGATTTTTTGTACGGACGGACCACCGCGTTGCAGGGAGCGGAGCAACAGCGGGCGCTGCAAGAAATCGCCGCTGACATGGACAACATTCGCTCCGCTTGGCGCTGGGCGGCTGACAATCACCAGTCCCTCCAACTAGAACGGGCGCTTGGCGCGCTATTCTATATCTATGACCTGCGCGGCTGGCTTCAAGAGGGAGTAACGGCGTTCGGGCGCGCCGCCGCGCGTTTGGCGGACGCGGCTGCCGACGAACGCGCCGCGCTGACGACAGCGCGCCTGCGCGCGCGTCAGGGCTGGCTCAGTTTTCGTCTGGGCGAATTCGATACGGGGCGCGAGTTGCTGGAGCAGGCGCTTGCCGTCTTTCGGGCGCGCCGCGTGTGTCCGGAGATTGCGTTTGCGTTGAACTATTTGGGGATTATTGCGCGCGTGCGCGGCATGTTCTCTGCATCGAGGGCGATGCACACCGAGAGTTTGGCGTTATACCGCGAGTGCGGCAGCGCCTTTGACGTCGCGCGCGCGTTGAACAATCTGGGAATCGTGGTCCAAGACCTGGGAGATTATGAGCATGCCAACGCGCTGTATGCCGAGAGTCTCGCCATCCGGCGCGAAATCGGCGACCAACAGGGCGTCGCCGTCGCGCTGACCAACCTGGGTGTAATCGCCAAGCTGCGCGGCGACTATGCGCGCGCGCGGAGCTTTCACGCGCAGTGCCTGGAAATAGATCGCGCTTTGCAAGACCACCTGGGGACCGCGATTGACCTCCACCATTTGGGCGAAGCCGCGCAGGGCTTGGGCGACTATGACGCGGCAGAGCAGTTGTTTCAAGAAAGTTTGGGGCTGACCCGTGAGATCGGCGAAAGGTTCTATGTGGCGGCGACCTTGTGCGCGCTCGCCCAGGTCGCGCAGCTCACGGGAGCGCATGCCCTTTCACAAGATCGGTTCCGCCAAGCGCTCGAGCTCGCGCACGAAATCGGCGCGCCGCCCCTGGTGTTGAAAGCGCTGCTGGGAATCGCGCAGAGCCGAGCGAACATGGGCGAACGCGGCGCCGTCGTCGAACTCGCCGCGCTCGTCCGCAGCCACCCCGCCGCCGAGCGCGAAACGCGGGAGCAGGCAGAAGGGCTGTTGGCTAAACTCCAAGGCGAGCCAAGCGCCAGCCCCACGCGGCAACTCGAAGCGCTTGTGGCGGAGCTCCTCGCCAAATGATGCGTCATGATTCGGGGACTTTGTGAGCATCTTATGAACGGCGGCGATCACGTTGCAGAGGTTTTTCAAGCCGAAGGCGTGCGCTTTGTGTTTACGCTCGCGGGAGGGCACATTGCGCCGATTTTAGTTGCGACAAAACAGCGCGGCATTCGCGTGATTGACGTACGGCACGAAGCCAACGCGGTGTTTGCCGCCGATGCCACCGCGCGTCTTTCGGGCGTGCCCGGCGTCGCGGTGGTCACTGCCGGTCCCGGCGTCACCAACACGCTCACGGCGATCAAGAACGCGCAAATGGCGCAGTCGCCCGTGGTGCTCATCGGCGGCGCGGCGGCGACGGCATTGCAAGGACGCGGCGCGCTCCAAGACATTGACCAACTCGCGCTGCTCCGTTCCACTGTCAAGTGGCAGCGTTCCGTGCGCCGCGTGCGCAACATTGCGCCGACGCTGCACGAAGCGTTTTATCACGCGCGCAGCGGCACGCCCGGTCCGGTGTTTGTCGAACTGCCGATTGATTTGCTTTATGATTCCGCGCTGGTGAAACAATGGTACGGCGCGGAACGCGGCGGGAAAACTCTCGCGGATAAGGTCGTCAAACGCTATTTGCAATTTCACGTCACGCGCCTGTTCGCCGACGCGGATAAAATCGTCGCGCAAACGCCGCGCGCCGCGAAGGTGCCGATGCCGAACACGGGACAAGTACAAAATGCCGCCGCGAAAATCAAAAACGCGCAGCGTCCGCTGTTACTCGTCGGCAGTCAGGCAATGCTCGATGCGGCGAACGTGAACGCGCTCGCGGAAGCGGTGACGCGTTTGGGGATTCCGGTGTACCTGTCGGGGATGGCGCGCGGTTTGCTCGGACGCAATTCGGTTTTGCAGTATCGTCACAAACGCCGCGAAGCATTGCGCGAGGCGGACGTTGTCATTCTCGCGGGTGTGCCCGTAGATTTTCGTTTGGACTATGGCAATCACCTTGCGCGCCGCGCGTTTTACATTTCCGCGAACCGCAGTCGCGCCGACCTCACGCGCAATCGCAGACCGAACCTCGCGCTGCACGCCGACCCCGCGCAGTTTTTGTTACAGCTCGCCGCGCAGTTTGAATCCAGTGAACGTTGGAGCGAATGGAAAAAAAATCTACACGCGCGCGAGGAGGCGCGCAACACGGAAATCATCCATCAAAGTGAACAGCACACGCGCGACATTAATCCGCTTTATCTCTGCCGCCAAATCGCGGACGCGCTGCCCGACAACGCGCTGCTCGTCGCCGACGGCGGCGATTTTGTCGCGACCGCGTCGTACATCGTTTCGCCGCCCGCACCGCTGACGTGGATCGATCCGGGCGCGTTCGGCACGTTGGGCGTCGGCGCGGGTTTTGCGTTGGGCGCAAAACTCGTGCGTCCCGATTTGGAAGTATGGCTTTTGTACGGCGACGGCGCGGCGGGATTCAGCATCGCGGAATTTGATACGTTCGTGCGGCACAAGATTCCCGTCATCGCGGTGGTGGGCAACGACGCGGGGTGGACGCAAATCGCGCGCGAGCAAATTGAATATCTGCACGACGACGTGGCGACGGTTTTGAATTACAGCGATTATAACCGCGTCGCCGCGGGGTTTGGGGCAAAAGGTTTGCGCGTGGACGATTCCGAATTGATTGCAGAAACGTTGGACGCGGCGCGCCGCGCGGCGGCGGACGGTTCGCCCGTACTCGTGAATGCGATTCTCGGCAAGAGCGACTTTCGTAAAGGTTCACTTTCGATGTAGGCGATTATTCCCTCTCGCTCAAGTTGCTTAACAAAACTGTCCACAACAAACTGATTAGAAACCGCGAATCTACGCCAATCTACGCGAATTTTTCCTCTCATTCGCGAAGATTCGCGTGGATTCGCGGTTGTCAATGTAAAGCAATTTTAGAGACCCGGAATCCTAAAACCTTCGAGGTCGGCGATGTCGGCTGTATGCCAGCCGCATACATCGCATGAGACATTCGAAGGTTTTGTATTAAGGTGTGGGCGGTTTGCGTTCGTGGCGCCAATAAAACCAAAGCATTCCCACCGTCAGCACGACCACCGCGACCATGTACGGAATCGTCGTGGCGCGCGTGAAATCAAAGAGGCGAAAAAAGAAAACGAACGTCCCAATCAATGCCGCGCCAAATAAAATGTTCAGCCGCGCGGCGAGACGAATTTCGTCCCAATCGCGCGCAAGTGCCATCGTCCCCGCCCACGTCGCCCAACCGAGAAACCACGCGGCGATAATCCGCGCGTCGAGCGGATTGAGCTGCCACATCCAGCGCAAGTCCGCAAATTCGGGATTGAGCACCAGCAGCAGACCAAACGTCAGCAGCAGCGCGGTCTCGCCGACGAGAAACCATTTCAAGACGGGACTGATTGGACCGCGCGGTGTCGGCACGTCCGACCACGCGCCGCGCGGCACGAGATACAACATCGTCACCGGTTCGACAATGTACAAAATAATCCACACATGTGCAGTGACAAAAAACCAATTGAACCGGTCAATGTGCCAAAACGTCGCAAGCAATAGCGTTCCGGTAAAAATCAGATTGCCCCAAAACACCCAGCGGACGCGGCGCCACGCGGGCTCTAGCGCGACCGTGAAAAAAATCCCGTCCGAAAAACATAGCCCGCGCCGATAAATGCCTGGCTCAAGCGCGGTTCCACTGCCCACGCGAAATGCGTGACCGCGAGTTCAGGAAAAAAGAACATCCAAACGGCAAATGCCGCCGCAATCAATCCTCCGCCGATGCCCCAGTTGCGCAAGTGGTGTGATTGAATGTTCATTGTCAGTCTCCTATTTCAGACAAAAAGTCGGTCGAGCAAATCGGACGCGGATGAACGCGGATTTGCGCGAAAAAAATCCGCGTTCATCCGCGCTTATCCGCGTCCAAAATCTTGTATTGGTCCAAATAGCTCATGTGGCTCCCGCGAGTGTCAACGCGCCGCCGTCGGTCACGACGAGCGAGCCGCTCAATTCATTCAACGCGTTAAACACGAAACGCCATTCGCCGTTCCCCCCGCCATTTTCCGCCGTACCTTCCAACACTTCGAACGTAATGGCGCTGCCCGCGGGAATCGTCTCGGCGTCCGTCCATTCATTCCCAATGCGCCAGCGATGCCCGTGCAAATAAAATGCTTGCGCGCGTGTCGTCAAATCGAGCACGCGAAATTTGCAGCGCGTGTTGGCGCGTGTCAACAGCGTCGGCGTGTTGCCCAGCAGTTGGCGTCCGTTGACACATTCGCCCGCACCCGCCAATTCGTGAATGACGACGACGTGCTCGACCGCAGATGGGGTTGGGGGCAAATTTGCAAAACGTGTTGGCGTGTCGGTCGCTCCGCGCAGCACCGGCGCAGGATTTTGTGAACGCGCTTCGCCGCCCTGCCGAATCAGCATCACGCCGAAGGCGCCCGCCAAAATATTTTCAACGTGCGCCACCGAATGGTCGTAATAGAACCACGCACCCGCGTTCGCCAAATGGGGCACGGTATAAAAATAATCAAAACTTTCGCCCGGCGCGACGCGGTCACCTTGCTTGTTTGCTTGACGCGGGTCGGGCGGCGAAAGCGGATACGTGCCGTCATACAACGCCGACGCCGTAACCCCGCGCACGTGCAAGCTGTGTACGCGCGCAGAATCCGCGATGCCTTGGCGCATATCCATGTTCCGAAAATGAATTGTCACGTCGTCGCCCACTTTGGCTTCGAGCACCGCGCCGGGAATCGTGCCGCGCGTTTGCGCGGGGTTTGGCTCATTCACATCCCACGCATTGACCGCGTGATCGTCGGGCGCTGCCCAATTCGCGGTATAACGCCGCAGAATGAGCGCGTGGGATGCGAGCGGCTGGAACATTCCGTGCGTCCCGCGCGCCAATGTTTCGCCGGTGAGACGATTGATTCCGTTCGGCGCAGTATCCCACGCCTGATTTTCAATTTGCAGCCAATACTCGAGATGTGCCACAGTGCCTCCGGTTTCAGACCTGACAGGTTTTTACATCATTCGCGTCACGAACCACAGCCGCTCAGTACATCACGAATGCGTCACCCAAAACGTACGCGGTTGAAACCTG
>JACQWQ010000158.1 GCA_016209205.1 Chloroflexota bacterium
GTGCCGCCGAGCGGCAAGCCCGCGTTGAGCATCAGCGTCTTGGCTTGGTATTCATTCGCCTTGATCGCGGCGGCAAACGCGCCCGCGCCGCCGCCGATGACGACGAGATCAAATCGGTTTTCCATTTTCCGTTCCCCGAATAGTTTCAGAACGTGTTCGAGATTTCATTCGCCCTTCCGTTTTGGACTGGGGCGCTTGGCGCACTTTTTCATCTTGCGTCACATAGCGCCAACCTAGCCAGAGCGCGCCGATAAAATAGATTGTCGAAACTACGACGATGAGCGAGATGTTGTTCGCGAGAAACGCGCCAAGCGCCGTGCCCGCTGTTACCGCGAGCAAAAGCGGCAGCGTAAGCGGCAAATGACATGGACAGGCAAAAAAACCCGTCACGACGAAAAAATATCCGCGCATTCGTCAACCCCCGAGGCGTTGCGTCATGGTACTCTTTATCGCGCGAGCGACAACCGCTGACTGTCGCGCCCGAGACGAGAGCCCAGCGCGCGGAGAGTCGTCTCATCCGGTACACCGGCCATAACTATCTCGCCATCGAGCACGAGCGTCGGGACTGCGCGCACGCCGTACTGCGCTGCCAGCGCGCAGCAACTTCTCGCAAGACGCGCAGTCCGACTGCGCTTTGACAAGATGTGAGTAGTCACCAGCAAGGAGGTGCAGAGACTCTCCCCTCCAACCCCATCTGCCTCTGTGGCTGAGAGAAGGAAAGGGAGAGTCTGACGAAAGTGGAGCGACCGTGGAATGCTCTATCCTTGGATTCCACGCGCCCACACTGTCGTCAATCCCAACGCCGCGCCGAACATCATGTGTCCGAGCAAAAAGGCGATCAAGTTCACGCGCAGCATTACAGGATCAAGGATAGGTAAGGCGATGAACCACATTCCGATAAAGATCGCGACGCCGTACACCACTCCAGCAATGATTAGCGAGCGGCGGTCATTCGGCAGACGTGTGGCAATGGCGTAAAAGACCAAACCGAAAATCACCGCGTTCATCATATGTCCCATCAAGCCCAAAATGATTGCCAGCGCGTCCACCGGCGGCAGTTGTCCCGCCGGATAAAAATTGGGATTGCCCAAACCGCCGAGCACCGTTGCCGCAATATATTCGACGGGGCTGAACAAGCCCGCGACGAAATTCTCTCCGATATGGAGAATGCCCTCCACCATCATCGTCCACATGCCCAGCACCAAGCTGGCAATGAGCGAACCAATCACCACGCGCGCCAACGGAGATTGCGTGGTTGCTATTTTTTGTGTTGCCGTAGCCATGATTTCCTCCTCTACATTCTGAATCAAGAATGCACCATTGAGTCTGAGGATACACCTTCAGCCGGAAGAAAGATGTAACGCGTCTTACAAATTCTTCTGGAATCGCGCAATTGGTTCAATCCGATTTAGTAACTCACCTTACGCAGGAGCGGTCATTTCGAGATGGTCATACCTTTTGGTATGTGTAACCACAGAAACTTTTCCAACGCGACTCCCTCAATTCTTCGGGACAGGTTCTACGCGAATCTAAACCAATCCCGCAGTGCTTCGGGACTAGGTTCTACGCGAAATGTTTTAGGTTCTATTGGATTCGTGAGGATTGGTTGCGATTCGCGCTCAAATCGCTTGCGATTTGCATTCGCGTGTTCCGTCCGAGAGCTCGAACGGAACACTGGAAGTTTCTGAGCAGTGGGTCTTGCGAGAAATCTGGTTTGGTAACCACTGAGATTTCGGCGATGTAGGCGATGTGCGATGAACTTCATCGCCTACATCGCACATCGCACATCGCCTTCATCGCACGAAGCATTGAGGGATGACATGCATAGCGTGAGGTAGGAACACGCTCTATTTTCAGCAGGAATTTGAGGCGGACCAACATGAAGCAGACAACTCGAGACATGCCAACACAGGTATCGTTTGCCAAACCGCTGATTGGCGAAGAAAGCAATCCGGGCGCGGGGGGCAAGAACAATGAAGATGCGCTCGCGCATTTTTCCCTGCCGGGCAATGATGGCGCGCCGTTCGGTTATGTCGGGATCGTCGCGGATGGCATTGGCGAACATCAGGCGGGCGAACAAGCCAGCACCAGCGTCGTGCAGATGGTCAAAAGCGCGCTGCTCGGTTCCAGCGCGGGCGATATTTCCAGCCAAATGATCGCGGCAATCAAACGCGCCAGCCAAGAATTGTACGACAAAGCCGCTACGAATCCGGCATGGCAAGGAATGGGGACGACGGTTGCGGTTGCGGCGATTCTGGACAGCCGCATCAAGCCCGACGTCGAAGTAGAACGCCGCGCGGTCGAAGAATTGCAGCCCGGCGATTCGATTCTGTTGTGCTCGGATGGTTTGACCGATCAGGTTATGGACGAGGAAATCAAGAGCAGTGTATTAAAGAACCGTCCCCAAGCCGCCGTCAAGCAGTGAATCCAATTGGCATTGTCACGCGGGGAACGCGACAACATCACCGTGCTCATCCTGCGCATTCCCGGCGGTCCTCCGATTCCGGGCGCGGGACCCAGCCCTGTTTTGCTCGGCTCGCTCATTGCCGCGTTGTTGATCGTAGGCGTCGTGGGCGCAGGATTTTATACCTTGAATGCGGCGTCATCTGTTCCTAGCGCGACCCCTACGGTAATAGCAACAAGCACGCCGGAACCTACGCAGCCGCCCCCGACGGAAACGGTTGTAGAGCAAGCGACACAACCTCTCGTCGTGCCGCCGACAGCCCAAGAGACCGCTGCCAATGCGCAGCCAACCCAGGAAACAACAAAACAGGCTACTTCGACACGGGGACCGACAAGAACGCCGACCAATACGCCGACGAACACACCGACCTTCACACCAGCGTTTACCAATACTCCAACTAACACGCCAACGAATACGCCGTGCTTTGGCGCGATTTCCGGGATCGTGTTTGACGATCAAAATCTGAGCGGTGACTATACCGCCGGTGAGCCAAAACTGGCGAACGTCGTCATCACGCTCAAAGACGCCGACGGAACCAATATTCTCGACCAGACTGCGACCAATATCTTTGGACAGTATTCCTTTGTCAACCAAGCCCTTGCAACGTATCACGTGATCGAGACGGACCCGGCAGGGTCCGTCTCGATCACATCAAACGATGTGCTTGAGAATCTCACGACGTGCTCAACGGCGACGGTGAATTTTGCTGATGTCGTGCCCACGCCGACGCCAACGTTCACGCCAACCGCGACGGATACGCCGACAACCTATTTACTCAGTGTGACTTGACTACCGTACACTTTTGAGCGGTTGACACAAATGGAGTATGCTCTGGTTTCACCACAAAAGGGGCATTTCCCTGAAACCAGCCACCTCACTTTGCTGGAACAGGTGCACGGTCTGATCCCGGCGGGGGCACAGGTCGTTTTCTTGGGCGATGGTGAATTTGATGGGGTGGGATTGCAAGACACGATTGACGCGTATGGCTGGCGCTATGTCTGCCGCACCGCCAAGAACCTCATCTTGTGTCAAAAGGATAACGAATTCGCCTTTGAAACCGTCCCGGTCGAGCCGGGGGAACGCTTCAGTTTGTCGCAGGTGACGCTGCGGAATCAGGGCTATGGGCCGGTGCGTGCGATTGCCTGGTGGGACGAAGGATATGCCGAACCCATCTACCTGCTGACCAACTTGGCAGCCGTCGCTGAGGCGTGTGCCTGGTATCGTAAACGCGCGCAGATTGAGACGTTCTTTTCGGATCAGAAGAGTCGGGGGTTTAACCTGCATAAGAGTCATCTATCGGAGCCACACCGCCTGTCACGGCTGATGATGGCGGCTTGTTTGGCCTACCTCTGGATCATCTATTTGGGCGTGCTGGCTTTAGGAGACAAATGGCGCAAGTTCATCCATCGCACCAAGCGTTGCGATTTGAGCCTGTTTCAGTTGGGCCTGCGCCTGCTGGACCACTTGCTGAATGAAGGCCCGCGTATCCCTGTGGCATTTTGACCGACGGAATAGTGTGACTCGAAAAGTGTACGGTAGTGAATTTATTTCTCCGCCAAGGCGCGTTTCACCGCCGCGTACGCATCCACGATGCCATAGCCCACAAAATCATTGGGCTTGGCGTTCGGATCGCCGCAGACGATTTTTTCAGTGGCGATATTCGCGGGCTGCGCGGTCTCGCGGAGAATTTGTTCCGTGCGGTCAATGTCGCCGATCAATTGCGGATTTGCCGACCACATCAGCGCGACCACGCCGACCACATGCGGACCTGCCATCGAAGTCCCTGAATTTGCGCCATAAGCGCCGCCGGGCAGCGCGGAATATACACGCACCCCTGGCGCGGCAATATCCGGTTTGATGCGCCCGCTGCCATCCGCCGTCACCGGCCCACGGCTGGAAAAATCTGCCATGCGCTTGGCGCGATCAATCGCGCCCACGGAAAACACATCGTCGTACAACGCCAGCGGATCCTTGATGCTGCTGCACCCGGGTCCGTCGTTCCCCGCCGACGCGACGACGAAAACACCCGCGTCGCGTAACGCGCGCACGGCCGGCAGCAACGCGTTGGGATCACAACCTTCGATGTCCGGGCAGCCCCAAGAATTATTGGCAACCAGCGCGCCGATGCCGGGATTCCCATCGCGCAGCGCATCGCCGTTTTGCGGAAAGGGCGCAAGCAGGAATTGCATACAGTTCAAATACAAACCGGGATTGCCCAAATTGCGCGCCAGATTCACACAGCCAATCCATTCCGCGTCAGGCGCAACGCCGATGTGCTTGCCGAGAATCGAGCCGAGTGTATGTGTGCCGTGTCCGCCAATGTCAACGGGACTGGTTGAATGAAACCACGGGTCAAGCCAGTTGTAATCATTGTTCCCGTCGCGCCCGCGATATTGCGCGGACAATTCGGGATGCGTACCTTCCACCCCGGAATCGGATTGACCGACGAGGATGCCCTTGCCGCGCACATTCAATTCATTCCACACGCGGTCCGCGCCGATCATTGTGAGATTCCATTCCGGCGCGGTGGGCGCGGTCGTTTCAGCGCCTTGTGACATGGGCGGTTTGGCGGGCAACGGGCGCATGACCGGCGCGGGCAGCACGCGGTCTACATCATCGCGCCGGGATAACAGCCACCCGCCCACGCCATCGGCATCCACTTGCAGCGCGTTCATCAGATAATAGGGCGTGTAGGCAACGTGCAAGCCGTCGAGGGTTGCGCGTAGGTCGCTTTGTGATTGCGCGGCGTGCGCGGTCAAGGTGGCATAGACGAATTTTCGCCGCGCAGTATAGTCCGCCATATTTTTCGCGGCGGACACATCCGGCTGCGCTTTGAGAATCACAAAGACTTGGTCGCCAAAAAAACCCGGCTGTCCGGCGATGAAATAAATAAAGCTGCCGATCAAGGCGACTGCACCCACACTGACCCATGCAAATTGCGCGGTCTGCCACGTCGCAAGGCGCTTGTGCAAGATTGACAGAATCAAGCCCAACAGCCACGCGCCCAAAACGATCAGCGCGGTCGCGCCAAAGGCATACACAAGCAATTCGCCGCTGCCAATCACCGCCACCAAAATTCCCGCTTTCGGGTCGAGAAATAACATCGGCGCGGCAGTAACCAACGCAACCAGCGCAAATAACGCGCGGGCATTCGATCCGCGCGTTGCTTGAAAATTCACTTGCACGAGGGGCATCAAAAGCCAGCCCAACGCGGCAAGTCCCAGCATGAACCAAACCTGCGTGCCATTAAAACCGATTGCGCTGCCCATCACCAAGAGCATTGCGCCTACGACGAATCCGCCGAATGCGATATCCCATCCCGCGCCGCGCGAGTCGTGCGCCATGTCGCGCAGCCAGACGCGCGTGCTGAGCAACGTCGCCGCGCAAGCAATTGCCAGTGCCGCGGCGATGCCGCTGAGCACATCAAACGGCGAACCGAGCGCGCCCCACGCCAGCCACGGCAGCGCCAACAAAATTCCACAAAAAAGTGCGACCGCCAACGCGTTCGACGCGGCGCATTCCAAAATATGTCCGCGCCCGGTGCGCAGCCACACCGTGACTGCAAACAGCAGTGCGAGCAGCATTTGCAGCAGCATGGTGAATTGCGGCGCCGTCGAGGGAATCAAACGCGTCGGTGCAAGCAGCAGCGCGAACACTGCGGCGCCGAGCCAGGCGCGAAAGGCGGCGCGGTATCGCACGGCGCGCCACCATACGGCGAACGGCAGCAAGGGAATGAGTAATGCCAGCCCCTGCACCACTGCCGCGCCAAAAAAGATTTGCGGCGCGGTAATGTCGGTGCGCTGCAAAAATGCACCCGGTTCCGCCGCCAACAAAAAAGCAATGAACTGGATGCCAAGCGTGCTGCCGCTAATCCAGCAAAGGACGAGGACACAAACGATGAGACTGAGCCAGTCTGTTGTCCGTTGGGTGGGTTGAGAGCTCATTCAGAAATTCCCTCACCCCATCACCGTCGCGCCGCTCTTGACGCCCTCTGTGGGGAAAATACTCGCGGGTAGATTTGCATTGATTTCCACATTGCGCCCGATGTGGATGCCGGGGGGAATTTGCGTGCGCTTGCCAATCACCGTGATGCCCGTGTTCAAGCGCGTCGGCGAAACTTGGTTCGGCGTATTGTCGTCGCTGTCGCCGACGTGCGCGCCCGCGCCGACGACCACGCGTTTGTCGGCGATGACGCGATCCACGACCGCCCTTTCGCCGACGTACGTGTCTTTCATCAAAATCGAATCGCGCACCACCGCGCCGTGCGCAACATACACGCCCGGTCCAATGATGGAACGCGTCACCGTCCCGTCAATGCGACAGCCGTCGCACAACAGATTCCCGTCTACGCGCGCGTCTGCGCCGACATACACGGCGGGGCGTTCTTCGCTGCGCGTGTGAATGATCCAATCGGGATCGTACAAATCCAGCGCGGGCGTTTCGCCGAGCAGCGCCATGTTCGCTTCAAAGTATGCCTGAATCGCGCCGACATCCGCCCAATACCCTTGATAGTTGAAACCGAACACGCGCGCTTTTTCGATCAACGACGGCAAAACATCGCGCCCGAAATCATGCTGCGTCAAACCTTCGCCCGTGAGCCATTGCTGCAAAAACGAACGCTTGAACGCGTAAATGCCCATCGAAGCCGTCGTGCTGCGCGTGCGTTTCGGTTTTTCCTCAAACTGTGTCACGCGTGTATCGGCGTCGAGCGTCACCATGCCAAAGCGGTGCGTATCGAAGGGGCTGACCGAACGCACGCCGATCGTCACATCCGCATCGGTTTCGGCGTGCAAACGCAGCAGCGCGTTATAGTCCATTTTGTAAATGTGATCTCCGGCTAGAATCAAAACATTGTCGGCATTGTGTTCAGTGATGAAATCGAAATTAAAGCGCACGGCGTCCGCCGTGCCTTCTTGCCACGTGCCGCCTTGCCCGCGCGCGCGCTGGAACGGCTGCAAGAGCCGCACCCCCCCCCGCGCGCGGTCGAGGTCCCACGGTTTGCCGATGCCGATGTGGTCGTTCAACGAACGCGGTTGATACTGCGTCAACACGCCGACGCTGTAAATTCCCGAATTGACGCAATTGGATAATGAAAAATCAATGAGCCGGTATTTGCCGCCGAACGGCACGGCGGCTTCGGCGCGGTGCGCGGTGAGGACACCCAGTCCGCGTCCTTCGCCGCCCGCGAGAATCATGGCCAGAATGTTCATATCAATTTCCTTTCCGGTGTTCCTTTAAAAGTTCGTTGACGAACGTCTCTTCTTGCTCTGCCAAGCGCGGCGGCGGAACGGGTTCGCGATAATCAATTTGCGCGCCGTAGGCGCCGCGTTCGTACACCGAAGCGACGATCGCGCCCATGTCCAATTCGACATCGGAATCGGGATACGTCAGCGGAATCGGCAGCACAGGCAATTTGTCTGCAAGTTGAATGCACCACACCTGGACGAAAGGCCGGCGCGTCGCGCGGCTCAACATGATATAGTACGGCGCGGGCGGCACAGGTTTTGCCAGCGGCGGGCGCGTTCCTGCGCGCAATAAATCTATTTCGACGAAATGCGCGTGCGAGTCCAACACGTCGCGCCGCTTTTCCAAATAATCCGCGCAAGCTTTGTGACTCGGCTGTTTGTTGACGGGCGAAAGAATTTCAATCACGGTCACGACACTTTCATTCCCGACCTTGAAAATCTCTATGTGCAGCAACTCGAGCGGCAGCTTGAATTCGACTTCACTCTCCACCAGCAGCGGCGTCACGGCGGTATATTCCGCCACCGCTTCCCGCGCCATATTTTGCCAAATGGTCACTTCCGGCGCTTTACGTTCGAGCGATGTCTGTTCCAGGGTGACGACTTCATACGTGATATATCCTTCCAAGCGCGCAAAGTATTTGGGCTGAATTTTTTCATTGAGCCGCGCGCGCATTTCGGCTGCCAGATCATTGTGAAAGTCGCGCCAGATCTTGGACTGCTCAATGTATGGATCCATTCCTGGAAAGGGTGAAGGCATATTGCACTCCTCGCCTATTGCTGATAGCGTATCGCAGATAGCCGATTGCCATTCACCATCTGTTATCCGCTATCTGCTATCTGCGATTCGCCATCGGCTACCTACTTCCCACCGTCGCGCCACTCGGCACTGTATCGCCAAATTCCTTGAAGGTTTCTTCTTCGACGCGCGGCGCCACGACAACGTTGCGTCCGATGGAAATGTTAGCGGGAACGTGCGCGCCTTTGCCGACGACGGTGATGCCGGTGTTGAGTTTGTCGGGTTCTTGCGCATTGGGTGTATTGTCGTCGCCGCAACCGAGCCGCGTGCCCGCTCCGATCACCGCGCCCTTGTCCACGATGACCTTATCCAACACCGCGCCCGGACCGATCCACATGTCGTTCATCACGATCGAATCGCGCACCACTGCACCTTCCGACACGTACACGCCCGGCGACAACATCGAATGCTCGACGCGCCCGCGCACGTTGGAACCATTCGCGACCATGCTCGCATGAAGCTGCCCCTGCAAACCGACCTTGACCGGTGGGCGTTCCGAACTTTTGGTGTAAATCACCCACGACGGGTCGTCGAGATTCAGCGGCGGCGTCGGCTCTAAAAACGCGAGATTCGTTTCCCAATACGATTGAATCGTGCCGACGTCCACCCAATATCCTTCGAACGGGTACGCGAACACGCGCATCTTTTCGATCATGCCCGGAATGACGTGCTTGCCAAAATCCAAATCGGCGTGATTTTTGCTCTCGTTTTCCAATTGTTCCGCCAGGATATTGGCGTCGAAAACATAGATGCCCATCGAAGCGAGCGTGCCCTTGTCGCGCTTTTTCGGTTTTTCAAAAAAAGCATTGATACGCATGTCGTCGTTTACAGTCATGATGCCGAAACGGTCGGTTTCTGCGAGCGGCACATTCATCACGCCGACCGTGAGGTCGGCATTTTTTTCTTGATGAAAGCGCAGCATCGGCCGATAGTCCATCTTGTAAATGTGATCGCCCGACAAAATCAAAACTTGATCGGCGCGCTGCTCGCGCATGTCGTCGAGGTTCTGATACACCGCGTCCGCCGTGCCGCCGTACCATTGCTCGCGCCCGCGCGCCTGATACGGTTGCAGCAGACGAATGCCGCCGCGGGCGCGGTCGAGGTCCCAGGGCTTGCCCACGCCGATGTGATCGTTGAGCGAACGCGGGCGATATTGAGTCAACACCGCAATGTTGTAAATATCAGAATTGACGCAATTGGACAAGGTAAAATCAATAATGCGATAGCGCGCGGCAAACGGCACCGCCGGTTTCGAGCGTTCTTCGGACAGGACGGACAACCGGGTGCCCGCCCCCCCCGCCATAATGATTGCCAAAACGTTGGACATGCTTCACCTCAGTGGAGCTTGAATTCGAGAAACCGCGAATCTACGCAAATCTACGCGAATAAAAATCAAATACGGGGAGAGTATCTTGGTCTCCTGCCAACTTGTGACTCTGTATATGCGATTCTTTTGTATTCAAGATTATCGCGCATTCCAAAATTGATAAGAATGCCAAGCGGATGTTTTGTTCCATTCAAATAATTGTGCAATTGGGCATGATCATTTGGAACAAGTCGTTCCGTCGCCTTGAGATCAACGACAATCTTGTCGTAGCAAAACAAATCAGGAACATACCGTTTTTTGAGCGGGCGTTTTTTGTAATAAATCACCAGTTCTTGCTGTGAGGAAAAAGGTATCCCCCGTAATCCTAACTCAATCTCCATTGCTTCCTGATATACCGCCTCCAAGAATCCCGGTCCCAATTCGTTATAGACTTCCATCGCCGCGCCGATAATTGCATACGCCTCTTCTTTCAGAATGATTTCCGCCATGATGATTCTCCCATTCGCGTAGATTTGCGCAGATTCGCGGTTCCTAAAACAGACCGTTCAAAGCTGGCACCAACTCTTGTTCCACAAGCACCTTCCAAGACAGAATGATTTCCGCCATGATGA
>JACQWQ010000159.1 GCA_016209205.1 Chloroflexota bacterium
CGCGCGTCCGTTCGCGGGTCGCAGTCCAACTGCTCCCGAACACGCGAGTCCGTTCGCAGCTCGCGGCCCAATTGCTCCCGAACACGCGCGCCCGTTCGCAGCTCACTGCCCAATTGCTCCCGAACACGCGCGCCCGTTCGCGGGTCGCAGTCCAACTGCTCCCCAACACGCGCGCTCGTTCGCGGGTCGCAGTCCAACTGCTCCTGAACACGCAAAAAGTTTACTTTTATGAACACTTACGGCGTCGGCGTTGCGCCGGGCGTCGGCGGTGGGGTTGGCGTGTACGGGGGCTTGGTCACGAATTCTTGAATATCGTCGCCGATGGAAGCATTGATCAAATACACCGCCGCGTCCGAATCCTTTTTCGCGTACCAATAATTCTGGTCAGGATTTTGATTGCCCAGCACAAGCGTGTAGGTGCTGCCATCCTGCAGCGTCACCTGCACTTGATAGCTGGGCGGATTCAAACCGTACGCGGCGAGGTCGCTCGGCGCTTGGATTTTGCGTTCCGCATTGAGCGCGGCGAGGTCAAACAGAATTCGTTCGACGCGCGGGGTAAACGCGTCTCCTTGCGCGGGCTGTTCCATTTTCCACACATCGCCGCTGCGCACGACGCGCGTGGTCTGATTGTTCTTGACATCGCGCACTTGGAGGGCAGTCACGTGCGCGTCATCGAATTTCAGAACCGCCAGCGGCGTCGGCGCGGGCGTGACCGGCGTAATCGGCGGCGCGTCCGCGCGTAAAAAAGTGTACCAGATATATCCGCCCAGTACGGCGAGCACGACGAGCAAGGCGATGGTGATGCGACGATCCATGAAAGGACTGAGGTACGAGTGCTGAGGACTGAGTGGGACGAAAAGAGCGAATCCCTTCTCAGTCCTCAGTCCTCAGTCCTCGTTACTATCTCCGTTTCCACCAGAGCAAGATCCCAATCACCAGCGCGGCGAGGGGAATCAAGATGATGCTCGTGCCCGCGACCAGATTCAGCTCGGTCCCGGTCATTGTCGTGAGCGGGCGCGTGTTCGGATCGCGCGGCGGAATAGCAATGAGCTGTTCTTGACCGGCGAGCCAGTGGATGGCATTCACAAAAAGTTGTTGATTGCCCAGCGAGTCTTGTTTCGTCATCCACTGGTTCGTGGCAAAGGCGGCGTTGCCAATGACCAGCAAGCGCGCGTGTTGATCGGGATTCGCGCCGCTGCCCGCGCCTTCCAGCGCATAGCCGACGACGAACGGGCCTTTTGCATCGCTCGCTTCGCATTGAATTTGCTGCGGCTGCTGCAATTTTTCAAAATCGCTTTTCGCGCAGGACTGATCGGTCGTGGTGAACAAAGCCGTCGCCATTTTGTCCGTGCTGTTCGTTTCCGAAATGGCGCGCGCGCCGGGGAAAAACACCCCATACTGATCCAGGTGCAATGTCACCGGCGATTCCGGAAATTGCAAAAACACGGGCACCGGTGCATTGCCCAAATAGTTCCGCGCCGGATCGAGCACTAGATTATTTTCGAGCACAAGCCCCCACGTTTTTAACGTGTCGGTCAAGCCCACGCTCGAATTCGGGTGCGCGAGCAGCATGACGCGCCCGCCGTTATCGAGATAATTTTGGATTAGTTTTTCGCTTTCGGCTGAAAACGGTTTCGTGGCGCCGGCAATCACCAGCGCGCGTGTGTCCGCAGGCAGCGTGCTGCTGATGGTCACCAGATTCAACGGCTGCACTTTGTAGTTGAGCTGCTTGAGCATGTCCACGACCGCGCCCAAGCCGTTTGTATCAAAGTTGTCGGCGAGGAGTTCGCCTTGTCCGCTGGTGAAATAGATCGCGGGCTGCTGCGTCTGCGTCACCTTTAGAATCGCGTTCGTAAAACTGTTCTCGCCCGCGTTATAAACTTTTTCGGTGCGATCCCCTTTGCTGTTTTCAAACACGACGGTACCGGGCAGCGCGTTGTCGTACTTGAGCGCGAGCGTCGGATTTTCGTCGGGGTCCACATATTGCACCACGAGTTTGTCCGATTTGGCTTGATAATCCTTGAGCAACTTTTCGGCTTCTTGGCGCTGTTGCAGTGTGTCGGGCGTAAAAAAGCCCGTGACCTTGACCTGCTCTTGCAGCGCGCCCAAAACTTGGACCGTCTGTGACGAAAGCGTATGTTCTTGATTCGCGGTCACGTCGAACCGCTGTTTGAATTGGCGATTCGCAATATAGTTGATTGCGCCGACAATGCCGATGACCGCGACGGCGATAAGCAAAACATTCGCGCCTTGCGAAGCAATCCGCACGTTCGACGCTTGACGCGTTTCATCGCGCGGGCGTGTAATGAAATAGAACGCGATCAGCACGACGCCGATGCCGCCAAACAACAACAGCACATTGCGCGGAATATCGCTAATGATAAACAGCAGCAGCGCGGCGACGAGCATCGCGACGCCCAACGCGCCGATGTAGGTGGACCAGGATTGTAGCCGCTGCATTAACGCCACCTCCGACTCTGCACAACCAGTGTCGTCAAAACAACTGCCAGCACGGCGAGACTGCCGAAATAGAGCAAGTGCTGTGTGTCAATGACGCCGCCAAAAAAATCCTCAAAGTGTCCGGGCAAAGCGAGATAGCGAAAGAAATCGCCGACCATGCCGGATTGGCCCGCCGCGGTGGCAGGCGCATCGGACACCCACAAAAATAAAAGTAGGATCATGCCGATCGTGTACGCAATGAATTGATTCTGCGTCAGCGCCGAAGCAAACATGCCCACGCCGACGAACGCCGCGCCGACCAGCAAA
Source organism: Chloroflexota bacterium (assembly GCA_016209205.1). Classification (GTDB taxonomy): domain Bacteria; phylum Chloroflexota; class Anaerolineae; order UBA4142; family SHND01; genus SHND01. The sequence goes on from JACQWQ010000159.1 coordinate 2,767, forward strand.
ATCCCCAAATAGCTCGCGCCGAGAATGCCATAGTCGGGGCTGCCGTACCGCTGCAAAATTACGACTTGCCACAGCGTCGGAATCAACAACACGGCAAAGCCAAGCCACGCGGCGATAAATTTGCCCAGTACGATTTGCCAATCCCGCGCGGGCGCCGTCAGCAAAAGTTCAATCGTGCCGAGTTTGTATTCTTCGGAAAAAAGGCGCATCGTCAGCGCGGGGGTAAGAATAAGCGCCAATACCGCAATCCACTGAAACAGCGGTGACAAATCGGCAACAAGCGTACGGGCAATGATTTGCACAAAAATAAAGCCCGTGAAGAACGCAAAGAGCGCAATGATGATCCACGCGAGCGGCGAAAGAAAATACGCTTTCAATTCGCGTCCCGCAATCGTCAAGACGTTACCCATTTTGCATCGCCTCGTTCATGTCTTGAACATTTTCGATTTCTTGTTCTTGCATCGTCAACTGCAAGAAAACATCTTCGAGCGACAGACGTACTGGACGCAATTCCAACACGCCCCACCCGCGCTGCACTGCCATCGCGGCAATGTCTGTGCGGCGGTCGTGGTTCAGCGTCGTTTCGATTTCAAACACACCTTCCGTTTCTTGCGCGCGCACGGTGAGGACGCCTTGGATTTTTTCCAATTCTTTCGGAATTTCGGGCGCAACATTCGCCACCTGCAAGTAAACGTGCTCGGAGCCAGAGAACTGCGCGCCCAGATGCTGCGGTGTATCTTCGGCGACGATTTCACCGTCACGAATAATCAAGACGCGCGTGCAGGTCTGGCTCACTTCGGGGAGAATGTGCGTCGAGAGCAAAATCGTATGCTCTTTGCCAAGCGCGCGAATCAAATCGCGGACTTCGATGATTTGGCGCGGGTCGAGACCAATCGTCGGTTCGTCGAGAATCAACACGTCGGGTTCGTGCACAATCGCTTGCGCGATGCCGACGCGTTGTTTGTACCCTTTCGACAGTTTGCCGAGAAGCGTGTCCGCGCGGTCGGCGATGTTGACCAATTCCATCGCGCGGTCAATGGCGGCGTCAATGTTTTTGACATGGTGCAGCCGCGCGACAAATGATAAATAATCCGCGACGGTCATATCGAGGTACAGCGGCACCGTTTCGGGCAAATAGCCGATGCGGGCGCGCACCTCGAGCGACTGTTTGATAACGTCAAAGCCCGCCACGCGCGCCGTGCCCGACGATGGCGGCATGTACCCCGTGAGGATGCGCATCGTCGTCGTCTTGCCCGCGCCGTTTGGACCGAGGAAACCGAGGATTTCGCCGCGCTTGACGCTAAAATTCAAATCGCGCAAGACTTGGCGTTCGCCGTAAAACTTGCTGAGGTTGACCACCTCTATCGCATCGTCGCCGTCGAGTTGTTTCGTTTCGCCATTGGGTTCGGCGCTCATTCCGTCCTCCGAAATTGGGTTCAAAGTTAGAGATTAGAGACTAGAGATTAAGTCGCTGTGAAGACAGTATTAGAATGCAGAATTTATATCCAGACCTGACAGGTTTTTGAAACGTACGTTTTACATATCGCAGCCGCGATGTACATCGCGATTGGTATATGTGACGCGTCCGTTTTGGAAACCTGTCAGGTCTTGGCGTGGATTCTATTTGAGTTGTCCATTAGATGCCGAGTTGAACTCTCGCGAGAAGCGATTACAATGCTCCCGATGTTTACTTTCAATTTTTGCCCGCGCTGCGGACACGAACTCGCAATACGCGAAAAAGACGACGCGCGTTTGCGTCCGACTTGTCCGAACTGCCATTATACACACTATGCGAATCCGGGGCTGGCCGTCGGCGTTTTGTTGACCGATGCGCAGAATCGCGTCTGTTTGATTTTACGCGGCGAAGAACCGCGCAAGGGGTATTGGGGGTTGCCCGCCGGTTTTATGGAAGGCGACGAAACCGCCGAGGAGGGCGCGATTCGCGAATGTTTGGAAGAAACCGGACTGCACGTGGCGCTCGACGGCTTGTACGAAATGTATTCGTATCGCCACACCGATCACGCGACGTCGGGCGTGTTGATTCTGTACCGCGCGCACATTACCGGCGGCGCGCCGCGACCGGGGACCGATACAGTGGACGTAAAATTTTTCGCGCCGGACGAAATTCCGTTTGACCGTCTGGCATTTCACGCGCACGTCGCCGCGTTGAAAAAGTGGTGCGCAGGGTTTTGACCATGCTCGGACGCGTCATCACACTCACTAACTAACCCGCTAGGAGTGTGATGACGCGTCCGAGGCATAATTATGGCAATGGCGAACGCGGCAAGCGCGGCGTGTTTTCTATGGCTGCTTCCTTGTCGCAGGGGCGAGGATTAGTTGGAGTGAATGGTTGATCAAGAACTTTAACGTTGTCCACATGGGTCCAAATCCCCCACGAATTGGGCCACAGGTTTCGGTTTGAAAACTTAAGGCGAATTGTTTGTCCTTTGAACAAAGTCAAATCATAAGTATTATTTCTAAACCACCCCAGTTGTTTACCGGGGGGTGGCGGATACCTACGACCTTTACAGCTGAGGTAACCATCGCGCAAGACAGTCGCAAGGTGGTTCAAACCCACAGCATCCTCAATCTCAATGAAAAAGTCCGAATAATCCACTGTATCGTTGACATGCATTTGGTAATCAAAATACAAGGTAGCATTCGCCCACAACGGATCCACGTAAAAGGTCTGTTGTGCCGATGCAAAAGCTTGCCCTTGTTTTGTCTGAGGGACAGGTTTGCCGAGCAGGAGCGCATAGCCACCTGCACCCGCTAGTGTTCGTCCTATCGGCAGCGTTCCACCAAAAGTCCAGGCATCCAAGCCTGTTTCAAACCTACCATTGAGGATGAGTCCAGTCAGTGGGTCTGGTGGTGGATAGCCAATACCGTAGACTTCGAGGCGTGCAAAATCCTGATCAACAACAAGAACTTCTCCCGCTGCACTAATCGCGATGCCAACTGGAGTACCTGAGTGCCCATCACCAGCACCATATATCGTCCATTGGTCGAGGTAATTACTTGAACTATCAAACTTTTGAATGCGGTGGTTGCGAGTGTCAGCAACATAGACATTATTTTCACTATCCACTGCCACACCGGAAGGGGATTCAAATTGTCCGTCACCGCTACCCTGACTGCCCCATTGAGTCACATAGACTCCCGCACTATTAAACTTCTGAATGCGGTGATTGCCACTGTCAACGACGTAGACAGAATTATTGTCGTCTACTGCCACATCGGATGGGTATTGAAATTCTCCATCGCCACTGCCTTGGGTATCACCCCATCTGGGCGTGAAATGAGACAGGCGCGGCAAAAGTAGACTTGCAAAAAGAGGATTCATCGGGCACAGTTTGAGTATGTCTAAACAAACCGAGCCGATGAACCCCCAAACCCAATTTTGCCAGAATCTGGA
>JACQWQ010000160.1 GCA_016209205.1 Chloroflexota bacterium
GATGTTGATGGTGACGCCGCGGGCTTTTTCTTCGGGGGCATTGTCAATCTGGTCGTAGGCGCGAAAGGAGACGTTGGGAATTTTCATCGCCAGCACTTTGGTGATGGCGGCGGTGAGGGTGGTCTTGCCGTGATCCACGTGCCCGATCGTCCCAACGTTCACATGCGGTTTGGTGCGTTCAAATTTTCCTTTGGCCATTTTTTTGGATGTTGGAAGTTGGAAGTTAGAATTTGGATGTTAGAGGTTGGAAGTTGGAAATTGGAGGTCAGAGTCGAACATCCAACTTCTAATTTCTAATTTCTAATTTCCAATTTCTAATTATCTTTTCGCCGTTGTTTTCTCTTTGCCCCCAATAATCGTTTCGGCGATATTCGCGGGCAATTGTTCGTAATGGTCAAATTCCATCGTAAAGGTGCCGCGTCCTTGCGTCATCGAGCGCAAATCGGTCGCGTAACCAAACATCGTCGCGAGCGGCACGAATGCTTTGACTGCCGTGACGCCGCCCGCGTGCGAATCCATGCCTTCCACTTTGGCGCGACGCGCGGACAAATCGCCAATCACATCGCCCATGTAATTTTCGGGAATGGTCGTTTCCACGCGCATGATCGGTTCGAGCAAAGCGGGCAACGCTTTTTGGACGCCAGCTTTGAAACCCATCGAACCGGCGATCTTGAACGCCATTTCGCTCGAGTCTACTTCATGGTACGAACCGTCAAACAAGGTCACTTTGACATCCACCACCGGATAACCGGCGATGACGCCCGACTCCATCGCTTCCTTGACGCCTTTTTCGACGGCGGGAATGTATTCGTTCGGAATCGCGGCGCCGCGAATCGCGTTCACAAATTCAAAGCCCTTGCCCGGTTCCAGCGGTTGCAGTTCGAGCCAACAATCGCCAAACTGACCTCTGCCGCCCGATTGACGCACGAAACGCCCTTCGGCTTTCACCGACTTGGTAATCGTTTCGCGATACGCGACCTGGGGTTTACCGACATTCGCGCCGACTCGAAACTCGCGCAACATGCGGTCCACCAAAACATCGAGGTGCAATTCGCCCATGCCGGAAATCAGCGTCTGTCCAGTTTCTTCGTCCGTGCGCACGCGGAATGTCGGGTCTTCTTCCGAAAGGCGGCGCAGCGCGTCCGCCATTTTTTCCTGATCGGCTTTGGTCTTGGGTTCAATCGCGACCGAAATCACCGGTTCGGGGAATTTGATGGCTTCGAGAATAACGGGCTTGCCGGGGTCGCAAAGCGTATCGCCCGTAAATGTATTTTTCGGACCGACCACGGCGGCAATATCGCCCGCGCAAATTTCGTCAATCTCTTCGCGGTTGTTGGCGTGCATGCGAAGCAAACGTCCGATGCGTTCGCGTTGGTTCTTGGTCGCGTTCAACACCGTCGAGCCACTGGTCAATTTCCCGGAATAGACGCGGATATAAGCCAGACGACCAACATACGGGTCGGTTACGATTTTGAATGCGAGTGCGGAGAGCGCTTCTGTTTCACTGGCTTCACGGACTTGAGATTGACCGGTGGGGGATTCGCCAATCACGGGCGGAATATCCAGCGGCGACGGAAGAAAATCTACGACGGCATCGAGGACCAACTGCACGCCTTTGTTCTTTAACGCGCTGCCGCACAAGACCGGCACCAGCTTGTTGTCAATGGTCGCGCGGCGCAGCGCGGCGCGTAATTCATCTTGCGAAATTTCTTCACCCATCATGTATTTTTCGCCGAGGATGTCGTCCGTTTCGGCAATAAGCGAGACCATCTGTTCGCGCGCTTCGGCAGCTTCTTGTTTCAATTCATCAGGAATTTCTTGTGGAACGGGCTCCGCGCCAAGGTCGTCCGTAAAAATGATTGCCCTGTTTTCAATCAAATCAATCATGCCTTTGAAACTAGATTCGACGCCGACGGGAAGTTGAATCGCGACGGGTTTTGCGCCGAGCCGGTCCACAATCATATCAATCGTGCGCCAAAAATTCGCACCGACGCGATCCATCTTGTTGATGAACGCGAGGCGCGGGACGTTGAAACGGTCAGCTTGACGCCACACGGTTTCGGACTGCGGCTGCACTCCCGCGACCGCGTCGAACACGACGATCCCGCCGTCAAGCACGCGCAAGCTGCGCTGTACTTCGGCGGTAAAGTCAATGTGTCCGGGCGTGTCAATCAGATTGATTTGGTGATCGCGCCAAAAGGTGGTGGTGGCTGCAGAGGTAATCGTTATTCCCCTCTCCTTCTCCTGCTCCATCCAATCCATCGTGGCTGTACCAAAATGCACCTCGCCCAAGCGGTGTACTTTGTTTGTATAAAACAAAATTCTTTCCGATACGGTGGTCTTGCCGCTATCAATATGAGCAATAATCCCGATCGAGCGAACCCGATCAATGGGCGCTGGTCTTGCCATCTTTGCTAATCCTTCACTCGCTCATCAATACATGATCTACACACGCGCTAGGTGATTTCCGAATTTCCCGCTCAGTAAAGCGAAACACACGATAACCCTTTTCCGCCAGCACCTGTCCTTTCAACCTGTCTCGCGCTTTTGACTCTGCACTGCGATGCCAATATTCTCCATCACATTCGATCACGCTAAAGGTATCAAACAACAGGAAATCTACAAGGAATCGGTCAATGAGCACTTGTTGGTCGAACGCGATGCCGCGCTGTTCCAACTCCTCTCGGATCATTTTCTCAATTAGTGTTTCTCCACGATACAACATCCGACAGACAAGACTGCAGAACCGCCTTTTACTCTCAGCGCCCGCCGCAAACTCCTTGCCGCAGCGCTGGCAACTCAACACCGCCGCAGCGTTCGAGCGCGCCTCATACCATGACGCCGGTCCCTCGGTCGCAAAATGTTTTTTCTGACATGTCTTGCTGCAATATCTCCCTCGACCATCTTCAAACCGCTCGGTCGGTATGACGAACGTTTTGCCGCATTCTTCACAAACGCACTCTGTTCGTTTCTCCCGCATGCGCCACCGCTCCAAGCATTCGTAACTACAAAACTTTAATCCATCGCGGCACTGAGGAATCTCGAAGCCCTTTCCACATTCGGCACAAACAAAATCAACCCTTTTTCGTCGCGCCTTTCCTAAACACTGAACACTACAATACTTGCCATCGCCATATTCCACCATGCTTCGGCGCGCTCTAAAACTTTTCCCACATTCCAAACATACCCGCTCGACACGCGTATCGCGCGCTTTTGCTCGACACTCGACGCTGCAATACTTTCCACCACCGCGTTTCACAGCAGAAGGAACGGTCTCGAACTCCGCGCCACAGGTCTCGCACCTGACAAGCACTCGCTTGCTCTGGGCTTGGTAGAGACATGCTTTACTGCAATAGAGTGCCTCCCCCGGCTTTATCGCAGATGGATAGACGAAGAAGGATTTGCCACACTGTACGCATTGGCGCTGTATTTTTCCGCCCATCGCCCACGCCCCGCATTTGAAAAATCTTGTGCAACTAAAATCGATAGTGTGCGAAAGCGCGATTCGCTTCCGCGGCGCGGAGCACCTCGTCCTTCTTCTTGATCGTCGCGCCTTGTCCTTGCGCCGCATCCATCAATTCTGCGGCAAGACGTTCCGAAAAGTTTTTGCCCGGCCGCGCTTTGGCGGACGCAATGATCCAGCGCATCGCCAACGCTTGCCGTCGGTCGCTCGGCACTTCCATCGGCACTTGCAGCGTCGCGCCGCCGACGCGGCGTGGTTTCACTTCGACCATCGGACCGGCATTCTTGAGCGCCTGCTCGAAAACTTCGGTCGGCGACTTTTTCGTTTTTTCCTGGATGATCTCGAACGCGCCGTACACCAAACGCTCGGCAGTCATTTTCTTGCCGCGCTGCATGAGTTTATTGATAAAGCGTCCGATGGTGCGGCTGTTGTATTTGGAATCGGCGCGTGGGATGCGCTTGACGGCGCGTGCTCTACGGGACATGTGTCAATCTCCTACGAATCAATCGAATTACGTTTGACGTTTCACGTTTGACGGAATCACTTTGGGCAACGTCATGCGTCATACCTACTTGCTCGCCGAGGCTTCCTTTGGACGTTTCGCGCCGTACTTGCTGCGCGCCTTGCGACGCTTTTCGACGCCGCCCGTATCCAACGTTCCGCGAACGATGTGGTAACGCACCCCCGGCAAGTCCTTGACACGCCCACCGCGAATCAACACGACCGAGTGTTCCTGCAACGAGTGTCCTTCCCCCGGAATGTACGCGGTGACTTCGATGCCGTTCGTCAGGCGCACGCGCGCGATCTTGCGCAGCGCCGAGTTCGGTTTCTTGGGCGTCATGGTGCGCACCTGGGTGCAGACGCCGCGTTTGAACGGCGCGCCGCTGCCCTTTTCGCGCTTGTTTTTCAAGAGATTCAAAGTGAACCCGAGGGCAGGTGCTTTGGTTTTTTTCGATTGCTGCTTTCTGCCTTTGCGAACCAACTGATTGATCGTCGGCATGTTGTTCCCTCTACACAAAGCCACGAGGTTTTTCGCTTTTTGCGCTTAAACCTCGTAGCCATTTTTCTCTTTTCCGAGACAGGCGCACGCCCTTCCGCCGATTTCTTCGGAAGGGCGTGCGCCCAGCCACATTTCGCGGACTAATGGTTACCCTACAGTTTCGTTCTTCGGCGGCGTCTCCGCATTGCTCATGCGGACAACCGCCCGTGGTGAAAATGTATAGCGATTCCGGGAATCCCGATTCGGCGAATTGTGATTCGATGAATCGTGAAATTTTACATATCGCGTTGGTAACCAAATGCTGTGAGTTGCTCTTTGTCAGACCGGCGCAAAATGCACGTGGTCACAACTCACGAGGAGCGATTATACAATAATTCACAAACTTGTCAAGTAAAATTCGGTGGGATCAACTCTCGGATTCACCCAATTGACGCGGCCGGCGTTCGCGGTGCCCGCCGCGTTTTTCGGGACCACTGCGGATCGCCGCCGCGCCGAATTTGGGTTCATTGAATTCATCGCGCAAGAGACCCAGACCGAGGTTCGGCATTTTCTCTTCGGTTTCGTCTTTGCCAAACGTCATCTTTTCGCCTTCGTCACTGTAAACTTCGACGGCGAGGCCCAGGGATTGAAGCTCTTTGACCAACACGCGGAACGATTCCGGCACGCCCGGTTCGAGAATTTCTTCGCCCTTGACGATGGCTTCATAAGTTTTCACGCGCCCCGTCACGTCGTCGGATTTGACCGTCAACATTTCCTGTAGGGTGTGCGCCGCGCCGTACGCTTCAAGCGCCCACACCTCCATTTCGCCAAAACGCTGACCGCCAAATTGCGCTTTGCCGCCCAACGGCTGCTGCGTGACCAGCGAGTAAGGACCTGTCGAACGCGCATGGACTTTGTCTTCGACCAGGTGCGCGAGTTTCATCATATAGATGATCCCCACCGTCACCGATTGGTCGTACGACATGCCGGTCTTGCCATCATACAAGACCGATTTCCCGGAGGTGGGCAGCGGCTGTTTGAGCTCCTTGGCAAGTGTTTCGGCTTGCGCGCGCAGTTCGTGTTCCGACAGTTTCGCCGAGACCTTGACCTCACGTTGTTCTAGCCACAAACGATAACATGCCGAACGCGCGAGTGTGTCGGCTTGCTCGCGCGCTTCGGGTGAACGTGGGTCGTGCTCGAACACGAGCATCGCCTCGGCGTCGTATCCTTTCTTGCCAAGCCAAAACTTGAGCGCTTCGCGCCGCGCAAACGTACGGTCGTTCAACAACTTGCGCCGGTCTGCGTGCGTCAACATTTCCTGCAGATACAATAGACGCGCTTCATCATCATCCATCAATTCCGTAGTGTCATAGTCCTGCTCGCCAAGCCATTTCCACGCGTCTTGTGCCATCTCATGCCAGGCTTGGTCCATCAACCACGCGCGCGCGAGTTCCGCCGCAATCTCTTGCTCATCCGCGCCGTCGAACACGGGCGTCACCACGTTAAAGCCCAGTTTCTCGGCAGCCCAGCCGAGATGCGTTTCGAGAATCTGACCGATGTTCATGCGCGCCGGCACGCCGAGCGGATTCAGGATGATGTCAACCGGCGTACCGTCTTCCAAAAACGGCATGTCCTCAATCGGCACAACTTTGGAGATGACACCTTTGTTGCCGTGACGCCCTGCCATCTTGTCGCCTTCGGTGATCTTGCGCTGCTGTGCGACGGAAACACGTACGAGCTTGTCTACACCCGCCGCCAGTTCGCTGTGTTCATCGCGCGTAAAGACGCGTACATCAACCACCTTGCCGCGTTCGCCGTGCGGCAAGCGCAGTGAGGAATCCTTTACTTCGCGCGCTTTTTCGCCAAAGATCGCGCGCAAGAGTTTTTCTTCGGGCGTCAGATCTGTTTCGCCTTTCGGCGTGATCTTGCCGACGAGAATATCGCCGGGCCCGACTTCGGCGCCGATGCGAATGATGCCTTCCTCGTCCAAATCTTTCAACACGTCTTCGCCGACGTTCGGAATATCGCGCGTGATTTCTTCCGGTCCGAGTTTCGTGTCGCGCGCTTCGATTTCGTGTTTCTCGATGTGAATGGACGAGAATTTATCTTCCCACGCCATCCGCTCACTGATGAGAATCGCGTCTTCGTAATTACCGCCTTCCCAACTCATAAAGGCAACCGTCACATTTTGACCGAGCGCGAGCTGTCCGTTTTCCGTCGAATTGGAATCGGCAATCACTTGACCCTTTTTCACCCTGACCCCGCGCGTCACAATCGGACGCTGGTCAATGCAGGTGGATTGGTTCGAGCGATTGTATTTGCGCAGCGGATAAGTGACATTCTTTTTACCGTGCTTGACGACGATCTCTTTGGCAGTGGAACTGACCACTTCGCCTTCGTCTTCCGCCAAGACGACTTGGCCCGAATCAAGCGCGGCTTGCAGTTCCATCCCCGTGCCGACAATCGGCGCTTCCGGACGCAGCAGTGGAACGGCCTGGCGCTGCATGTTCGAACCCATCAACGCGCGGTTCGCATCGTCATGTTCGAGGAACGGAATCAACGCGGCGGAAATGCCGACGATTTGTTTTGGCGACACGTCCATGTATTCGGCGCGCTGCGGCGATTCGCTCATGTACTCGCCCGCTTTGCGCACCGAGACGCGTTCTTTGACAAATTCACCGCGTTCGTTCAACTGCGCATTCGCCTGCACGATGGTGTGCTTGTCTTCGACATCCGCCGGGAGATATTCGATTTCATCCGACGCGAACGATTTGATCCCCACTTCGGAATGTTTCGGCAGCTTTTCGGCAATCTTTTCGGCGAGTTTTTCGTCAATCAGCCGACCCTCTTCGGCGATCACCTTGTCGCTGTGCGGGTCAACTACATCTTCGGCAAGAACGTGTCCGACGAGCCGATCCTTTTTCGGCGGCAACGCGTGATACACGCGGCGATACGGCGTCTCGATAAAACCAAATTCGTTGATCTGCGCGTACGTCGCGAGACGACCGATGAGACCGATGTTCGGACCTTCGGGCGTTTCAATCGGACAGATGCGTCCGTAATGCGAGTCGTGCACATCGCGCACGTCAAAGCCCGCGCGTTCGCGGCGCAGACCGCCGGGGCCCAGCGCGGACAACGTACGCTTGTGCGTCAACTCGTCGAGCGGATTCGTCTGCTGCATGAACTGGGAGAGCTGCGAGCCGCCAAAAAATTCGCGTATCGCCGCGACGACGGGACGGATGTTGACGAGATTGAGCGGCGTCATTTGTTCGGGGTCGCGAATGCTCATGCGTTCGCGCACCACACGTTCCAAACGCAGCAAACCGATACGCAAATGATTTTGAATCAATTCGCCGACCGTCTTGACGCGGCGATTGCCGAGATGGTCAATATCGTCGTCGTGTTCCTGACTGTTGTTGATGAGAATGAGATGTTCGAGGACTTTGATAATGTCCTCGGCGGTCAACGTACGCTCTTTGATGTACTGCTCGGTCGGCATGTCCGTGCCGTACAGGCGGCGATTCAATTTGTGGCGACCGACCTTGCCCAAATCATAGCGGCGCTGGGTAAAGAGCAATTGCGCCATGAACGATTTCGCATTGTCCAATGTCGCGGGGTCGCCCGGACGGAGGCGTTTGTAAAACTCGATGAGCGAGTCGTTGATGCCCTGCAATTTCGGCGTTTCGCGCTCGAGCGTGGTGCGGATGAATTGATGATCGGGATTGCTGTCCACACCGGCGAACACGGACAAGATGCCTTCATCCGAGCCGCCGCCAACGCCGACCGCGCGCAAAAGCATCGTGACCGGAATCTTGCGCTTGCGGTCTACTTTGACGGAAAGAATGTCGCGTTTGCTGGTTTCAAATTCGAGCCACGCGCCACGATTGGGGATTAATTTCGCGCTCGTGAGCGGGCGACCCGTTTGGCGGTCTTCGTCGGCGGTAAAGTACACGCCGGGCGAGCGAATCAATTGCGAAACCACGACGCGTTCCGCGCCATTGATGACGAACGTGCCGTGCTGCGTCATCTTCGGGAAATCGCCCATGTAAATTTCTTGGACGACCGGCTCTTTGAGTTCTGCGCCGACCAGCGCGACTTCAACGTACAGCGGTTCCGCGTACGTCATGTCCATTTCGCGGCATTCGGCTTCCGAGTATTTCGGGTCGCCAAAGCGAAATTTCAAATTCAATTTCTTGGCAATATCGGTATTGCCGGGAAAGTACAACGCGTAATTGTGATTAAAAGATTCGATGGGCGAGATTTCTTCAAACAGCTCGACCAGCCCTTCTTCCTTGAACCATTTGAAGGACTCTAACTGCACTTGGATCAAAGTCGGAATCGCGATCACATCGGGGATGCGGGCATACGTTTTTTGATCGGAACGCAGACCATTCGTTACAGGCATCGTCATCGTTTGCGCCATGCTCTACTCCTTTGCGCGAATCACACGACTGTGTACAATACGTTTCGTCCGCCCCACAACACAAATGCACAAACAAACATGCTCTTGCGGTAAAACCGCTTGAGCATGTTGCGAAAATTACGAATGCAGAGAACGAGGAACGCAGCAGCAGGCGTGAACAATCATAAGTTTCTCTCCAAGCAAACCCGAGACGGGACGGTGGACAGGGGAAAATATGAGAATCAAAGACGAAACTTGGACCCTGCTGCGCCAATGCCAAAACACCGCCACGACTCAAATAGGCAGTCTCACATTATATAGCGAAATTCAATCTTGTCAAGAGCGAATTTTCTGGTGATTACTCACGAATGTTAAAAGGCAGTGGCAATGCAAGCGCATTGCATACTGCCGTAGGGCGACGCGCAGTCCAACTGCGCTTGAACAAGATGTGGGGAATCACCAGCGAATTTTCTTTGGCGCTCTTTTCCTCTGCAATTTGCGCAAACCAACCTTATGACTCCCGCAGTCGTCATTCCAACCTACAACGAGCGCGAAAATATCGCCTTTCTGATAGGCGAATTACACACCTTTGTACCAGAACTCGCCATTATCGTCGTTGACGACAATTCACCTGACGGAACAGGGCAGCTTCTGGACGCGCTCGCCGCGCGCGATGCGCGTATTCAACCCATCCATCGTCCCGCCAAACTCGGCTTGGGTACGGCGCACATTGCCGGGATGAAACGGGCGCTGGCGCATCAACACGAGCCCATTCTGACCATGGATGCGGATTTTTCACACGCGCCGCGCTTTGCGCCCGACCTTTTGCGTGCGGTGAAAAAATTCGATGTCGTAATCGGTTCACGCTATGTCCCCGGCGGCGGCACCCTGCAATGCGCCCTGCCGCGTCGTGCGCTGAGCCGCAGCGCAAATCTCTTTGCGCGCACACTGCTGGGCTTGGACGCGGAAGATACCACTGCCGGGTTCCGCGCGTACCGCCGCGCAGTTCTCGAATCTATCGCGCTCGATGAGATCGTCTCGAACGGCTATTCGTTTTTGATCGAAATGCTGTATCAATGCCAAATGCACGGCTGGAGCGTAGGTGAAGTGCCGATCGTTTTTGAAAATCGCCAGCGTGGCACATCGAAGATTTCGCGCCAAGAAATCGTGAAAGCGTTGGGCGCCGTCATGCGCCTAAGAATGCAAAAGGGGCGGCTCGGCGCGCCGGCGATGCACTCACATCCGCAACCTTAACATTTTCGCGCGGGTATATATAGACCCGTAAGCGTCCGATTTCTCACCTTCCGTAAACCCCATGCCGCAGCGGCGACAACTTTTTTGCCACTGAATGTCTACCCCCCGACTCTTTACCACTATTCTATTTATTGCGTTGTTCGCCATGACGCTGCGCGAAATCAGCGACCCCGATTTTTGGTGGCACTTGCGCGCGGGGCAATACATCGTCGAAAACGCGACCATTCCGCACCGCGACCCGTTTGCGTTCACCACGCAGGGCAAAGAATGGATCACGCACGAGTGGTTGTCCGAAGTATTTATTTTTGGCGTGCATCGCGTTGGCGGACTTGCGCTGCTCTCGATTTTGTTTTCGGGAATTATTACGCTCGCGTTTGGCTTGACGTACGCGCGCAGTGAGGGCAAACCGTATCTCGCCGGATTCGCGTTGCTGCTCGGCGCGCTCGCCACCGCGCCGACATGGGACGTACGTCCGCAAATGCTCTCGCTATTGTTGATGAGCGTTTTTTTGTTTTTGCTCGACCGCTACGGCAGCACGCACAACGCGAAACTATTGATACCTATTCCGCCGCTCATGCTTTTGTGGGTGAATTTGCACAGCGGATATGCACTCGGCTTGGTCGTCATCGGCGCGTATTGGTTCGGCGCGTTGGTGGAAGGCATCGCGTATCCTTGGAAACAAAAAACAGCGGCGGATATAACGCGCGAACCTTCTCCGCCCTCCCTCACACGGCGCATGACGCGGAATTTATTCATCGTGTTAGTCCTTTCCGCCCTCGCCGTCCTCGTCAATCCCAATGGCGCGCGCATGTTCCTTTACCCGTTCGAGACATTGACCAGTCCCGCGATGCAGCGATACATCCAAGAATGGTTTTCGCCAGACTTTCATCAGACGGAATGGCTGCCATTCGCGCTGCTTATCGTCGCGCTCGTCTTCACCACATTACTCGCCCGCGCGCGTGTGCCGCTCGCGCACGTCCTCTTGGTGTGTCTCTTTGCGTTAGCGGGACTGCGCTCGGTGCGCAACATTCCACTGTTCGCCGTCATCGCCATTCCCATCTTGTCCGCACAGCTCGCTGCATGGATTCCGCTGCGCGCGTCCAAAAGACCAACGCCGCGTTCGATGCGAATCATCAACACCATGATCGTCGCGTTCATTGCGCTCGCCGCGTTGGTGCGCGTCGGCGGAGTCTTGGCGAACCAAGCCAACGTCGAACGCGCAAAATATCCCGCTGCCGCCGTCGAATGGATTCAAAAAAATCGCCCCGCGCCGAACCTGTACAACAGTTACGGCTGGGGCGGCTATCTGATCTGGAAATTGTACCCCGACTATTTGGTGTACATTGACGGGCGCGCGGATGTGCACGGTGATGTGTTCATCGAAGATTTCCTAAACATCTATCGCGCGTCGCCGGGATGGGAAGACAAGCTCACAGAGAAAAACGTGCGGCTCGTGTTGATCGAACCCGACGCGCCGCTGGCAAAAGCGTTGGCAGCAGATTCCAGTTGGGTACAAGTTTTTTCCGATTCACAGAGCGTGATCTATCAGAAAAAATAAAACGCAGTGAACTAATCTTTGGCTCACCGCGCTTTTCGTTTTGTCTGTCGAAACTCTCACCCCCGACCCCTCTCCCAAAGGGCGAGGGGAGACTGATCACTGACCACTGGTTACTGACCACTGATTACTGGCTTTTCGCGTCTTGCGCCAACACAATCGCCTGCGCGATTTCTTTCATCGGCTTGCGCGAATTCATACTCATCTTTTGAATTTTGCGGAACGCCTCTTGCTCCGTTAATCCTTGCGTGTCCATCAAAATCCCTTTGGCGCGGTCTACGACTTTGCGCGTCTCGAGCGTTTCGTTGAGGTCGCCCACTTCTTTTTCCAATTCGCGGAATTCGAGAAAACGCGCGAGCGCGATTTCGATTGCCGGAACAATCTCCTGTTCGCGGAACGGTTTGACCAAATAGCCGACCACGCCCGCTTCTTTGGCGCGGTCTACCAAATCGCGCTGCGCGTACGCAGTTAGCAGCAGCACCGGCGCGATTTTTTCTTGTGTCATGATGCGCGCCGCTTCGATGCCGTCCATGTCGGGCATCTTGATGTCCATGATGACGACACTGGGCTTTAATTGTCGCGCCATGTTGACGGCGCTTTGTCCGTCGCCCGCTTCGCCCACGACCAAATAATTCAAGTTGCTTAACATTTCACGCAAATCGGCGCGAATCACCGATTCGTCATCCGCAATGATTACTCTTGTTCGCTCCATGCTTCGTCGCCTCCCAGCGGGATCTTTGGAAAATTCACAATGGCGGACACCCCGTTGTCGCTCACCATTTCAATCGTGCCTTTGAGGTCATCCATGACTAACATGCGCACAATGCGCAAGCCCAGACTGTCCACCGTATTCAAATCGAAATTGTCGGGCAGACCGCGCCCGTCGTCGTGTATGCGCAGTTCCACGCGATCGCCCAAGTCTTGAAACGAAAGCGAAATGGTCCCACCGCGCGCGCGTTGATCAAAGCCGTGCTCCAACGCGTTCTGCAACAGTTCGTTAATCACCAACGCGCACGAGGTCGCCTGGCGCGCCGTGAGAAAAATGTTCGGACCGGCAAGCCGCAGCTTGATTTCGCGGTTTGGGTCGAGCACGCCGCTTTGCATTTGATTTAGAATGCGCCCGGCGATGTCACGAATGTTGATTATACGCGAATCCTGCGCCGACAAAAATTCGTGAATGACTGCGATGCTCAAAATGCGGTTGACGGCCTCGCCCAGCGCGCCGCGTGCCTCTTCGGTCTGCATCCGGCGCGATTGCATCCGCAGCAGCGCCGCAACCGTTTGCAAATCGTTCTTGACGCGATGATGCACCTCTTTAATCATCGTCGTCTTGATAATCAATTCGCGCTCGCGGGCGCGGGATTCGGTGTCGTCATGAATCGCAATCACGACGCCGACCATGCGCGTGCCGCGATTCAACCACAACAGCGCATCGGTCTCTTGGACCGGAATCGCCTTTTTGACCCATTCGCGCCCGCGTTCTACCTGCACGCGTTCTACGCAGCGTTTTTCGCTGAATGCTTTGTTAAACAGCTCTGCGTCAATCGTTTCCAAATACGAAAGCGGACGCCCGACGAGATGTTCGTTATAGCCGATGTTGCGATACAAATTCGTCGCCACACCGCTCATGTAACGAATCACGCCCGTATAGTCGGCGTACAGAATCCCGTCAAATTCGCCAAAGTGCGAAACCTCGCCCGCGCCGTCCGGTTCGCCGCGCGCTGCCATTTCTTTCAAATCGCGCACGACTTGTTGGAACACGCGATTGCGCCGCCGCATGCGTTCCACTTCCAATAAATTCGTATCAATGACCAACGCGCCAAACGCGGGACGCTCACTGCTGCGCAAGGGATACGCTTCGCGTTGGATGGGCGCGCCATCTTTGGGATCATCGCGCATGTGCCGCACATATCGGTTTTGTTCTAATGCTTCATACACAAGTGGATGTGCGTCGCGAGATAATGTCTCACCCACCAGCGATTGCTCATACGCGGGCGCGATGGAATGCGGGCGCGCATGGGCGCACACACGCGCGCTGTCTTTTTCGCGCACGCAGATAAGCACATCGGCGCGTACGAGGTCCGCCAAGAGCGGCACGACCGCACGCACGTCCGCCAGCAATTTCTCTTCGTCTGCTGCCAGCGAGGGGGGGGGGACGGCATTGTCCGCAATCATAGGCAATAAAAAGAAAGGTCGAGATGTGATTCTCGACCTAGGAGAAATTGAGTCGGGGTGAGAGGATTTGGACCTCCAACCTCTTCCACCCCAAGGAAGCGCGCTAACCGGATTGCGCCACACCCCGATGAATCAAAATCCTAACAAGTGCCAAGCTTCTGCGTATTGTTCGTCGCAAGATTTTGCGTTCTTGCCATCACACTCAGTGATTGGAATTACAAATGCTGTATCTGTTTCAAAATCGTAACCGATGACAAAATCACATGTCGCCCGAGAGACCCGTCTGATATGTTTGCCTTCACCATTGCGAAGATTCACATACGGTCTCCCCTCTTTCTCCCGCCGCGCCCACTTGACTTGGAGGCGCACTAACTTGTCCGCATCAGGGCGAGTAACAACAAAATCCATTCTGCTGTTTTCGGGCGGCATCAAAACTTGATATTCAAGCACTTGCAGGCGCAAAAGCACCGCCGCTTCCGCAATCTGCCCCTTTCGATCCGTAGATAACCTTTTTCCTGCAATCCAAGCCACAAACTTGGACAAGACGGGCGTATATTTGCCTCGGTCTTTATTCAGATTGTTGAATCCACGCGCCCGACGTTCGTGCAGTTCCTCTTCCGTCAATGGATATTCTTTTAGCAGCGGAGAAAGCGTACCTCGCGAGATGCCCAAGCGCTTTTCAATCTCGTCAAGACTCAACCGTTCCTCAACGCGCAGACGAATTGCCTCGCGCTTTTTCTCGTCAGAAATTGGAGCGACCATGTTTGCGGCGCCGTTGGTTTGACCCGGTGATTATACCCGACTGCGCAAATTTGGCAAAAACGAAATGTGGGGGAAAACGAATCCGCGCAGTAATCTCTGCACGGATTCGTTCTTACGTTTGGGGTTTCCCCGCAAAGTCCACATCACACACGCCCGCCAGACACGCCAATTCTTGCGCGGCGGTGGTCAAATCTTCTTCCTCGTAGCGATACAACTTGCTGAAATCAATCGCCGGAAAATGCGCGGCGAGTTTTTCATATTCCGCTTTGTCAATTTCCACGTACGGCATTTGGTCGTACATCGCGTCGAACGCGGGCAGGAAGGTAATGCCGCCGAGATAGTCAATGTGCTCCCACACCCATTTCATGAGGTCGAGCACTTCGTGCGGTTGATACGTGATTGTCACACTGGGATTATGATCGGTCCAATTCAATTTATTTTGCAGCCAGTATTCGCACTGTTGAATCGCGGTGCGGTCTTGACGCGTGATCGCACTCTCCGGCGATTTGACCGGAAAATGGATGACCCACGTATTCGCGTCTTCGGGCGTCTGTCCATTTTCGGGGTCGATCGGCGCGCCCGCGTCGCGCATCACTTTGTAAATCGGCGAATGTGCGGCGACGCGCACGTTCCGAGTATAGTACGGCGACCAGCGCGCGTGAATGCCCGACGAGCAATTCAGCAATTGCGACGAATTGCCGGAAGGTTTGACGCACGTTACCGCCGCAGATTGATTGATACCAAGCTGCTCCGCAATGCGCCGATTTGTTTCAATCGCCTCCGCGCGTAATTGCTGCTGGACGTTTGCGTCTTGCGCCGCGTGGCTGTCCAATTGTCCGTTAATATCCACGCCGAGCAAGCGTTCTTCTTCGCAGTTCTCTTGCCATTGTTTCCGCAGTCCAGGAAAATGTGTAGCGAGCGATTGAATCGTGCCGATGACGGTCGCGAGCTCTACTTTGTCTTTTAATGACTCGTATGTATCTTCGGCGCGCGCGACGGCGACAGACAAGTTGCAGAAGGAACGTTCGCGCAAGATAATTTCTCCACAAGGATTGGTCCCGAACTCTGCTTCCTTCCGCCGTTCCGGTTTCATCATCAATGCCGATTCGCGATTGAAAATGCCCGGCTCCCCGCGCCCGCCTTTCACCATGTCGAGGAAAAACTGCGCAAATTCCAATTGCGTCAATCCGCCGCGCGGCAAGACCGCCGAATTGTTCGCGTTCCAACGCTGACTGTTGTCGCGTTCGAAATCGCCGTCTTTGGCGTGACGCATTTCTGAATCGTCGTAATCGAACAACGAAATCATCGCGGTGCGCCGCACGCCGCCGCTGACCGCCGCGCTGCCGACCGCGCACATTAAATCGTGCGCGTCAAGCGGGCGCAAGAAACTGCCCTGCCGCGCCAGAACGCGCGCGCGCATGAACTCGAACATTTTCCGAAGCGGCTCGGGACCGGACGCGCGTCCACCTTTGGTGCGTAAGGGCGCGCCCGCCGCGCGCAGCAAACCCAAATCGAATTTTACATCGCCGCCCTCGAACCACATCTGCAAACCAAACCGCAGCGCATCCGCCCAACCTTCGGCGGAATCTTCGACAATGTAATGCGTCAGCGCTTGCCCGGTCTGGCGTTTGATGCGCGGAAAATTTTCGACATATTTGCGTTCGACAGAATAACCGACGCCGCAGCCGCTCATGGAAATAATCAATGCTTCCACAAACGAATCAATGCTGTCTACGGGCATGTAACTGCAATTGTAAATCGCGATGTGGTTGCGCTGCGCCGCCGCGCCCGCCATCGCCAACAAACGCATCGAAGGCATCGCGCGCATTTCGAGAATGGCTTGCCGGATGCGTTCGTACGTGTCGCGCGGCAAACGGTCGCCCGCGAGCTCGTGCAAAAAATCGACCGAACGATCCACGGTTTCGATCCACGTTTCGCGGCGTCCAAGGTCATAATTGAAACGCGAATACTTGTCATAGAACTGGAATTTTTGCAGATCGGTTGGAAAGTAGCGGTCCGAATCGGCGAACGCGGCGCGCACGTCTTCGGGAATCGGACGCTCGGCGCGCAGTTTTGCATGTTCCGCGCGATAGAGAATATAACGCTTTGCCGCTTCAAATTCGCCCGCAGCTTGCAAGACCATCTCGACAATATCTTGGACGTTTTCAACGGTCGGTTGATCGTATTTGGCGGCGACGATGTTCCCGACTTGTTTTGCCAAATCGGCAAGCGGAATCGTGGGGGTGCGACCAAAACTCGCAAAACAGCGCGCCAGTGCATTTTCGATGCGCTCGATTTCAAACGGCATGACACGCCCGCTGCGTTTGACAATCGTCGTCGGCATGACGACGGGCGCGTTCAGGTCGAGCGCGTCGGCTTTGTGCCCCTTGCCGTTTTTCGGGCTGTTTCCGTTTTGATGTCCATTGCCGGACAATTTGGATGTAAAGCGATTCTCGGCGCGTGGTTGCGCGTTACTCATAGCGGAGCCTCCAAAAAAATTTTTTGCGTGAGCGTGCGCAAGTACGTTGAAGGGGGAAAAAAAGCGGGCGAACCGCGCTCACCGACAGTTCGCCCACCGTAGAGAAAAAGCGCGTGAAACTCACGGGGGCGACTTGTAGCTGCCGACAAAACAGAGCGCGCGTAGAGACCACAACGACGTCGGTTCGGCAGAGATGCCGCCTTTGACGTACGCGTCTCGTGTTGATCCGAAAAGGATCAATAGGGGAAAAATGCGTGGCGCTCTCATTGCAGACTGCAGATTGCAGATTGCAGATTCAGACTTTTCGCTTGAGACATCCAATCTCAAATCTCCAACTTCCAACCTCCAACTTCCAATTTCCAATTTCCAACCTCCAACCTCCAACTTCTAAATTAACTTCATTTGCGCTTTTTGTTCTTGCTCGCGTTCTTTGCGTTCGCGCAGGCGTTGGATTTCCGCTTGCAGACTCTCGAGGTCGGCAAAGCGGCGATACACCGAAGCAAAGCGCACGTACGCGACATCGTCCAACGTGCGCAAACGCTCCATGACCATTTGCCCGATTTTTTGCGAATCCACTTCAGAACGTCCGAGCGTGTGCAGCTGCGCTTCGATGTCGTCCACAATCGCTTCGATGGCTTGCATCGGCACCGGGCGTTTTGCGCAGGCGCGGGTAATGCCACTCAATAGCTTTTGCCGATCAAACGCTTCGCGCCGCCCGTCCTGTTTGATAATCATCAGCGAGGTTTGCGCGACGCGTTCGTAGGTCGTAAAGCGATGCTTGCAGACGTTGCATTCGCGGCGGCGCCGAATCGCTTCTTCGGATTCGCGCGTATCAATGACCTTGCTGTCTTCTTTGGAGCAATAGGGACAACGCACTCGTCAAGGATGAAGGATGAAGGATGAAGGCGGAAGAAATCCATCTCGATTTCATCCTTTATCCTTCATCCTTCATCCTTTGTTTCGGGGTCAAAAATAGGGTAGGTTGCACCGCGAACGGCGCGCTTACCCAATACCCACACACAAACCAACACAAACCCTAGATGTCGGTGATTACGTATGTTAAGACACAATATCTCGTGCCTGCGCGAGTGTGAGTCTAGCACAAACCGCGCGTCATTTCAAGCTGGCCGACCTTAAAAATGCGGCGCATGATGAAATTTTTATGCCGCTTTGATGACCTAAAAAAAAGAGCCAGAGCAATCCGCCCTGGCTCTTGCCTGTTGAACCAAAACCTATCGCGCTGCGCCCGTCGCACCCATCGCAACCGCGATAATTCCAAAGAGAGTACCGCCGACAACCGCGACGATCAGGAAATTGACAATCGCCGCGACGATCGCAGTAATGATCGCGTTGGTGGTCGAAAATTCTGCCGCTTCGCGCACGCCGATGACATAACCGATCAGGCGGAGAATCGCCGCAAGCAAACCAACCAAGCCGGTTACACAGCCGAGCGCAGGCGTGATCAAGGGAAGCACGCTGAGCACGCCGACCAGACTAAAGATATTGACATAGCCCGTCACGCGCAACATTTCCTGCGTGTCTGTTTTGCCGCCAAACATCTTGGCGACAAAAGCCAGCACCCACCCGGCAACGAACCAGCCGATCAACCCCAAAACCACCGAGATGATGGCAAGAATGACGCCACTCATCACATTGACACTGCTGGTGTTCGTCGCCGTGTCAAAAGACACGAGTCCGCCAAAGAATCCGGCAACCAGCGCAGCAACTACCGTAATAATGGCAGCGTTAGTCGTTGCGCCGGCATCTTCGGCGACCTGACGGTAGACGGGGGCTTTGAGTGTGATGATGCCCATAATGCGGTCCATGGTGTATATCTCCTTTATTTGGATAGGGATTGTGGTGTAATGACAGGTTCTGTTCACTACACTCGTGTGCATTCTCCCACCGAACCATCTGCTGACAAATGCCAGCACTCGTGAGCTGACGAACCGGGCAAACCGTGCAACGACAATCGTCAGGATGGCAGTCCTCTTCGCGACCACAAAATTGGGTGGGAGCAATATCTAATTTTGTGGCTTGGGCGAACTAATCCGGCACCAGATCCCGCGTGCAACACCGCGCCCGCAACAGTAGAACCAACGGGTTATGGTGTGCTGGGATACGCGGCGATTTCGCGTTGCTCAGCGACTCGCTAGTACGCCCCTGCTGCGCTCCATGCAGCGATCTCCTTCCATGAATAAATGGGAAAGAAAGTAGAGTGCCGCCTCCCGCGCGCGAATTCAGATAAAGACATTGCGGTGAACCGGCACTCTGTGTTGTCAAGAGATCGAACACAGTTTCGCGTCCAAACATAACGCGAGTGGAAACTTGGCTTCCACTGCACCGGCGCTTGGACAAAAACAATTGCGCCCCTTGCTTCACCTCCTTTCTGTGGAAGACTGATCGTTCGAACGTGCTACGCAAACCACTGCGCCCACAAGATCGAGCACCTAGTACAAGTCGAAAGGAAAACGAAAAGCTCGTTCAGCAAACTGACGCCGTGAGGACACCCCAAGTATAACACCATTTGGGAAAAAAAGTTCCTTGAATTTTCTCCAGCGTAGCGGACGAATAAATTCGTCACCACGCCAGACAAAAAAGAAGCGGGGTCCCACTACCCCGCTTCTCCGCCGGTTCCCGCCGCTTCACAACTTTCCTCGTCACAGAGACGCCCACCGTGATTTAGCCAGTGTGGAGCAAGCGGTTCAAACTTTAATGTATGTATCTGACTGGCAGACACTCGAGTGTTGCCGGATTAGCCGAGTCTGCCAGTCAGGAATAATCGCCAGTCTTACAGCTCTGGTAAAAACTGGCAATTGCAGCTATGCGCTGTAATCCATCTAGCCGCGCTTGCGTAAAAACGCGGGAATGTCCAAATCTTCGCGGTCAAATTGACGTACGGGAAAATCAATCGTTTTCTTGCCCGGTGCGGCGACTACGTTTCCCGTCGCCACTCCCGCGCCGGGCAGACGCTTTGCCTGCTGCTGAAAGCCGGTCGCAATGACCGTGATACGCACTTCGTCTTTCATTTCGGGACTGATCACCGCGCCGAAAATCAAATTCACTTCCGGGTCCGCGACGCGCCGCACAATCTCTGCGGCTTCGTACACCTCGTGCAGCGTCAAATCTTCGCCACCGGTGACGTTGAATAGAACCCCGCGCGCGCCCTCGATGCTCACATCCAACAGCGGCGACTTGATTGCCATTTCCGCCGCCGCCAACGCGCGGTTTTCGCCGCTGCCGCGTCCGACGGCCATCAACGCCGCGCCGCCTTCGCCCATGATGGTTTTCACATCGGCAAAGTCCAGATTGATCAAACCAGGCACCGTAATCAATTCGCTGATGCCCTGAATGCCTTGGCGCAATACATCGTCGGCGAGACGAAAGGCGGATTGCAGCGACGCTTTTTTGTCCACAATGTCGAGCAAGCGATCATTTGGAATAATGATGAGCGTGTCTACACTATCTTTCAAGCGATTCAATGCTTCGTCGGCAACGCGTTTACGTTTCGCGCCTTCGAACATAAACGGCTTGGTGACAACGCCAATCGTCAGCGAGCCCATTTCGCGCGACAATTTTGCAATCACCGGCGCTGCGCCTGAACCGGTGCCGCCGCCCATGCCAGCCGTGACAAATACCATGTCCGCGCCTTTGATCGAATCGCGGATTTCGTCGGTAGTTTCTTCGGCGGCTTTCATGCCGCGTTCCGGATCACCGCCCGCGCCCAAACCGCGCGTCAATTTATCGCCAATGCGAATTTTCGTTTGGGACTGAGAATGAATGAGGGCTTGCGCATCGGTATTGACCGCAATAAAGTCCACGCCACGCAGTCCTTCGGCAATCATTCGATTGACGGCGTTTGTGCCGCCACCGCCGACGCCGACTACTTTGATTGCCGCAAAATTTTCCACGCCGTTAAAGACCGTTTCCTGGCGCTTGGTCGGAACGGGTGGACGGGGGGGAGTAAGGGAATTTCGCTCCATCGCATTACCTCACAGGGAACCGATTATGGTTCCAACTAGGCGGGACTAGGTTAAATTCAATCTCCAGAGCGCGTCTGTATCTAGTGAAAAAACAGTTAAAAAACACTAGATTTAGGAGGCGTGCGGAGATTATAAGCCCCAAATATGACTATGTCAAGCCCCAATTTTCAATACGGCGGCTAAAAGCAGTAATGTGAAAATCAGGCGCATTAACATCGCTCGCCACTCAAAACCACTCGCAATTATGCTTGTTTTTAGTCTATCTATCGCAAGCATGTTTATTCCGCCCTTTCCGGCAAAAGCGCCTTGCGCAGCCAATCGCCCATGTTGAGCAGGGGCGCTAGCACACCCTCTTTGCTCTGCCGCTGCGCGCGCGCTGCCATACGCGTTAATTCCAACGTCTGCCGGTCGGCCTCACGGACACCCCAGTGCGCCAAACCGACGCTCGTCGCAAACGCCGGAGCACTGACGCGCTCGGTCAACCCTTCCATCTTTTGCGGTGAACCGACGCGGCTGGGCAAGCCAACAATCTCACGCGCGAACGGTTTAATGCCCGCCAGCTGCGCGGTGCCGCCGCACAAAACAATGCCCGCGGGCAGCAAACCGTCATATCCCGAACGTTTGATTTCCGTCAGCACCATTGAAAAAATTTCTTCGGCGCGCGCTTGCAGAATTTCCGCCACTTCGCGCCGCGACACGACGCGCATTTCTTCATCGCCGAACGCGGCGAGCTCGATAATTTCTTCGGGGCGCGCATCGTCCACCAACACCGTGCCGAACTTGATCTTGATTTCTTCTGCCGCCGCAAACGGCGCGCGCAGTCCGACCGCGAGATCATTCGTCAAGTGCATTCCGCCAATCGGGAGCACGACGGTATGCCACACACTGCCTTCGATAAAAATCGCAATGTCCGTCGTCCCGCCGCCAATGTCCACCAACGCGACGCCCAAATCGCGTTCGGCTTGGGTCAACACCGCTTCACCCGACGCAATCGGTTCGAGCACCAACTCGATCACGCGCACGCCCGCCGCTTCGACCGCTTTGTATAAATTTTGAATGGACGCGACCGCGCCCGTCACAATGTGCGCTTCGACTTCGATGCGATAGCCCATCATGCCAATCGGATCGCGCACGCCGTCTTGCCCGTCGAGCGAGTAACCGCGCGCAATCGCGTGCACCACTTCACGATTGTCCGGCACGGCAATCGCCTGCGCCGCATCCATGGCGCGTTGGACAATATCTTGCGTCACCGCGCGCCCGTGCGGAATCGGCGCGACGCCGCGCGAATTGATGGACGCAATGTGCGCGCCCGCAATGCCGACGTACGCGCCTTCGATGGACATATTCGCCATACGTTCGGCTTGTTCCACCGCCAGCGCGATGGATTGCGCCGCGAGTTTTACATCCACCACCACGCCTTTGCGAATGCCTTCACTCGGCGCCATGCCCACGCCCAGCACACGCACGCCATCCTGCACCGCTTCCGCAATCAGCGCCACAGTTTTCGTCGTACCAATGTCCAACACCGCAACAGGAATGCTCATGAGTCCTCCGAAAAGGAAAAGGTGACGGGTGACGGGTGACGGGTGACGGGTAAGGGAAGGCTTCAAGGTTTTACGTTTCACGTTTCACGTTTCACGTTTTACGTCTCTCGTCTCACGCCACACTGCCCTTGCCACGTGTCCCTTACTTTTTCACCGCAACTTCTTGGTAATACGGCAGCCCGCTCCCCAAATCAATAAACGCCACCGCGCGCTTGTCGCGCAGCAATTGCGTCGTGACGATTTGCAGCGCGGTGAGTTTGTCATTCATCTGATTCGCGCTGCCAAAATAAATCAGCCAACCGTGCTCGTCGCGCAATTGGAGTCCGTGCGTTTTGGTCCATTCAAAATACTTGGGCGCATCTTTCCACACGTTGATAAGCGAGACCGCCGCGTTAAACGCGTCAGGATTGATCCGTTCGCCGTACTTGACGGCTTTGCCTTCCGCGTCGCGCACGTGCCAGCCGTTGGGCACCATGCCGCGCGGGCGCATCGCAATGCCCTCTTGATCTACCCAAAAGTTTTTCCCCGCGACTTCCCACACAAAACGCGGAACACGCTCTGTTGTGTAAATCTCCACTTGGTTGGGCAGGGTCACGTATACCTGAACGTCCTTGAATTCCGGCAGCGCGCGGACGGCGCGCGCCACCGCGCGCGGTTCGACAAAGAAAATGTTCCAACCATTTACGCCGGACACCTGCGCAATTTCCGCGCGCGGCACGATTTTGTTGCCGACGACGACCGGTTCGCTCACAAAAAACAGGTCGAGGTTGAACATTGCCCACAACGCCGCGAGCAGCAAGACGAAAAATACCCCCGCGAAAAATTTCGGGCGGCTCGCGCGCCAATCCCGCGTCGTGCGCCACGGATTCAAGGTCACGCGCGGCGCGGCGATCTCAAAGGTCGCGCGTTTTTGGGTACGCCGTGTGGGCGTTTGCTTAACCGGTTCCGGTTTCACAACGCGCACGCGCGGCAACGCGCCCACCACCTGCCGCTTGCGACGCGTGCGGCGGGGTGTGTTTTTTTCGTTTCCCGCTGCTTGTTGTCGGCGAATACTCATGGCAAGTCAGTCATCAGTCATCAGTCACCAGTCACCAGTCATCAGACACTGCTTACTGACCACTGATCACTGATTACTGCTCACGGCTCACTGTCAGTACGTCACCCGATTCCGTGTCCTGTCCGCGTGTCGTTCCAACGCGAGCTGCAACAGACGCTCGATCAACTGCGGATAGCTCAGCCCGCTCGCTTCCCACATTTTCGGATACATCGAAACGGCAGTGAATCCGGGAATCGTGTTGATTTCATTCAATATCACGCGCCCGTCGCGTTTGGGGATTTCATCGCGCTTTTCGATAAAGAAATCAACCCGTGCCATGCCGCAGCAATCAATCGCCCGAAACGCGCGCACCGCCAGTTCTTGCACCGTGCGAATTTGTTCGTCGGTCAAATCTGCCGGAATAATCAGGCGTGTGTTTTCATCGGCATATTTCGCGTCGTAATCGTAAAACTCGCGCTCGGGAATCACCTCGCCCGGCAGCGACGCAACGGGCGCATCGTTGCCCAACACACTGCACTCGACCTCACGCGCCTCCACCGCGCGCTCGACAATGATTTTGCGGTCGTACAACGCGGCGGTCGCCAGTGCTTGCGTCAATTCATCCCAATTGTGCGCTTTGGTCACGCCGACGCTCGAACCGAGATTCGCGGGTTTTACAAAACATGGGTACTGGATGGCGGTTTCAATTTCGTGAATCGTTTCTTCCGGCTCGTGTTCCCACTTGTGACGCGCCACGACGAGATATTCGACGACAGGCAGCCCGGCATTCTGAAACAACGCCTTCATCAACGCTTTGTCCATGCCCACCGCGCTCGCCGCGACGCCCGCGCCGACGTACGGCAAATCCGCCAGTTCGAGTAATCCCTGTATCGTGCCGTCTTCGCCGTTCGGTCCATGAATCAACGGAAAAACTACGTCCACGCTTTCATTCAGCGCATCGGCAGTCGTCATTTCCGTCGCGCTGTGCGAAACCATTGCCGTACTTGCACTGTTAGCATTGACGCCGTTCGTCGCTTTTAACAAGGGCGATTGTGTCGCGCGCATCAACTGTTTCAGCGGATTGCCGCCCGTGAGCCATTTGCCTTCTTTGGTCACGCCAATCAACACGGCATCATATTTATTTGGATCAAGCGCGCTCAAGACCGACTGCGCCGAAGCGAGCGAAACTTCGTGCTCTCCCGACTTGCCGCCAAAAATGAGACCGACGCGGATTTTGTCACTCATTGCTTTTCGCTTATCGCCTATCGCGTATCGTCAATGTCCCAATCACCGACTACTGATCACCCGACTACCCGACCAATCTCCCATCAACTGAATTTCCAATTCCAATTCCACCTCAAGTTTCTCGCGCACGGTCCGTTGCACCATTTCAACCAACTGCATCACATCGCGCGCCGTTGCTCCGCCTAAATTCACAAAGAAATTCGCATGCACATTCGAGACTTGTACGTGTCCGACGCGCGTTCCTTTTAGGCCCGCCGCTTCAATCAAACGCCCCGCATAATCACCCGGCGGATTCTTGAACATCGAGCCGATGCTCGGATCGGTCGGTTGGGTGCGGCGGCGATGCTCGGTGTATTGATTCATCCGCGCAATGCAGTTGGCGGGTTCATCGCGCTGCAATTCAAATTCCGCGCGCAGCACGACGAATTGATTCGGGTGCCGTTTCAACAAACTTGTGCGATAGTCGTACTGCAATTCGTCGCACGACCACCAACGCATCTGCGCCTGATGTGACGAAGACTCATTTTGCGAATCCAAAATTTCCGCGCGCGCCAAAATGTCACTCACCGCGCCGCCATGCGCGCCCGCATTCGTCACCACCGCCGCGCCAATCGTCCCCGGTACGCCAATCGCCCACTCCAAGCCGCGCCAACCCTGTCGCGCCAACCGATTCGCCAAGCCCGGCAGCGATGCACCGCTTTCAGCAATGACTAGGAACCTTTCGCGGTTTTCGCCCTTTTCGCGAATTTCGCGTTCCAAGATTTCGTCCGCATGATTTTCAATCACCAGCCCGCGCACTCCTGCATCGCTCACGAGAATGTTGGAACCGTTGCCCAGTATGAAAATTTCAAGATGCCGCGCGCGCCCCCATTCCACCGCTCGAATCAATTCCTCGCGTGAGTCAACGCGCACGAAATATTCTGCCGGTCCACCGATGCGAAACGTGGTATGGCGCGCCAGCAATTCGTCGCGTACAATTTTCGCGTCCACCATAGCTGCGTTACGCCCTTGCCGTGTTGGTCAAACGCGTCAACGCCATGAGCGCGCCCGCCGCGCCCCAGACCACGCCCAAAACCAAATTGGTGTTGATCAAAATCGAAAACGTGTACAAGCCCTGAAAAAACAGACTCAAGACATTCGCCGTTTGGGTGGGCACGACAAAGAGGGCAATGAGAATGGCTTCCAACAACCCGCGCCAAAACGCCTGGCGGCTGTTTAGCCCCCCCCCCATAAACACCAGCACGAACAAGAAAAACATCATGACGTAAAACCCCAGCAGTGGGTTATCCACAAAAATGTTTTCCGTGCCTTGAAACGGTCCCACGTCCGTCAAACCAATAATGTAGGATTCCACCCGCAAAATGAAATACAGCGCCAGCAACGTCAGAATATCGTCGCCCAACGCGGTGCTCTTTAACGCGCGCACATACAACGCGACTGCGCCGCCCAACACGAGCAAACCAACGATCACCGCGAGAATCCAGCTGGGGACTGCAATCGGCGCGCGAATGATCGGTGAATTCGGATCGAATTGGACGGTGTTCTCGATATTTATGGCAACACTGTCTATCCAATCGTTCAAGCCCTTGACCAAACTGAACGGAAACGTATTGGGTGAAAAGAACCCGGTATCGCGGAAAAAATTAGTGACCGTCGGCAGTTGCTCTCGCAGAAATACCGACGCCGTCAGTGCTGCCCACCAAAAGATCCAGTTTCTGGATCCAAAAACATCACGCATAATCGTCCTGCATCAACCGTGCGGCAACCTGATTCACATTCCCTGCGCCTAACGTCACCAAAACATCCCCGTCGCGCAATTCCTTTCGCAGCAGCTCTTCGGCTTGCGCCAATGCTGCCACGAACTGCGTTTTGCGCGCATCCATCCGTTCGACCAAACTGGTACTGCTCAAGCCCGCCGCATCGCGTTCGCGCGCCGCATAGATTTCCGTTACCAACACCCGGTCGGCGTCTTCGAACGCGTTGGCAAATTCATCCAATAGCGCGCGTGTACGGCTGAACGTGTGCGGTTGAAACAACGCCCAAATTTTCGCGTGAGGATAACGCATCCGCGCGGCGCTCAACGTCGCGCGGATTTCGGTCGGATGGTGCGCGTAATCGTCAATGACGACCGCGCCATGAAAGGTCCCGTGAACCTGAAAGCGTCGCCCGACACCCTTGAATTTTGTGAGGGTTTCCCCCGCTACAGCATACGCTGCGCCGCAGCGCCGTGTTACGACGATGGCAGCGAGCGCATTCAAAACATTGTGCGTCCCCGGCACTTGGAGCGACGCCTGGCCCAGCGCGTTTCCGCCGTGCAAAACAGTAAAATCCGAACCGCCCCGCGCGTTCGGCAGAACCTCTTCCGCGCGCCAATCGTTGTCTCGACCCAACCCGTACGTCACTACCGCGCGTCCGCTGCGGCTTGCCAAATCGAGCGCAACCTGTTCGTCCCCACACACCACGAGCACCCCATCCCGACGCGTCTGCGCCATAAATTGCGCAAACGCATTTTGATACGCGTCACGCGTCGGAAACAAATCGGGATGATCATAGTCCACATTCGTCACAACGGCAATGAACGGCTCCAGTCCGAGAAATGCGTAATCATACTCATCCGCTTCAATCACCAAGAGCTTACCTGTGCCCACGCGCGCATTGGTTTGCCATTCGGGAATCATCCCGCCAATCACCGCCGTCGGATCAAATCCCGCGTCGGCGAGCAGCGTCGCGATCATTGCCGTCGTCGTCGTCTTGCCGTGCGAACCAGCAATGGCAATCGTGTCATACCCTGCCGTGACCTCGCGCAAAAATTCGCGTCGCCGCAGCAGCGGGATGTTTTGCGCCTGCGCCGCCACAATTTCGGGGTTGTCCGCCGGCGCCGCCGAAGTAACAACAATCAAATCCGCGCCCGCGATATTTTCCGCCGCGTGTCCCACAAAAATTTTCACGCCCGCGTCCGCCAAATCATCCGTCACCCGTGAAGCCGTCGCGTCCGATCCGCTCACCACAAACCCGCGTCCCAGCATCACCCGCGCCAGCGCCGACAACCCCGCGCCACCCACGCCGACAAAGTGAATCCGCCTTACCCCCCTCTCCTCGTCGGAGAGGAGCTGGCCGTGCGGTGTCTCTCCCCTCTCCTCGTCGGAGAGGAGCTGGCCGTGCGGTGTCTCTCCCCTCTCTTCATAGGAGAGGGGTCGGGGGTGCGATGCATCTCCTCGCTCCCCATCGGAGATGGGTTGGGGGGGCAATGCATCTCCCCTCTCCTCGTAGGAGAGGGGTCGGGGGTGAGGTCTCTTCACACGCTCACCTCTTGCAACAATTTGCCAATCCGCCTTGCTGCATCCGGCTGTGCGAGTTTTTTCACCGCTGCGCGCATTTCACACAAACGTGTTTCGTCGTTCAATAAATTCAACAGCGTCGTCACAAATTCACCCGCGAGTTTTTCTTCCGCCAACACCAGCGCCGCGCCGCGTGACGCGAGAAATTCCGCGTTCTTGGACTGATGTCCTTGCGCAAACAAACCCGGCGCCAGAATGCTTGGCACACCCACAGCTGGAAATTCGCCGAGCGTTGCCGCGCCTGCACGTGCGACAATCACATCGGCGGCGGCGAGAGCCAGCGGCATGTCCTCATCCAGATATTCAAAGATGTGATACCGCGCGGCAAGTTTTGTTTCCAACCGCGCGCGTGCGCCTTCAAGGGAGGTTTTGTCGCGTGCGCCGCTGACGTGCAAAATTTGTGTCGTGCGCGCCAATGTTTCCAAATTGGCGCGCACGGTTTCATTCAACGCGTGCGCGCCTTGACTGCCGCCAAAGACGGTGACAACCGGCAATCCCGTATCAAGTTGGAAATGTGCGCGTCCCGCATCGCGGGTCGCCTGAAAAAATTCTGCGCGCACCGGATAGCCGGTCACGGCGGCGCGCCCGCGCGGGAAAAATCTCAACACCTCGTCAAATGAAACCGCCACTTGTTGGCTCAAGCGCCACGTCGCTCGAATCGCCCAACCCGGCTCGAGATCGGGCAAGTCAATCACGACCGGAATTTTTTTACGCCACGCCGCCCAAATCACCGGGGCGCTTACGTAGCCGCCCGTCGCCAACACCACATTCGGTTTGAATTTGGCAATCTCTTGCGCCGCGACGCGTGCCGCCGCCACGCTGTGCGAAAAATTGCGCGCTTGCGTCAACAGACCCAAGCCGCGCAAACCACCGACGCGAATTCCCGCGAACGGAATGTTCAAACGCGACGCGATGCGCTGCTCGACGCTCGCGTCGCGTCCGAGGTACAGGACCTCATTCGTCAGGTTCAGAATTTGGGCGGCGGCGAGGTGTTGCACTACGGCGACGAGTGGATACACGTGTCCGCCGGTCCCGCCCCCTGTAACTAATAGTCGCATTCTTTTTTGTCGTCGCCGAGTTTTCCAGAACCGGCGTTGCGCCGCCCACGACCGGCACACTCTTTACGACCGGCGGCTTTGGCAGCGCACGCGAAATGCTCAATAAAATTCCGACGCTCGCCATGCTCATCACCAAAGATGAACCGCCGTACGAAATGAACGGCAGCGGTTGTCCCGTAAAAGGAATCAACTGCGTGACCACGCCGATATTGACAAACGCTTGGAGCACCAACCAAAACGTAATGCCCGCCGCGAGCACGCGTCCAAAATCATCGGGCGCTTTTTGCGCGATGCGAAAGCCGCGATACGCCAGCGCGACAAACAGTCCCACCAAAAGTATCGCGCCGATCAATCCGGTCTCTTCGCCCCAAATCGCAAAGATGCCGTCCGAGTGCGCGAGCGGCACGTAACCGTATTGTCCGCCGCCTGTGCCCAACCCTTTGCCAAAGACGCCGCCTGACGCCAGCGCAATCAACGTCTGCGCGATTTGCCACGAGCCGTCATTCAATTCTTTGGCGGGGTCAACAATCAACGTGCCAAAGCGCGCCATGGCGCGCGCGGATTGCGTCACAATCAAGGTCGCCACCCCGCCCGTCACGACCGCCGAACCGATGAATTGGCGCAAGTCCGCGCCCGCGATGAAAAACATGGTGAACGCGACGGCGGCGATCAACATCGCGGTGCTGTAATTCGGCTGCAAAATGATAAACCCGGCGACAATCCCCACCAAAATCGAAAACGGCAGCAAGCCATACAACGGATTCCGCAGTTTTTTGCCTTTGGACGCGAGCCACGCGGCAACATAAATGATCGTAACGAGTTTGGCAATTTCCCCTGGCTGAATCGAGGGCCCAATCAGCCAGCGTTTCGCGCCTTGAACCCCTTCGCCAAAAATCAACACGGCGACGAGCAGCGCCAATGTGCCAAACATCAGCCACACGGTCCCGCGCTGCAAAAGGTGATAATCGAGACGCGAGCCAATCACCAGCGCGCACAAACCGATGCCCAACATCACGAGATGACGTTCGACCAAACTGAACGGATCGCCTTGGCCCGTCTGCAAATTGGGTCCGACCGAAACGCTGTAAATCATCATGACCCCAATCAACAGCAGCGCGCCGACAATAACCGTCAGCACGTAATCGGCAGGCCGAACATTGCGCGTCCACAAACGGGAGCACACCGTACCGAACCACGATGCTTGCGAGGTGATGGGAAGAGCCATAAAAATCCCGTAGTAACGAATTCATTCGTTAGCTGCACGAATAAATTCGTCACTACATCTCAAATTACAGCGCCCGGACAATCTCACGAAATTTGTCGCCGCGCTCAAACTCGTTCACAAACATTCCGAAACTCGCCGCGCCCGGCGAAAGTAAAACAATGTCGCCCACACGCGCGGCGTTTTTTCCCGACTCGACGGCTTGCTGCAATGATTTCGCGTGCGCGATGATTTGCGCCGCCGCGTTTGCCTGCGTCAATGCTTGTTCTATTTTTTCCGTCGCGTTCCCGTCCAACAAAATCACTCGCGCGTTCGTTTCCAAAATCGTCTTGGCCATCTCCGCGTACGGCAAGCCCTTGTCGTACCCGCCCACAATCAAATAAATTTTTCCCCCGCGCGGCGCGAGCGTTTTCAGAGCTGCAAATGTTCTTAATGCCGCAATCGTCGCGGTCGGCGCGGTCGCCGTCGTGTCGTTGATGTACTGCACGCCGTTCAATTCACGTACGAGTTCCAAACGATGCGGCACACCGCGAAATTCGCGCAATGTTTCAGCAATTACGTCGAGCGGCGCGCCCCACGCGTGCGTAATCGCCATTGCGGCAAGCGCGTTCTCGATATTGTGCTCGCCCGCAATCAAATCCGCCGCGGGCAAAACATTTTGCTTTTTACCCTGCTCATTCCACACCAGCCAATCGCGTTCAAACAGTGCGCCATCTTTTAACGCGCGTGTGCGGCTGAACCAGATCACTTGCCCGATGGCTTTCGGTCGTAACCGTGTGCAAATCGGATTATCAAAGTTCAAAATGACAAAATCACGCGGCGATTGGTGCAAAAAAATTTGCGCTTTAGCCCACGCGTATTCGTCCATGTCGCGATAGCGATTCAGATGGTCAGGATACACATTCGTGAGCACGGCAATGTGCGGGCTGCGTTTCAGTTCTTGAAACTCTTCGAGTTGAAACGACGACATTTCCAAAACGACGGGCGTATCCGCATCAATTTGATCGAGCAGTTCCAGCGCCGACACGCGCAGATTGCCCGCCACAACCGTTTTGGGATTCGCGCGTTTCAAGATCGCGCCGGTCATCAGCGTCGTCGTCGTCTTGCCTTTGGTGCCCGTGATACCAATGACTTGGTCCATTCCGCGCGGCAGCAATTCGGTGAACAGCCCCAACTCCATGCGAATCGGTATTCCGCGTTCGCGCGCAATTTGCAAATAGCGCGATTCGCGCGGCACGCCCGGATTGCGCACAACCAAATCCGCGTTTTCAAAATCAGGCTCGCGATGTTCGCCCAACACAAATTCGAGCTGCGCCGTTTGCGGCACATTGCCCAACGCATCTAGCGTGGATTTCAATTCATCCGCTTTTTTAAGGTCCGTGACCGTAACCCGCGCGCCCTGTTTCAGCAGCCACCGCGTCACGCCCAGTCCGCCGCCGTGCAGACCGAGACCCATGACGAGGACGCGTTTGTTTTTCAAGTCAATCATCTTGAGCTTGCGTCACAACTTCAAGCACGCGCATCATACATAACTTGTTCGAGACGTAACCATATTTTATCCGACGCATCAATTCAGCCGCAAGCAATCTTTCTTCAGGAGTTTTTGAATGCCAAAAATCTTTGTCAGTTCGCTTCAAGTCATCAAGCGTAATTCCGCGCGCGGCTAATTTTGCAATGAGCTCTTGATGCATAGACTTGCTTGTCTCCATGTGACCATCCAACTATCCGACCATCCGACCAACCGACTAGAGCAACGCCAATGCCACCCCCAACATCGCCGCCAACAAACCGACGAGCCAAAAACGCTGTACGACTTGAGTTTCCGACCAGCCCATCAGAATAAAGTGATAATGAATCGGCGCCATCTTGAAAATGCGTTTGCCCTTGGTCAGTTTGAAATAGGATACTTGCAAAATCACCGAAACCATTTCGGCGACAAAAATAATGCCCACCAACGGCAGCAAGAGCCACTGCCCGGTCATCAGTGCGACGACTGCCAGCGTCGAACCCAACGCGAGCGAACCGACATCGCCCATGAACAATTCTGCGGGATGCGCGTTGTACCAGAGAAACGCGAGCAGCGCGCCGACCATGATGAAACAAAACGTCACCAAATAAATCTGCTGCTGCAAATAGGCAATCACCCCGTACGCCGCAAATCCGAACGCCGTCACCCATCCCGCGAGCGAATCCAGTCCGTCCGTAAAATTTACCGCATTCGACGAACCGACGATGATAAACATCGCGATCGGAATGTAAATCAAACCGAGATTAATTTTCTGCGCCACCGTCGGAATCGCAATGCTGTGAATGTCGAGCGGGAAATACAAGATCAGTGCAATGATGAACGCCAACACCGTTTGCACCAGAATTTTATAGCGTCCCAACAAACCGACCGCGCCGTGTGCGCCGCGCAAGCCCGTCCAATCGTCAAACGCGCCCAACGCGCCGTATCCGATCATCGTCATCAGCGGCACCAGAATCGAACCGCCGATCAATGTGCCGCCGGTAAGATTGTAAATGTTCAGCGTGACCGTAATGATGATCACGGGCACAATGATCATGATGCCGCCCATCGTCGGCGTACCCATTTTCAGTTGATTCGAGCCGGGTTCTTCGATGCGAATCTGTTTGCCGACGCGATTCGCGCGCAGCCAACGAATTAATGGCGCCCCCCAAATGACGGCGAGCAGAAAAGAAAGTGTACCAAGTGCAAGAGGGATAGACATGAGTACGATTGGTTGTCATTTCGAGCGGAGCGAGAAATCTCTTGCGCCAAAACCAAGATTTCTCGCTCCGCTCGAAATGACATTCACGCTAGTGCGCCCTTCCTCCGTGTCCTTCCGTGTCCAACGCCAACGCTTGCACAATCTCTTCCATCTGTGCGCCGCGCGAACCTTTGATCAAAACCACATCGCCGTGACGCGCCACTTGACGCAGCTGTTCAATCGCCTGCGCGTTGTCGTGTGCGTAATACACTTGAGCGTGCCCCTCCAACTGCGCCGCCTCGCCAATCAACTTGCCCAGCTGGCCGACCGCAATAATAATATCCGCCACCTCTGCCGCGCGAATGCCGACCAACGAATGTCCTTCTTGTTCGTACGCGCCCAATTCGCGCATGTCGCCCAACACGGCGATTTTTCGTTCGCTCATTTCCGCGAGCAGATTCAATGCCGCAAGCGTCGAAGGCGGGCTGGCATTGTACGTATCATCCAAAAGCGTGATGCCGTTTTCGCCCGGCACGGCAATCAAACGCAATTGCGCCGAAACATCTTTCAAGCCGTTGAGAATTTCTTCCCACGACAAACCTTGCACCAACCCGACCGCCGACGCCGCGAGCGCGGTATGGACGCTGTGCTGTCCGAGCAGCGGCACACGCACGTGCAAATGCGTGTCGCGATGATGCAGGATAAACTCCATCCCCTCCAAACCCTGACCCGCGATCTCGTCCGCCCACACATCGTTCGCGCGACTCAAACCGAACGTCATCACCTGCGCGTTGGTCTTGCCGCGCATGGATAGCACGCGCGCATCATCGCCGTTGAGAATCGCCCAACCGTCGGCGGGGAGAGCTTGCACCAATTCTGCTTTCGCGTCGGTAATATCTTCAATCGCGCCGAGCCGTTCCAGGTGAATCGGTGCGACGAGTGTGACAACCCCAATCACGGGCTGGGCAATGTTGCACAGCGTTGTGATTTCGCCGGGCGCATACATGCCCATCTCGAGGACGGCGCGTTCGTGCGCTTCGTTCAGATTGAAAATCGTCAGCGGCAAACCCGTTTCGCTGTTGAGATTGCCTTGACTTTTTAAGGTGCGATAACGCTGCTTGAGCACAGCCCAAATCAATTCTTTGGTCGAAGTTTTTCCGACGCTGCCCGTCACGCCGATGACTTGCAGGTTTGTAAATTTGCGCCGCCAGTAGGCAGCAAAATTTTGCAAAGCCACCAAACTATCGTTTGTTACAAAAAGCGGGATGCCTGCGACGTGAAAGCCGGGGTCCGGTTGTAACCCGGCGACATCTATTAAAGTTAGACTGCCTCCGAACCCCAGCTCGCGCGCGCGCGCGTTTCCGATGATGGCGATTGCGCCGCGCGCCAACGCTTCGCCAATAAACTGATGCCCATCGAGCGCTTCACCCTTTAGCGCAAAAAACACCGACCCCGGTATTACTTGCCGCGAATCTATCGCCACTTGCCGTATGCGCTCATTCATGAGCGCCGCAACCGACTCGCTACCCGATGGTTTGGTTCCCGTTAAAGCTTGATACAAATCGCCGAGCAACATGTTTCAGGTTTCAGGTCTCAGGTTTCACGTCTCACGTTTGACGCTTCACGTTTCACGCCTCACGTTTGACGTTTCACGTCTCACGTCTCACGTTTGACGTTTCACGTCTCACGTCTCACGTTTCACGCTTCACGTTTCACGCCTCACGTTTCACGCCTCACGTTTCACGCCTCACGTTTCACGCCTCACGTTTCAGGTTTCACGTTTCAGGTTTCACGCTTCACGTTTGACGTTTCACGCTTGACCCTTCATTGCATTCAGGGCAGGCAGCTTCAACGCTTGAACGTGCCCACTTGCTCGACGGCAAACGTTCCCACATCACGTATCAATTCGTGTTCTTGGACGAACGATTCCCATTCCTGTACGACCGGTTCGACCCGCGTCCGTGTCTCTATGCGCAATTCGTAACGCAGATAGGCGAGCAAGTGCAGCGTGTCCATTGTCGCATAAACGATCTCGTCCTGTGCAAAGGCGACGATTTCGCGCGCGCCCTGGCGCAAACTTGCCGCCGCGCGCCGCCAAACACTCGGCTCGCACTTTGCCGCGCGTTTCGCTTTTGGTTTGTACCCGCGCGTAACCCCTGCCGTACGATTTGCGATTGCCATCTGCAATTCTCCAGTTACTGATTACTGTTCACGCCGTAATGGCGAATGTTGTGCAACCTCGCACAGCTGGGCAGGCACAAGGCACTGCCCCTACGAATTTACACAATTCTCGACATACTACCCTGTCCACTGATTACTGTTCACTGTTCACTGATTACTGTTCACTGTTCACTGATTACTGTTCACTGTCCACGCCGTAATGGCGAATGTTGTGTAACCTCGCACAGCTGGGCAGGCACAAGGCACTGCCCCTACGAATTTACACAATTCTCGACATACTACCCTGTCCACTGATTACTGATTACCGTCCACTGATAACTGATTACCGTCCACTGATAACTGATTACCGTCCACTGCTCACTTGATTTTGTTCCGCACGTCATCCGGCGGCAAACCGGTCAATTGTGCGATTTGCTGCGCGACGGCGGCGAAAATCGGCGACGCCACTTGTGAACCCCAGGGCGATTTTTGTGGGCGGTCAATTTTCACCAAAATCACATACTGCGGATTATCGGCGGGAAAATATCCGCCGAACGATGCAATCGTCCATTTCGGATCATACCCGCCCGGCACCGGAATTTGCGCGGTGCCGGTCTTGCCCGTGATTTTGTAACCGGGCAAATTCGCCTTGTTCGTGGATTCCGTCAAAATAGATTTGGACAAAATATCCGTGACCGCGTTTGCCGTTTCCGGTTTCAACACTCGACGCAGCACGCGCGGCGAACGCACTTCGACCGAACCATCGGGATGAATGATGCGATCCACGATGTACGGGCGCATCAAGTTGCCGCCGTTTGCGATAACTGCGAGCGCATTCGCCATTTGCAGCGGCGTCGTCGCAATCCCCTGCCCGAACGAATTCGTGCCCAGGTCCGATTCGTACCAAATCCCGTCGCCCGGATTTTTTACCGTGCCGGGAATTTCGCCCGCGAGGTCCACATTGCTCAACGAGCCAAAACCAAAATCGTGCAGGTATTGATAAAATGTTTTTGCGCCCGTCGCCAACGCGATTTTCGACGCAATTACGTTCAGCGATTTCGCCATCGCGGTCACGAGGTCAACGTTGCCATATCCTCTGCGGTCGGAGTTGTAAATCGTGCGCCCGCCGATAATGACCGCCCCCGGATCATTCAACACGACGCCGCGCGAAATCTTGCCGGAATCCAAACCGGTCGCGAGCGTAATCGCTTTGAATACGGAGCCCGGCTCGTACGGCAAGCTCACGACCGGATCGGCGTACGCGTCAATTTTCGTCGTCGCAAAGGCATTTACATCGGGGGCGGGAAAACTGGCAAGCGCCAAAATTTTTCCCGTGCGCGGTTCCAAAATCAGAATCTGCCCGCTCTTGGCGTTAAACTCCTGCACCCCGCGCGCCAGTTCGCGTTCGGCGATATTTTGAATCGCGCTGTTGAGCGTCAAAACGATGCTCGACCCGTCAAACGCGGGCGACCCTTGCGGCAAATCAAACGGCAGGGTTTCGTCGCCAATCGCATCCGCTTCGGCGCGAATTTGCCCGTCGCGCCCGCGCAAAATTTCATCGTAATACTGTTCGACGCCGTACGCGCCCTCACGACTCGCGCTCGCAAAGCCGATGACGTGCGCCGCCAGCGAGCTGCCGGGATAACGGCGATTCGGTTTGGCAATGAAATCAATCGCGCCAATTTTGCCCGCATTGCGCAGCGCCGTCAGTTCTTTGCCCGCGTTGACCGGCGCGTTGAGCGTGAGCATGACCGTGCTTTCCTGCGACGATAATTTTTGAACCAGTTCGGCTTCGCTCAAGTTCAGCACCGGCGCGAGCACTTGCGCCTGCTCTTTTGGATTGTCAATGAGCTTGGGATGCGCCGCGACCTCGTAACTGTAAATATCCGTCGCCAACAAAACACCATCGCCCGTGAGAATATCCCCGCGCCGCGCATAATCGGTGATCGTCCGCTCGCGCAAATTCAATGCCAACTTGTTCAAATCGTCGTGACGCACCATTTGCCAATAGCCGAGCCGCACGGTAATCACCAACGCGGCGGCGACCATGATCGCAAACAACACGTACGAGCGGCGCGAGAATTGGGCGGGCGTTAAGGCAGACACTGTTAGTGCTGAGGACCGAGGACTGAGGACTGAGAGTACTCTCAGTCCTCAGTCCTCTGCACTCATTACTCATCTCGTTTGCGCGTTCACGTAATCGGACAGATTTCCCAATCCTAGTACGGACAACAATTCTTCCCACACGGAAGCGTCGGTGGTTTCATAAACTTGCGGGGCAGCATCCGTATTGCCTTCGGGCAAAAACGCCGGCATCAATTCATTCGGCGGCGGTTGAATCCACGGCATCTCGGCGTACACGACGCGTTTGGCGGGCGCGAGGCCCAATTTGCGCGCGCGCTGTTCGATTGCGCTGGGCGACGCGAGCGCGGCGATTTCGTAGCGCAGCTGCGCGTTCTCGCGTTCGATTTCCTGAATTTTCAATTGCTTGACGCGCAAATCACGCGCGATCAACGCCGCATTCGACGATTGCATCAAATACACCAACGCGAAAAAAATAAAAGCCATCAGCGCCGCCAGCGCGATCCGCATGGTGCCAAAAGAGGGCAGCGTTTCCCACCGCGCGCGCGCTTGCTCGACTAGTTCTTGATATTTAGTTTCAATCCGTTCTCGCCAACGCGCTAGAATACGTTTCATGTCTTGTGTAACCGTTCGCCTATCGCCTATCGCGTATCGCTTGACTATCCGACCATCCGACCATCCGACATTCTAACTACTGATTACTGATCACTGATCACTCTATCTCTCCATCACTCCATCACTCCCGCTCTCCCTCTTACACCCTCTTCGCCACTCGCAATTTCGCGCTTCGCGCGCGCGGATTCTCGCGCGTTTGTTGATACGTCGGTTGAATCGGATGTTTCGTCAAATTGCGCCACTGCGCGTTATTTTTGAAAAAACTTTTTACGATGCGGTCTTCTAACGAATGAAAAGTAATGATGGCGACGCGTCCGCCCTGCTCGACAACTTGTGCCAATTGCGGCAAAACATTTTCCACGTTCTCCAATTCGTGATTCACCGCGATGCGCAGCGCCTGAAACGTGCGCGTCGCCGGATGAATTTTGCCGTGCCGTCCCACTGTCCGCTCGATCAAATCCGCCAGCTCGTGCGCCGAGTGCAGCGGGCGATATTCACAAATCACGCGCGCAATTTTGTGTGAGGCGCGTTCTTCGCCGTATTCAAAAATCAGGTCGGCGAGTTCTGCTTCGTCCCATTTATTCACAATTTCGGCGGCGGTAAGCTCGGTGCGGTCGTCCATGCGCATGTCGAGTGAATCGCTTGTAAACGCAAAGCCGCGCGCCGGATTCGCCAATTGCATCGAGGACAAACCAAAATCGAGCAGCA
The DNA here is from genome assembly GCA_016209205.1 of Chloroflexota bacterium. Lineage (GTDB taxonomy): Bacteria > Chloroflexota > Anaerolineae > UBA4142 > SHND01 > SHND01. The sequence goes on from JACQWQ010000160.1 coordinate 38,769, forward strand.
CACCGTCGGCGGGAATCCAGCCGTATTGCGTCGCGACGGTTTTGATTTGTGTAAAGTTCGAACGCACGAGCACAGCGCGTTCGCCAAAGGGCTGGAGAGTTTGACGCGCCAGTTCGAGGGCGTCGAGATCGCCGTCGAGTCCCAGTAATTTTCCGTCGGGCGCCGACGCGTTGAGAATCGCTTCCGCATGTCCACCCGCGCCCACCGTCCCGTCAATATATTTCCCCCCCCCCTTGGGCGCGAGCGCGTGGATTACCTCGTCGAGCAAAACGGGAACATGCGGCTTCATCAATTTCCTAATCGCGTATCGCGTATCGCAAATCGCAAATCGCACTATCGCACTACCGCACTATCGCACTACCGCACTATCGCACTATCGCACGATTGCACTACCGCACTACCGCACTACCGCACTACTTTTCCCGAATGCGCTGCATAGCTTCGTTCACGCGTTCTGACATGTCCGGCACATTCTTTACCAGGTCCGCGTCAGCTTGGAGGTACTGCGCCGGGTTCCACAATTCAACGTGATCGAAAGCGCCGATAACTGTCACTTCGCCGTTGAGGTTCGCATGGTCGCGCAGCGTTTGAGGGAGATTGATGCGTCCTTGCTTGTCTGGGGAATCTTCGGTTGCCTTGCTGCTGAAAAAGCGCGATAATCCGCGCACGTCGGCGGCGGTCATGCCGACCGTATTGACGTTCTGCAAAAATTTCTCGAAATCGTTGGCGGGGAAAACCAAAAGGCAGCGCTCTAGCCCGCGCGTGACCACGACGCGTTCGCCCAATAATTCACGCATTCGCGCCGGCAGAGTCAACCGCCCTTTTTCATCGAGATTGTGTGAATATTCACCGAGAAACATGATGAAATTGTCCTAGAACACTCGTTCTAAAATTCCCCACTAAAGCAAGAAAGTGAGGGCTAGTTTCACCACTTTCCCCCACTTTCCCCCACCGCGTGCCACATTATCGCTTATTTTCAAGGGGGTGTCAATAGGTTCTCCCCACCATTTGCCACTCCGCGCGCAAAATTTAAGGATTTTCGCCTATATGAATGCCATTACACTGCTGGTCGAACTGCAAAACATGGATATGCGAAGCGACGAAAATACCGTTCTGCGCGCCGCGACAGAAAAATCTTTGGCGGACACGGCGGATTTGAACGCCGCGCGCGCTGTCTTCGCACAATCCGATACGCGCACTACGGAACTCAAAGCGCAGCTCCGTTCGCTGGAACTCGAAACGCAAGGGCTGGCAGAAAAAATCAAACAGGTCAACGAACGCCTCTACAGCGGGCGCATCACCAACGCCAAAGAACTGGCGGGACTGAATCAAGACGAAAAAATGCTCCAGCGCCGCAAGCGCGAACTCGAAGACCACGAACTCGCGTTGATGGAGCAAATCGAAGCGGCGGACAATCTCGCCGCAGCAAAACGCGCGGCATTGGAAACCATTTCCGCGCAAACGAACGCGCGGCATGACAAGGACCGCGCGGCGCTGCTAGCGCTCGACGCGTTGGATGCCGCCCTCGCGCACAAACGCGCGGGCCTCCGTGCGCAACTCGACGCCAACACGTTGCGCGTCTATGACACTCTGCGCGTGACGAAAAAAGGGCGCGCCGTCGCGCCGATGAAAAATTCTTCATGCAGCGCGTGCGGTTTCGCCGTGCCCAGCGGTCTCGCGTCACGCCTCAAAACGCGAAGCGAGCTGGTATATTGCGTCAATTGCGAACGCATTCTTGCGCCATCCGGCTCGCGCTGTCCATGCTGGACGATTCCGCCGAAGCCGACGAGGCGACGCAAGACGCGTTCGTGCTGGCGTTGAAACGAATTGATTCGTTTCGCGGGCAAGCCGATTTCAAGACATGGTTGTATGCCATCACCTTGAATGTATGTCGTGGGCGGCTGCGCCAACGGCATTCGCGCGCACGCGTCACGCGGCTCGTGCACGCGTTATTTTCCACAGACAAGCACGCGCCGCCGCAGCCCGAACATGCCGCGCTGCAAAGCGAACGCGACGCGTTGGTGTGGCAAGCCATTCACGCGCTGCCGGAGCACGAACGTGAAGCGGTGGTGCTGCGTTACTATCACGAATTGAGCACCACCGAGATTGCGCAGATCGCGGGTGTCAGTGACCGCGCCGTCCGCACGCGTCTGCAAAACGCGCACGCGAAAATTCGCGCGCAGCTGCAAGGAAAGGTGGAATGGGAATGAGTACGTCAAAAATTACACGCGAGGATAACGCGCCAAATCTGGAAATGCTGCTCAAGGAAACCATGCACCGGCGTTGGGACCGCGCGCGCCCCGGGGTTCAACTGGAGGGCAACGTGCAAAAAGCATTGGCAGGATATGTGACGCGCAAGCAAAACCTGACGATTATCCGTTCCGTCGCGGTCTCGATAGTTGCCGTCACAACCATCGTGGTTCTCTTTTTCATTTTCAACTTTCGCACAGCGCCTATCGGTCTTGTCAATCCCACACCAACCGAAACTCGCGCCGCCAAGTTGAAATTACCCGTTGTATTTGGAAACGAGCTCGCACTTGCGGGCTATGAATTTTCCGATGAAGGAATCTCTAACTCTACCCTACCGCTAACCATCCTACTATTCTGGAAAGCCAAAGTTTATCCTTCCGCCAACTATTCCGCTTTCATTCATGTCGTTGACGCGCAAGGTCAAATTTTGGCACAGTACGATAAACCAATCTTGAATCATGGGCTATACCTTGAAACGCATTATTGGCAAAAAAACGCCAAGGGCGTCACCGAAGCATCCTTTCCAAACCTCTCTCTGCCGCCAAATTTTTCTGTTGTCGTCGGCGTTTACAATACCAAAACCAGCAAGCGACTACACACGCAGGATGGACAGGAATCAATCCGGCTCGTACCGAATCCAAAACCTGTGCTTGCTGCTCGGTTTACCCCACCGGTAACGCCGATCAGAAGAGGCGGTGGCTTTCAACCAGCTCAGACACCTACCTTTACATCCTTCAACTGGGAATGTTCTCCCGCGCCACCAACGCGTGCCTACACGCCAATGCCTCAACCCACCGCCGCGCCCGCGCGACCGACACGCAATCCAGACGCAACGCCGCGCCCGACACGCGTGCGCAAGACGCGCGTGCCGCGCACACCAGAACCTACGCCGACAATCGGTTATTTATCCGCATCGAACAGTTGGAAGACGTATCAAGACTCCAAGTACGGATTCACATTCGAGTACCCTACGACGTGGTTCTTCAGTGGGGGCCCGTTCATCCCGAGTAACGGTCCTGATATGCGCCGGCCCTATGAAGGCAGCATTATTTCAATTCGAAATTACTCCCCGACAAGAGCACCAGCACAATTACCAACGGAAGGAATGGACTTGTATATTAGTTTGACACCTGCATTTTGCAGTGACAAAACTCTCGAGGATGTCGCACAACCCGAGGAATCCATTCAAGCACTCTCGGCATTGGAATCGCAAGCACCTGTCAGTGGTCTACCCGCATTCCGCCAAAAAATTTTGTGGAAAGGATATTTCAAGCCAACCGAAGCGATTCAAGTTCTCGTCCCGCGCGGCAAATGGCTCTATCGCTTTGTCGCCATTCCTGCGGACTCGACACAGTTTGGTGCCTTCGAACATTTGCTAGCGACCTTCACGAGCCCCTGAAAAATGATGCTGCAATGCGCGCATGCAAAAGACCCCAAGTGTTTTCGCGGCGCAGTGCGACGCGACCAACGACGATAGTGAAAAACACTTGGGGTCTGAATGACTGGGAACGCGCGCGTACCAAGCCAAGACCCCAAGTGTTTTCGCGACACAGTGCGACGCGACGAACGACGATAGTGAAAAACACTTGGGGTCTGAATGACTGGGAACGCGCGCGTGCAAAAGACCCCAAGTGTTTTCGCGGCACAGTGCGACTCGACGAACGACGATATTGAAAAACACTTGGGGTCTGAACGACCGCTACTGTGAAACGATTTGAAAATACGTCGGCTGCGCGGGAATTTGCATGACGCCATTGGCTTGAAAACGCGCGAGTGCGAGATAAGTTCCCGTTTGTTGGAACGCGAGGGATTGTTGATAGACGTACGTATGCCCCGGCTGCAAAACGATGTGCTTGACTTGTGGAAACTCGACTTGAGTTCCGGCGAGACCTTGATGAAACGCATCGGGACCGTACGCTACCACCGATACGGTATTCAACGTGAGCGGCGCGCCCCCTTGATTGAGCAATGTAAAACGCGCGGTGACGTGGTTACCGGAGGTTGTATATTTCATCGTCACGGGCGCAAGCGTAACGGCGTACGCGGGAATTTTGTTGTGGCGCAGCGCGTAATAGGGTCCGTGCAGCGCGGCATCAAGTTCCCGCACCGTCACTGCGCCTTGCAGCGTGCGAAGCGTGTATTGGCGTTCCATCACGCGCGCGGGTGTGGCAAAGCGCTCCACTTCATAGCCGACAAATTGTACGCCCTGCGCGAATTGGGCGCGCACGTTCGCGCGGTCGGTCAGAGTTTGTAAATCGCTCCACTGCGCGGGATTCCCCCACCGTACAAAGACGATGGCGTGACCGTATGCGCCGCTGCGGTCATTCGCCAAAATATCGCCCGCTTGCAGCATTTCGTGTGGAATTTCGGCGGCGTGTTCCGCGCGGAGCGTACGCATCCATTCTTCACTGTTCGCAAGCTCCGCCGTTTGCGGCAATTGCCACGCGTACCCCACCAGCCCCGTATAATCGGCAGGATAATCGCCGATGCGCGAACCGGACACAAGCTGGGCGTTGCTCAAAGCAATTGCCCGCGCGCGCGCCACCGCTTCATTGCCCAGCTGCCACGGCGTGACATTCACATTCACTCCGGCGGCTTGTACGCGTAAGGTTACGCCAGGATCCAATTGTTCTTCAGCGGGGGCGGCAAACGAAGTGACCACGGCAATCCCCATAATCAAGGCGACGACGACAACCGCAATGGTCAAAATTTTGGCAACCATAGCACGTGCTCCTGAAGATGGGACGGGTGACGAGTGACGGGGCAACTACTATACACGTCACTTGGTATCCGTCTTGGACAAACCCACACTGCCAAAAACCGTCAACTGTTGTTTGCTTTATAACTCGGTAATTCACAGACGTAGGATTGCGTCGAACAGTTCCGCACGGCATTCTGCGTGATCCACGAAGGACACGAAGAACACGAAGGGTTTCTGCCAAGCCGTTGTTTGGCGTAGTGCGGCAATCGCTTGCGATTGCAGTGTCCTTCGTGGATCTCTGTGTGCGCGGCGCAATAAGAAAGCGTGACGGTTTCCCAATCACGCTTTCAACAGCTCCTTGATTTTGGCAAGCCCGACGCCGCGCACGCGCACCACTTTGCGCCGCGACGTATCGCCGCGCACAATTTCCACTTGCGCGCGCGCCACCCCCAAGACTTGCGCGAGAAATTTTATCAACGCTTCGTTTGCGCGTCCTTCCACCGGCGGCGCGTTGAGCCGAATTTTCACTGCCTCGCCTTCGACGCCGACGATTTCATCGCGCTTGGCGCGGGGAATGACCTTGACGCTGAACGTGATACCGTCGCGGGATTCGTGGAACATGGTAGATGGCTGATAGCAGATGGCTAATGGCAGATAGCCGCTGGTGAAAGGCTGACACCGTACATCACAATTTGGGAAACTGTCATTTCGAGATGCCCATCACGCGCGAGCGTGATGTTTGATGCTTGTCCCGAAGAATTGAGGGAACAGAAACTTTTCCAACGCGAATCCACGCGAATCTAAACCAATCCCTCAGTGCTTCGGGACAGGTTCTGCGCGAACACCTTTTGGGATTCGTCAAAATTCGTCGTCACGAACTGCGTGACAATTCGCGTTTTCCGTCCGATAACTCAATCGGTGCGCTGGAAGTTTCTGAGCAGCGGATGCTCCGACGCAGTTCGTCGGCGAAATCTCGGTTTTGCTGAGAACTTGTCCTGAGCATAGCCGAAGGATTTCTCACTCCACTGCGTTCCGTTCGAAATGACATTTGTGATGTACTGTGCCGGTCTCACTCACAGTCGCTCAAACCGCGCCTGAAAAAAACGCAGGTATTTCGGCTCGAACACCATTTTCAAGCCGCGCGTTTTGGCGCGTTGATCGTACACCGCTTTCACCGATTCGGCGACCACGTCCATGTGCGCTTGGGTGTAAACGCGGCGCGGAATCGTGAGCCGCGTGAGTTCCAATTTTGGGCGATTGTGGTCGCCCGTTTTCGCGTTGCGTCCCGCGCTGACGATGCCGCGCTCCATCGAGCGGATGCCCGAATCGAGATACAGCTCTGCGGCGAGCGTTTGCGCGGGAAAGTCGTCTTGCGGAATGTGCGGATAGAACGCGCGGGCGTCGAGAAAAATCGCGTGCCCGCCGACGGGCCGCACAATCGGAATTTCCCAATCGGTCAGCAGTTCGCCGAGATAACGCACCTGCCCAATGCGCGCGCGCATGTGGTCATCTTGCACCGATTCGACAATCCCGATCGCGAGCGCTTCCATATCGCGTCCCGCCATGCCGCCGTACGTGTGCAGCCCTTCGTATACGACGACCATGTTGCTCGCTTCTTCAAAGAGCACGTCGTCGTTCAACGCGAGCCAACCGCCGATATTTGCCAACGAATCTTTTTTCGCGCTCATGGTCGCGCCGTCGGTGTACGAACAAAACTCGTGCAGAATTTCGGCGAGCGATTTGTTTTGATAATCCGCTTCGCGTTCTTGAATGAAAAACGCGTTCTCTACCGCGCGCGTCGCGTCGAGGAAAACGCGAATGCCGTGTTGACTGCACAATTCGCGCAGCGCCCGCGCGTTCGCCATGCTGACCGGCTGCCCGCCTGCCATGTTCACCGTTGCGGCAAGCGAAATATATGCAATGTTTTGCGCGCCCACCTCGTCAATCAGTTTTTGCACCTTGTTCAAATCTACGTTGCCCTTGAACGGATGCAAATTCGCGGGGTCGTGCGCTTCGTCAATTATCACGTCCACGAACGTGCCGCCCGCGAGTTCTTGGTGCAAACGCGTCGTGGTGAAATACATGTTGCCGCCGACGTATTGTCCGTCTTTGATCGCGACTTTAGAAAGAATGTGCTCTGCCCCGCGCCCCTGATGCGTCGGCACGAGATGTTTGTAACCGTAATACTTGCGCATCGCGTCTTCGAGGTGATAAAAGTTGCGGCTGCCCGCGTACGCTTCATCGCCGAGCATCATACCTGCCCACTGCCGATCGCTCATTGCGTTCGTGCCGCTGTCGGTGAGCAAATCAATATACACGTCATCGGATTTCAAAAGAAACGTATTGTAGCCCGCGTCTTGTAATGCACGTTCGCGTTCCGCGCGCGTGATCACGCGCAGCGGTTCGACCATTTTGATTTTCCACGGTTCCGCCCACGAGCGGCGACCGAATTGCTGCCCCATGGTCTTGGGATTGGGATGCGTCACGGCTAGTCCTCCTAATTCGCATATCGCATATTACAAATTCACACTACCGCACTACCTCACTACCGCACTGATTCTACACCGCGAATCGTTCCGCGCCCACATTGGGAATCTTTGGCATTTTGCAATCGCGAGCACATTGCGCGAAATAATTGATCCGCGAAGGACACCAAGGGCGCCAGGAAACCCTTCGTGTTCTTCGTGTTCTTCGTGGATCACTCGGTTGGCGCAAAGGCCGAATACGCGCTGCCAATCTCTGTGTGAAAGCGAGCGCGGCAGCGCGGTTTATTTCGTTTGCGCGGCAGGGTGCACGAGCAGCAGCGTGAGCCAACGCACCAGACACAACGCGGCAAGGATTTGGATGCCGCGCACATCGGGGACGAGCAGCGCGTAGAGCTGCGCATACACACCGGCGAATGCGACGTAACCCATGGCGAAGACGTACAGCAGAGGATTGGGCAAATGCGGGGCAAGACGCACGAGCGCCGTCGTCATGACGACAATTTCAATCAGCGAAACGAATACGAGCAAAACGAGAATGACGATTCCCGCCGCCGGAATCAAAATGAGAAAACTCAACACGCCCGGCGCCAGCGCGGCGAGAAAATAAAGCAGCGCGGCGAGTCCGAGTCCCGCCGCGCCGGAGAGTAGTAAAAAAAATCGCGCGTGCATTTTAGTTTTGATTTTTTGCCATGCTTTGTTATTAGCGCGCAGTGCGCGCCACGAATTACGATTCGCTGGAAAGAGCCGAGTTTCGCATCTCCACCGCTTTCTCAATCACCTGCTGCGTCCACGGCGGCAGTTCGTACCGGGGCAAATCCTCCGGCGCAACCCAGCGCGCGTCCAGGACATCACTCTGGGCTTGCAATTCACCGCCGCGCCATTCCGCCCAAAAATCAATGATGACGTAGTGATATTGCAATTTACCGTCAGCATCTTGCCAAAGAATATCGCCGACCTCTACCAAATCGCGCAGCTCGATTGCGCCGCCGCACTCTTCCTCAAATTCGCGCACAGCGGCAGCGCGCACCGTTTCGCCCAACTCGACCGCGCCGCCGGGGATGCTCCACTCGCCGCGTCGCGGTGCCTTGCCGCGCTGGATCAGCAAAACGCGATTGTCGTCGAACACAATCACGCCGACGCCGGGAATGGGGTGCGCGGGATATTCGCGAGAATTCATAGCAGATAGTAGATGGCAGATGGCAGATAGCCAATGGCAAATAGCCGATGGCAGATTGCAGATGGCTATCCGCTATCCGCTATCCGCCATCGGCTATTCGCAAATCTTTCACTTCCAATTGTAAACGCGCTTCGCCGCCCCAGACTTTGGAAGCGAGGGTATACACCACATCCACCTGTTTCGGCAGCGGGGTGAGCTGTGGGAACATTTCTTTTTGACGAAACGCGATCGCGTCCCACACGACAATGCCATCCGAAAGCATGAGCGCCACATGTTCCGTACCGACCAGGCGCGCGTTTTTGACCAGCACATTTTTGGACAGGAACAGCGGCTCGCGATTGCCGTACCCGAACGGCTGCAATTGATCGAGGTGCTCCAACAATTTCCAATTCATGTCGCTTAACGACGCCACGGCGTCAACCGAAAGTGTCGGCGTGAGTTCCAAGCGTCCCAGTTCGCGTTCGGCAATGTGACGCAGGCGCGCGTGCAGCGCGGGAAAATTTTCATTCGTGACCGTAAAGCCCGCGGCGGCGGCATGTCCGCCGTGGCGCACCAATAATTCCGCGCATTCGTCGAGCGCGGCAATCATGTTGAATTCGGGAATGCTGCGCGCGCTGCCGCGCATTTGTCCCTTTTCCACCTGATGCGTCATCGCAATTGCGGGCCGATACGCTTCTTCTTGCAATTTGCTCGCGATGAGTCCGATAATGCCTTCGTGAAATTCCGGCGAACCCGCGATAAGAATATATTCACCATTCGCTTGCGCCGCCACGATCTCGCGCGCTTTTTGCGTCAACTCGTCGGTCTTTTTTTGACGGTCGCGATTTGTATTTTCCAATTGCGCCGCGAGTTGTTCCGCTTCGCCGGGGTATTGCGTCGAAAGCAATTTGTAGGCAATCCGCGCATGCTCGATGCGTCCCGCCGCGTTCAATCGCGGTCCGAGATAAAAACCAATCGTGCCTGCGTTCATCTGACGGCTCTTGCCTGCGGCTTGGCGCATCAGCGCTTGCAAACCGGGGCGATCCGTTTTGCTCAAACGCGCGATGCCGCGTTTCACCAGCACGCGATTTTCTCCGACCAGCGGCACAAGGTCCGCCACGGTGCCGAGCGCCACGAGGTCGAGCAATTCGTCAAGATTCAGCGGCTGCGCGTTGGGCAATGGGGCACGCGTTTGGGCGAGCGACAATGCTTCCGCCAATTTGAACGCGATGCCCACGCCTGCGAATTCTTTGAACGGATACGCATCGTCGTTTTGTTTCGGATTGATGACCGCCACCGCGCGGGGCAAGGTTTCGCCGACCGAGTGGTGATCGGTGACAATCATATCCAGCCCGAGCGCAGCGCCCCTGTCCACTTCGGCGAGCGAGCGAATGCCACAGTCCACCGTGACGACGACGCGCGCACCTTTATCTTTCAAGTCTTTGAGCGCGTCCTCATTCAAGCCATAGCCCTCGTTGATGCGGTGCGGGATGTACGGCATCGCTTTGGCGCCGAGGACTTTGAGGGCTTCGGTCAGCAGCGCGGTGGAGCAAACTCCATCCGCGTCGAAATCGCCGTACACCGCAATCGCTTCGCCTTGACGAATCGCGCGGCGAATTCGTTCGACCGCCGCCGCCATGCCATTCATTTGGAACGGATTATCGGGAGCATCGCCGCTGCCGACAAAACGCTGCGCATCGTCGTGCGTCGTAATGCCGCGATTATAAAAAATCTGGGCGATGAGCGGAGGGTATTCAGGAAACCGCGCCATGAAATTTGCGGGCGCGGGGGGAGCGAGGAGCCAACGGCGTTTGGTCATGGTGTTCAGTATTCTAGCTCTATCGAGTGAATTGGTCAATCACGGCTTTTGCAAAGTCGGGGGAACTGTCATTTCGAGCGGAGGCGAGAAATCTCATCCGTCCGCGCACAGCGAGATTTCGCCGATGAACTGCATCGGACACTCCGTTCGAAATGACAAATGCAAACCGAAAAAATATTGCTCTATGTTACAATGGCTGTGGAGAAGAAAATGACCCGCCTCGTTTTCATGGGCACGCCCGAATTTGCAGTCCCTGTTTTACATGCTCTTGCCGAAAATTACAATGTTGTCGCCGTGTACACACGCGCCGACAAGCCCATCGGGCGCGGCAAACAAATCGTTCCTTCGCCCGTCAAAGAATTCGCGCTGGCGCACAAATTACCCCTCGAACAGCCGCGCACGTTACGCAACGACGCGGCGCAAAGCATCTTGCGCGCGTATCAACCCGATGTGATCGTCGTTGCCGCGTACGGCTTGATTCTACCCAAAACAGTGTTGGAAATTTCCCCACACGGTTGCGTCAATACACATGCGTCATTGCTCCCGCGCTGGCGCGGCGCGTCGCCCATCCCGTACGCCATTTTGTGGGGCGATGCCGAAACGGGCGTGACGCTGATGCAAATGGACGAAGGACTGGACACAGGTCCGATTCTCACCGCGCGTGCCATTCCCATTGCGCCCGCTGAAACGACCGCCACGCTCACCGAAAAATTAGCGCGCGTCGGCGCACAACTCGTACGCGATGCCTTGCCCGATTATTTGGAAGGTAAACTCGCGCCGATTCCTCAAGACAGTGCCCGCGCGACCGTGACCGCACTGGTCGCCAAAGAGGACGGGCTAATCAATTGGAGCGAACCGTGTGTAGATCTGGAACGCATGGTGCGCGCGTATCAACCCTGGCCCACTGCCTACACGTACTATCACGGCGAACAATTCAAGATTTTGCGCGCCTCTGTCTCGAACCAAGTTACCCCCGAACTCCCCGGCACGGTGCTGCGAATCGGCAAAGACATTGCGGTGGCGACCGGACACGGCATTTTGATTCTGAATGCGGTGCAGCTCGCGGGCAAACGCGCGATGAGCGCGGGCGAATTTGCGCGCGGGCAGAGAGAATTTGTTGGTAGTATCCTCCAATGAAATTGAAAATTTTCTCTGAAAATTTTCAATTTCATTGGACCTGGTACACCCCTAAATTTTCTTCCCCCAGCTCTCGCGTCGTCACACACCCCGTTGAAAAAACTTGGCGCACACGCGCGTCTTGCGAAATCTGCGGATACCACGTCGGGAAAAAAATCGCGTATTGTGCGCCGCGCGCTTTCATCCACTCGATCAGTTTTTCCTCGTCGCGAATGAACGGAATCACTTCGGGTGACACGAGTCCCGCCAGGTCGAGCAGCGGACGCGGATCGAAATACGCTTGCGCGCCAATGTCGTGCGCGGCAATCAACGCGTTCGGCGGCAAATTTGCGCGCGTCCAATTTGCAACCGCGACCATTTCGCATTGAATCACCGCGACCGATTGCGCGTAAAAATTCGCGCCGAGCAAATAGAACGCGGCGAGCAGCGCGGCAAGCGTCAACGCCCACGCGCGTCGAATCACGCGCAGCGAAATGCGTTGAAAAAGCATCGCCGTGCCAACGCTGCCGTACACGACGACGAACGGAATGATGGGCATGAGATAACGCCCGAATTGGTATTCGACGGGCAAGCGCCACGCATACAACGCGGGCAGCAATAAAATCCACGCGGCGGGTACAAGCAAAATCCATTTTCGTTCGCGCGCTAGTTTCCATGCCCCAAAAATCAATCCCGGCACGAGCAGCACTTGTGCGCCAATCAACGGCTGGCGATAGAGCGACAACCATCGCGCAAAAAAATTCGACTGCGCTGTAAGCTCGGCGTATTCTGCTGCTTTGGCATAAAACGTATTGGGCAGGAGCGTGCCGCTGGTTTGGAGATTAAAGATGAGATAGGGGATGAGTGGAATGAAAAACGCGAGAGTGTAAAGCGAAATACGAGCAATCAGAAAAGTGAGGGTGCTGCGTTGGCGGATGAACAAGCCGAGACCAACCAATCCCGCCAACACCACGCCTTCGGGGCGCGTCAAGGTCAGCAAGCCCGCGACGATGCCCAAGATAAGAAACCTCACCCCTAACCCCTCTCCTACGAGGAGAGGGGAATTTGGCTTCTCCCCCTTTCTCACAAGGAGCGGGGAATTTGACCTCACCCCTAACCCCTCTCCTACGAGGAGCGGGGAATTTGGCTTCTCCCCCTTTCTCACAAGGAGCGGGAAACTTGACCTCACCCCTAACCCCTCTCCTACGAGGAGCGGGGAATTTGGCTTCTCCCCCTTTCTCACAAGGAGCGGGGAATTTGGCTTCTCC
>JACQWQ010000092.1 GCA_016209205.1 Chloroflexota bacterium
GGATTGATTCACGATGCGCGCGGGGATTTGGAAAACGCGTTGGCGTGGTATGAGCGCAGTGTCGCGTTGTGTGAACAAGTGGGCGACAAAGCGGGACTGGCGACTACCTACAACAATATCGGAATGATTCACGATGCGCGCGGGGATTTGGAAAACGCGTTGGCGTGGTATGAGATAGACCGCAAGTTGTCCGAAGAACTGGGCGACAAAGCGGGACTGGCGACGACATACAACAATATCGCAGCGATTCATTATGCGCGCGGGGAGTTGGACGCGGCGTTGGGGTGGTATGAGCGCAGCGTCGCGTTGAAGGAACAAGTGGGCGACAAAGCGGGACTGGCGACGACGCTGCACAACATGGGCTATATTGCGCTGGCGAAAAGGGATTGGGCGGGCGCGTTGGATTTGTTTACACGCAGCCGCGATTTGTATGCGGGGATTGGGTTGGAAAAGGATGTGCGGGAAGAGGAAGAGATGATGCGAGAGGTGAAGAAGAGGATGGAAAAAGGGCAAGCGGAGGTGGGGGGAAAGGGGGGGGTGATGGAGTGGGTGCGGGGGTTGTTCGGGCGGAGTAAAACCTAACCCCCCAACCCCCTTCCCTAAAAAGGAAGGGGGAGAGCACCCAACCCCCCAACCCCCTTCCCTAAAAAGGAAGGGGGAGAGCACCCAACCCCCCAACCCCCTTCCCTAAAAAGGAAGGGGGAGAGCACCCAACCCCCCAACCCCCTTCCCTAAAAAGGAAAGTAAATGCTCACCTCTCCTCGTAGGAGAGGGGCTGGGGGAGAGGTTCATTCCCCTCCCTTTGTAGGGGAGGGGTTAGGGGAGAGGTCTTTATGCCACACAACATCGTTCGCGGTCAAAAAGTAAATTCCGATTTGGTGACGCGTTCCAAAGAATTACGCCGCGACATGACACCGGCGGAAAAAATCTTGTGGCAAGAGTTACGCGGCAATCGGTTGGGCGGTTTTCATTTTCGACGCCAGCAAATCATCAGCCGCTACATTGCCGATTTTTATTGTCACGCCGCCGCGTTGGTCGTCGAGTTGGACGGCAAGGTGCATGAATCGCAAAAGGAACGCGACCAAGCGCGCGACGAGGTGATTCGGGATTTCGAGATTTTGGTGATGCGCGTCAAGAATCAAGAAGTAGAAGAAAATTTAGAAGAGGTGTTGCGGAAGATATTGGAGGTGTGTAGAGAGCGCACCCAAACCTAACCCCCCAACCCCCTTCCCTACAAAGGAAGGGGGAGAGAAACTCCCCTCTCCTTTTAGGAGAGGGGTTGGGGGTGAGGTTCCTCCCCTCGCTTTGCAGGAGAGGGGTCGGGGGAGAGGTCTCACGGCGTCACACTCTGCGCAAACACGCCATTCCCAATTACCACCCACACGATCGTCGCTTTGCTGCTTTTGCGCGTTGTCCCCGCGAGCACGCCTTTGGCGACCAGCGTCGGTTGGTGCGTGTCCCAATCATAGCCGGGATGTGTGGTTTTGGCGGAAAAGAGATAGCCCTGTTCGGATGGAATCTGCTGCAAATCAACATCTGCCAGCGCGGGATATGTCGTTTGAAGCAATGCCAACGCGCTCGCGGCATCGGCGGGCGGCGTCGTTTTGACGACGAGCGAGAACGCGCCTTCGGACGCGCTCAGAATGTCCATGTTCAAATCGCCGCTGCTGGAACCTTTGCCGACCGCGACTTGCGCCGCGCCTTGAGATGCGCCCGTGTTGACGACGCCGCGCGCAACTTGGCCCGCCAGCGCAAGCGACGCGCTGTATTCCTTTTGGATGGTGATCGGCAAGGTTACTTGAACGTTCGCCCCTTGAGTACGCGTAACTGTGACGCCAGCGCCGAGATATTCGTCCGCAAACGCGGCGATCAACTGCGCGGCGTCGTATTTCGAAATGGGCGTCACGGTGGCGGCAGGCCGCGTGCGCGTGCGCTTGGCGGCGACGAGTTCGCCTTGCGCCAGCGCGTTCATCGTGTCCCCCGCGCGCTTTGTGTCCAGCAGCGACGCGTTGGGCACGTTCCCCGCGCCGCCACATGCCGCGACCAACGCCAGCGCGGCAAACAGCCCCAGTAAAACGATTCGTTCGAGACGCATTGAAAATCCTCCTCAAAAAATTTGCTCTATCCTCGCGCGGAATTGTGAAACAATTATGCAGCGCGTATGGACAAGTATTGCCGATACCTCACCTTTCCGCCAAGAACCAGAATTTCCCCCGTTTGACGATTTTCTCCAACGGCGTAAACTAGGCGCATTCGTTTGATCAAAATCTCACCCCTTGAGATCACGACGTGCCGTCTGCTTTACCCCTCTCTCGAATCGTTCTCGCGTTGACGTTCTTTATGGGCGTCTGCGTTTTGCTGTCCCTTCCCCTCACCGCCGCGCCAGAAACCAAGCGCAAAAAACCGGAAATCTCCACATCTGTCGTGATAAGTCAAGTATATGGTGGTGGTGGAAATTCAGGCGCGCCATACAAAGCGGACTTTGTTGAAGTATTCAACCTTAGCAATTCGACACAATCACTCGTAGGATGGTCGGTTCAATACGCACCCGCGACGAGTACAACTTGGACAGTCGTCAATTTGTCGGGCTCTCTTGTACCTGGTCAATACTATTTGGTAAAGATGAGCAACGATGGAGCGAATGGCGCAAACCTGCCAACTCCTGATGCATCAAGCAGCGTCGGCATGGCCGCAACTGCGGGAAAAGTTGCACTTGTAAACTCAACTACTGCATTAAGTGGAAGCGGTTGTCCCTTCTCCGCAAGTGTTGTAGATTTTGTCGGATACGGATCAACAGCGAATTGTAGGGAGGGTGCAAATGCTCCCGCTCCGAGTAATACAACATCGGACTTGCGTGTAGCAAATGGTTGTACAGACACGGACAACAACAGCGCCGATTTTTCAACGGGGACGCCAAACCCACGCAACACATCATCAACAACCAATCCTTGCAGCACGCCGACCGCGACGAATACAGCTATAGACACTCTAACGTTTACGCCAACCGATACCGCCACTGCGACACCAATCGCGCCGACGCACATCGTCATCAGCGAAATGCGTTCGCGGGGTCCACTCGGCGCGAGCGATGAATTTGTCGAACTCTTTAACCCAACCAACGCAACCGTTGACATCGGCGGCTGGAAAATTCGCCGTTCGAGCAGCTGCGGCGCGACGTTAATCAACATGCTTACAGTTGATGCAGGAACGTCGCTCGCACCGGGACAACACTTTCTCGCGGCGGGCTCCACGTCGAGCAATGCAGCGCTCGCGGACAAAACGTACTCGGCAGGAATTGCCGACAGCGGCGGCGTTGCCGTCACTCTTGGCGACGATTCTGTGATTGATGCGGTGGGCATGTGCGCCACGACGACTTTTGTCGAAGGAAACGCATTGACGCCGCTTGCGGGTACTTCCGAACAAAGTTACGAGCGCAAACTCGGCGGCGCGGCGGGCAATTGTTACGATACGGATGACAATGCGACCGATTTTCTTTTGAACAGCGGCGCGAGCAACCCACAAAATCTCGCCTCTACCGTGACGTATTGCGCAGGCGTCGAAACCGCCACGCCCACCAGCACTGCAACGTTCGCCGCAACGTTCACCGCGACACTGACCCCGACAGAAACGCAAACGCCGACGGCGACACTTTCGCCAACGCCGTTCGCGCCGGGCATTGTCATTAACGAATTCTTGCCCAAGCCCGCGAGCGATTGGAATGGCGACACATTAATCAATGCGGATGATGAATGGGTCGAGTTGTACAACAACAACGCGTTTGCCGTTGACTTGAGCGGTTGGCAGCTTGACGATGTGGCGAGCGGCGGCGCTGCACCATATACATTACCCAACAGCACGAACATCGCGGCGAACGGCTTTTTGATTTTCTATAAAGCGCAAACGGGAATCGGTTTGAATGACACCGGCGGCGATGATGTGCGCCTGCTGCATCCCGATGCAAATATCGCGGATGCGTACACGTACAACAGCACCGCGAGTGATCAATCCTACGCGCGCAATCCCGACGGCATTGGCGCATTCACCACCGCGTGCACACCGACGCCGAATACACCCAACTGCATTTCGAGTGCAACCGGCACACCGACGCAAACTGCGACGGACACGCAAACGCCGACCGATACCGCGACGCTCGGCGCAACGCCCACCAGTACTGCAACGTTCACCGCAACGTTCACCGCGACGCCGACGCCAACGCCGAATCCCGGCATTGCGGGCGCGGTGGTCATTAACGAAGTCGCGTGGAGCGGCACGCGCGCGAATTCTGCCGACGAATGGATTGAACTCTACAACACGACCAACGCTGCTATTGATTTGAGCGGTTGGACGCTGCAAGCCGACGATGGCGCACCGAATATCACGTTGAGCGACAGCATTCCGGCGCTCGGTTATTATTTATTGGAACGCACGGACGACAACACGGTGAGCGACATCGCCGCCGATTTGATCTACACGGGCGCGTTGGGAAACGGCGGCGAACAATTGCGTTTGCGCGATGCGTTGGCGAATGTGATTGACACGGCGAATGGGGATGGCGGCGCGTGGCCTGCGGGCACGTCGGCGCCCGCGTGTTCGATGGAACGTCAGGACGCGCTGCTCACCGACACGGACACGAATTGGGCGACGAATGACGACGTGACGCGGAACGGACTCGACGCGAAGGGCAATCCGATTTGCGGCACGCCGAAACAACAAAATTCCGCGTCGCTGTTCGGCACGCCCACCGCGACCGCGACGACTGGTCCTTCGCCGACGCCCACCGATACTGTCACGCCAACGGATACCGCGACGCCTGCGCCCGGCGGTTTGTTCGTCAACGAGTTCATGCCCAACCCCGCGCAAGATTGGAACAATGACGGCAGCGCGGACGACGGCGACGAGTGGATTGAAATTTACAACGCGAACGCGTTCGGTGTGGATTTGAGCGGCTGGCAATTGGACGACGTCGCGAACGGCGGCGCTGCGCCGTACACTTTGCCAAACGGCGCGACGATTGCGCCGAATGGCTTCCTCCTGTTTTTCCGCGCCGACACCAACCTCGCGCTCAACAATTCGAATGACGACGTGCGCTTGTTGAAACCCGATTCCACCGTCGCCGATATTATTTCGTATACCTCCTCGGCGTCGAACGCGTCGTGGTCGCGCGTGCCCGACGGCGCGAATTATTTCTCGCTCTATTGTCCGCCGACGCCCAACGCGTCCAATTGCAGCGTCGCGCCCACGCCGACGATTACGCCGACGCCGTTCGCGCAAATTTTCGTGAACGAATTTTTGCCCGCGCCGTACAAGGATTGGAATCACGACAAGGTGCTGGACGCGGGCGACGAATGGATCGAGTTGTATAACGCGTCGAATCAAGTGGTGGATTTGAGCGGTTGGCAAGTGGACGATGCCAAGAGCGGCTCAAGCCCGTACGTGATTCCCGACGGCGCGACGATTGACGCGCACGGTTTCATGCTTTTGTTTGCCAGCGCGACGACCATCGGTTTGAACAATGACGGCGACACGGTGCGCTTGCTGCATCCCGACGACACGATAGCCGACAAGTACAAGTACGCGCCGATTGAAACCAACGCGAGTTATGCGCGTAATCCCGACGGCGGCGCGGATTGGCGCACGAATTGTATTCCCACGCCGGGCGCGCGGAACTGTCACGTCAGCGCCACGCCGACGCCGACGCGCGTGTTCAATCTCACCAGCATCGCGGACGCGCGCAAAATGCCGGCCGGCGCGCGCGTTTCGCTGCTCGGCAGTGTGATTGCGCATCCGTGCGAATTTGACTTGTACGGACACGAAATGGTTTTATCCGACGGCAGCGCGGGCATTGACGTGTATTTGGATTTCCCCGCGCGCTTGTCGTGTCTGATTCCGCGTCACGAACAAATCGTCGTCACCGGTGTGATTAGCGATCATTTCGGTCTGCGCACGATTTATCCCGAATCGAATATGGCTGTGACGCGGCATTACGCGCCGCCGCGTGAAATTGCGCCGCGTACCGCGCACACGGGCAATTTCGGCGAAAATGTCGAATCCATGCTTGTGACGATTCAGGGCAAAGTGTCAAACGGAAAGAACGGCGACACGCTGTGGGTGAACGACGGTACGGGCATCGTTGAAGTGTACGCCGACGAATTCAGCCACACGACCTTTGAAGGCATCACGCGTGGTTCCATGGTTCGCATTACGGGCGTCGGTTATCAATACAACGGCAGGAAATTAGAGAACGAAGGATATTACTTGCGCGTGCGCGCGCCGGACGATGTGATCGTTTTGGAACTCGCCGAAAAACTTGTCGAAGCGCCGGGCGGACGCGGCGGCGTTGATCTCGGCGCAGTTTCGATTGAGCAGGCGCTCACGACACGCACGCAAAATTATGTGACCGTCGGCGGCGTCGTGACCCTGCCGCCGGGGATCGTTGACGAACGCGATTTCTGGATTCAGGACGCGTCGGGCGGCCTCCATATCTTTGTCGCCAATTCCGCAGGCACGGCGCCCCAACTCAAGCTGCATGACAATGTGAGCGTGCGCGGGCGCGTGGTCACGTCGTTCGGCGCGCGCGAAATTCGCGTCGAGCTGCCCGATTCGATCGGCGTGCACGGCGCGGGCGCGCCGGTTGCGCCGCGCGTTTTGAAAACCGGACAGGTGGATTTGTCGCTAGATGGTGTGCTGGTGAAGATTCAGGGAAGGGTGGCGCAAGAACGCGGGCGTGAAATTCATATTGACGATGGATCGGGTCAGGTGCTCGTGTATATTGATGCAGACACCGGGATTCGTTGGCCCTCGCTGCATGTTGGCGACCCGGCATTGATAACAGGCGTCGTCACGCGATTCCGCAACGCGCCGGAAATTCTGCCGCGTTACCAAAACGATGTGCAGTTTGGCGTTGCGCTGCTGCCCGTGGCGGGCGCGAACATTCCGGCGTTCCTGCAAAAAATGCGCGCGCAGGGATCCATTGGCGAAGACTTGGCAATTACACGACGCTTGCACGCCGCCGCAGCTCTACGCGTTTCCAAAATCAGATCGCCCAACTCGGTGCGCCCCGCGAAACCGAACGCGTCGCGCGCTTTATCGGATGATACGCAAAGCAATCTTAAAGACAGCGTTACAGTCTTGTCGTTCTTGCTGCTCGCAGCAGCAGGCGCATCGGGAACGATTGCGGCGCACAAGTATCGTACGCGGCGCAGGATTAAATGAGAACCAGAAACGCGCTCGTCTTGGACGAGCGCGTTTCTCGTAGTAACGAATTCATTCGTTCTGTAGTGACGAATTTAATCGTTCCCTCACGCCGACGAATAAATTCGTCACTACGGTAGTAACGAATTCATTCGTTCCTGGGGTTTTTGCGTGCGGCGCAGCACGGCGGAAAGTCGCGCGCGAAACACGCGCGGGTCGCAGGGAATTTCGATGTGCGCATCCGCGCCGAGGCGATAGCCGCGGCGCACTTGGTCGCGCGGCGCATTGCTAACGAGCAGGATGATCGGCGCATTGGAATAGTGACGCAGCGTGCGACACAGGATCGCCCCATCTTGGTCATTTTCCTCAATGGCGAGCAACACCGCGTCAAGTTGTCCTTGCCGCAGCAGCGCAGCTGCCCCAAACGGGTCGGCGGCGAAACTCAGGCGGTCTGCGTGCGCGAGCACATTGGGCACAATGGCACGCGCGAGCGCGTCTCGATTCGAGATCAAGAGAAAGTGATGCGAATTCATTTGGCTTGCAATCAAGGCAAAGGGCGATGGGCCTAAAGCGCCCATCGCAATCCATTCGTCCCCGTCCACGTAAAAGGGGGAGGCGCAAACAGAGGAAAAGTTGACGGTGCATCGAAATAATAACACAGCGCGTTGGGTGCAACAATGCACTGTCATTACAATTCGATTACTGACGCCAAGACCCCAAGTGTTTTGCCACGAAATTGCTCATCGAGGCGCGCACTGCGGTGAAAACACTTGGGTCTGGATGACTTGGCCAAACCGGCAATTGGTTTGCGCCTGTCTGAACTTGCTCTATAATCTTGCCGCTCGCGCACAAATCGCTGCTATGCTTTGCGTTTGTTTGGGGACAATCCTTTCCAATCCTCAGTGGTCTTTCCGCCCGCGGATTGACGCTCGTAAAGTTGTGACTATAATTATAGTCATAACCTAGCGACCCATGTTTACCCTCGATTTTGCTCCTGAAACCATTGACCATCTTGGCGCCATCGCGCCCAAGTATCATCGTCTCATTGAAAAGACGATTGATGAACAATTACGTCATACTCCCGAACGGGAAACGCGTAATCGCAAACCACTCGAGCGCCTCACGTCCTTTGGCGCAACCTGGGAACTATGCTTTGGAGCTAGCAATCGCTTCCGTGTATTCTATGTGGTGGACTCGGCAAAGCAAAGGGTACGGATATTGGCGATTGGCGAGAAAGAGGGAAATCGACTATTCATAGGTGGAGAGGAGGTAAGAATATGAAAGTAGCGTCTCTTGCAGATGTAAAGGCGCGTCTCAGCGCCTACATCGAGGAGTTGCCGACGGGGGGGCCCGTGATCATCACGCGCAACGGAAAAACTGCGGCGGTATTGATTGCTCCAGAGGACGACGAAGACTTGGAACGACTGCTGCTGGCGCGTTCACCGCACTTTCAAGCATTGTTGAATAAATCACGGCAGAGCATCGAGGCAGGCAAAGGACTGCCGCGCGCCGAATTCTGGAAAGCAGTTAAGCGTCGCGACGCGACTCGAGTCACGAAACGATGAACCTCATCAAACATACAGAGGTTGGCGACGCGCGTTCGGCGTGTGCGCCAACCGCGTGTTCGGGCGAACATTGCTCGCATTCGCTCGCAACGCCGCCGAACATACGCCGTGCGTTCATGCTCGCATTCGCTCGCACGTCGCACGGCTTGGCGATCCACGAAGAACACGAAGGGCGCGAAGTTTTCTTGGTGTTCTTTGTGTCCTTCGTGGATCATACAGAGGTTGGCGACGCGCGTTCGGCGTGTGCGCC
>JACQWQ010000178.1 GCA_016209205.1 Chloroflexota bacterium
CCGATGAAATCAAACGGCGCGTGATCGGTCGCCACCGTCGAAACGTAGCGCTTGCGCAGCGCGTTCCAGAACACTTCTTGGTTCGCTTTTTGGGGCAGCGGCGGCGACATGATAAATTTCGCGCCCTCGAAATTCGGCAGGTGGGTGTAACTGTCGTCGAGCACGAGATATTGAATCAACGTTTCCATGTTGATGTTGACGCCGCGTGCGGCTGCCGCCATGCCTTCGTTGAACGCTTCTTTGCAGCTCGTGTGCACGATGTAAATGTGCGTGCCGAGTGTTTCCGCGAACGTCGCCAGGTGATGGACGCCTTCGGCTTGAATGAGGGGCGGGCGGCTCCAATAATGCCATTCGGGACCGGTCTTGCCTTCGCCCAACAGCATTTTCTGGAGTTCCAAAACGAGTTCCGCGTTCTCGCAGTGCGCGGTCACGATGACGCCCAATTTCTTTGCGAGCTTGAGCGTGTTGTAGAGCTCTTCGTCCGACATGTTGAACGCGCCCTTGTAGGCGAGGAACACTTTGAAACTCGAAACGCCCTGATTGACGATCTCGATGAGCTCTTCTTCGGCGCTCGGATCATAACGCGTGACGGCTTGATGAAACGTGAAATCGCACGCGCTTTTACCTTGCGCCTTGCCCAGCCACAATTCAAAACCATCGCGCCACGGCTGCTGCGGCGTGGACTGGCAAATCATTTCGATCAGCGTGGTCGTGCCGCCGACCAACGCGGCTTGGCTTGCCGTTTCGTACGTGTCTTTGGCGTACGTGCCCATAAAGGGCAAATACACATGTACGTGCGGGTCAATGAAACCGGGGAAAACATATTTGCCCGTCGCGTCCACGACGGTCGCATCCGGCGGCGCTTGCAGATTTTTGCCGATACGCGTAATTTGTTCGCCCTCGCAAAAAATGTCCGCCGTGTAATTTTCGCCCGCCGTGATGATATTGCCGTTCTTGATGAGCAGAGACATGGTAACTCCTCCTTGAGTATTTCGACGCTTGTTGTTTTCTCCAAATTATATGCGCGGTGTATCAAAATTCAAGCCGCGCTAGGAAAGTTCGTTGTGCCAAGTTTGTTGTGCCACGAGTTGTACTCGTGGCACAACGCCTTTGCGAGTTAAACTCGCACAGCAGGGGGCGTAAGAGTCCAACTCTTGCGCCAACAACTCAACGCGAACCACAATGATGTTGTGCCGCGAGTTGTACTCGTGGCACGGCGCGTTTGCGAGTTAAACTCGCACAGCGGAGGGCGCAAGAACCCAACCATGTGGTGAGCACGGCCGAACCATCTTGCGCCAACAATAGAGCAGCACAAGCAGATTGACCGGTGCCTGGAACGCCCACGTCGCAAGGATGTTTCCGAACGACGTGACATAGCCCTGTGTGACCCAGTGCAGCGGAACGAAAAGCAGCGGCGTCCACAACAGCGCGGCGAAATAAATCCCGATCCATTCGCCGCGTGCGCGCACGCGCAAAAACGCCAAGGGCAAGCGCGCAGCCAGCCACATCCACACCATAAACGCGAGCAGCGAAAACAGCGCCGCGAGCGGCGCTTGCACGAGGATTTGATTGACCGGACGCAAGAAATAGTACACGCCGAACGCGGCAATGATGGACGCGAGATTGCACGCGGTCAACATCCCGCCGTGCAGCGCGAGGCGCAAACCGGTTGTGGTGAGCGAAAAAAATTTTGTCTGCATGATCACTCACCTTACGGCGCAAGTGTCATTTCGAGATGCCCAGCCCACGCGGGCTGCGTGACCTGCAGAAACTGTCATGCTGAGGGACGAAGCATCTCTGGTTTGGCGTAGAGATTCTTCAGTCCCTTCAGAATGACAGATGGAAGTTTCTGTGCAGCCGTTCCTTCATTCTTCATGCGATGAACTGCATCGCCACAAGTTTTGCGAGAAATCTTGGTTTGCGCCACTGAGATTTCTCGTCGCAAAAACCGCTCCTGCTCAGAACTTGGCAGGAATATGTCATATCGAACCCCTCAATCGTTCGGGGTAAACTCCGTGAGATATCTCACTCCGTTCGATATGACAGTTCTTCGCTCACACAGCCCGGTGGGGCTGACCATCTCGAAATGACGGTGCGTAACGTGAGTGATCACTTATTTTTCTGCGCGCTCGATTTCAACATCAATCGGATGCGGTCCGCCGACGTTGACGGGAAATTGCGTTTCCACGTCGAACGGGCACGCCGAGACGACGACGAGGCAATCCATCAATGCTTCGAACACTGCATAGTCGCCCGGCTGCGACGCGTTGGGATGGGTGATGACATTGTCCTGTTCGTCGGCGCGCGTACTGGAAAATAAATTCAGCGGCTGTGGAATTTCCGTGATGACGACGCCGCGCTGTGCCATCGCCGTCTGGAGATTTTCCCCGCACGAGGCGTGATGCCCTGACACGCCAAGCAAACTATAGCGCGCGGGATCGCACGCGGCAAGCAGCATTTCGTGTTGTTCCCGCGCGCCGTCCGCGACAAATTTCATAATCGGCGTGCGTAACGCGGTGAGAAAAATTTGTCCTTGACGCGGATACAAATGGCGTGTGCTGCTCACGAGCGTATGCCGCGCGGAAAGATATTCGGCGGGTTCTGCCGCGTTGAACGCAAAAAAATCCGCGACCTGATGTCCGTGCGGCGAAATAACTTTGATGCGGTCGCCCGCGCGCAAATCGAAACCTGCGCCCGTGCGCGCGGGAATGTGAGTTGATTCGAACATTGTGCGTTTACTCCACCATGCCAGCGCCCATCCACTGTTTGAACTTGGCTTGGCGTTTTGTCATTCCGGACTTGACGGTGCCCTATTACGGGGGTGTCTGCACGGATTCAATCATTTGGTCGAGCAGTGCGAGCCCCGGTGAGAACGCGTCCGGCGGTAGTTCGTTCAGCATCTTTGCCGTGTCCACATAATACTGTTCGGCTTGTTTGATAAACGCATCGTAATCTTTGATGTTGGCGTCTTGATACGTATTGGGCAGCTGGTCCGTGCGCAAAGGCCAAAACACGGTCACGTAATACTTGCCGTCGGCGGTCAATCCTTGAAACGTGAAAAACAATCCGTCGTTCGTGATCGGCAAATATGCCTGCGCATAGAACGTGACAAAGCGTATGCCCGCGCCGTTTTTGAAATTCAGATATTTGATTTGCGGATGAATCACCTGTTCGGCGTTAAAGGACGGGAAAACCGGAATGTGTTGGTCGAGCGTTGGCGGTTTTGCAGCAAGCAGTGTTTTCAGCGCGACGATTTGCTGCGCGATTGCCGGGTCCAATGCTTTCAAACCCTCGGTCGGATAAATGCGCACGGCGGGTTGAAACGGATCTACGTCCGCCGTCACCGTTTCGCCGTTGAAACCGAATGCAATGTGTTCCGGCGCGCCGCCGCCGAGTCCGGGCGCGTTCTGGTCCACCGGCACTGCGGGAATCGTAACACCTTGCGCGGATTGCGCGAGCGCGGAACTGAAATTCAAACTCGCGCCGTTGTATTCCGCGTTCACCGTTTGCGTCGCGCCGCCCTGCGAGCTCGCGCTTGTGGCTTGCGGTGTGGGCGCGGTGGAGGATTGCAGTTCCGGCGTCGCGTTGATGCTCTGCACCATGTTGTTGAGCAGCGTCAGATTCGGCGCAAAACCCGCGGGCGGTAAACTGTCCAACGTCGCGACGGTTTGCGCGAGATATTGTTCGAATTGTTTCGCGTCGGCGGTGGGCGGCAGAACATTTTGCGCCGCGTTCGCATCGGCGGGCAGCGCGGGGGTTGTCACATCCCAATACGCCGCGACGTACCATTCGCCGTCGAGCGTGATACCTTGAAATGTGTAAAAAATTCGGTCGGCGGTCGCGGGGGACGCGTCCTGCGCATAGTACGTGACAAAACTCACGCCAGAGCCGTTGACGAAATCGAGCAAGTGAACCTGCGTGCGAAATACTTGGGACGCGGGAATGATCGGAAATACCGGAATGGTTTGTCCGGGCGCGACCTGTTTGTCGGCGAGAATTTTTTGCAGGGACTCGACGTTCTTGGCCACACTGGGGTCGAGGTTTTTCAAATCCGCAACGGAATACACATACACTTGCGGCAAACGCGGATCGAAAAAGTCTTGCGCTTGCGCATTGTCAAAGAGAAAGCGAATGCGCGCGGGTGCGCCGCCGCCGAGCGCGGGCGCGTTGTTATCCGCCGGCACGGCAGGCAGAGTTGCACCTTGCGCCGATTGCGCGAGCATGGTATCAAAGCTAAACGAGACGCCCGCGTAATTGGCTTGATTCGCAATCCCCGTGCCGACGCGCTCCAACGGCAAGCCCGCCGCGCCGTACTGCGCTTGATCGTACACCGTCGTGACGAGCTGGTTGTCTTGCAATTGCCACGTGATGCGATTGTCTTGGGCTTGGCCATCGCGCAGCGTAAAGGTCACGCTTGCCGAATCGTTTCGTTCAACCCAGGTGCCGCTCTCGACCACCGGCGCGCCCTTGCCGATAAATTGCGTCGTCATGGTTGCCGTTCCGTCGAGCGCGAGGTCGAGCGTCACGATGCGTCCCGGCGCGTCGGCGGCAGGCAAAATCGCGCTGTACGTGCCGATGAGCGGCGAATCGGTTGTCACGGGCGCGACCGGAATTGGCGTTTCCGCCGGCGGCGTATTGGTCGGCGCGTTCAACGCGACAGTGGTCGGCTGCGCGGCGGCGGTAGGCTGCGACGGCGTTGGCGGTTCCGGCGTTGCCGTCACGACGACAGGACGCGGCGTAAGCGTTGGCAACTGAAGCGGTGCGCGCAGTGTGGCTTCCGGCGCGGGCGTGCTCCCGCCGCACGCGGCAAGTACAAGAATGATTGCGCTCAAAGAAAGCAGTGTGAAAAAAAATCGCATTACAAACTCCTCGATACGATCCGAAGAATGGAATTCATCGGCAAAAGAATGATTTAACGACCAAAGAAAGAAAAAACATCTAGCCCTCAAGGTACGCAGGAAGAGGGCTTTCTTTGGCGCGCACTTTTTCCTTCTTTTGCCGTTGTTTTCTAAACTACGGTGGGCAGAAATCTGTTGACGTTGACATCACTCAGTCCTCAGTCCTCATTGCTCATTGACTTCATACGCCGCGCGCAAACCCGATTCAATCGAACCTTGTATCCACGCGTGCGCGAGCGACGCGTGTTCGCCCGCAAAATGAATCCGTCCTTCGGGACGAATAATGTCCGCATACAAACGCGATTGCTGTTCCGGCTCGAACAACGCGAACGCGCCGCCCGCGTACGGGTCATCGTGCCACGACCATGACGCGCCGCCTTCGTACTCGTCCACGATTTGCGGATGAATCTGCGCGACATTTTCAAGCGCTTGTTCCAGACGATCACGCGGCGCGAGCGACGCCCAGCGTTCCGCGTCATCCGCCCACGTGTAACTCGCCAACAAAACGCCGCGTCCTGTTTCGCGTCCGTGCTCGGGATAATACAAATTGCGAATCGCCAAATCGGTGACCGTGCCGCCGCCGAAAATGCCGTCGTCCTCTTCCCAAAAACGCCTGCGGCATTGAATAAAGATTTTGGTGGACGCATCATAGTGCAGTTGGCGAATTGCTTTTTGTTTCGCGCGCGAAAACGGTTGCAAAATTTCCAGATGGCGCAGCACCGCGAACGGCAGCGTGCAAATCATGTGATCAGCTTGCGCGCTGAAACGTCCCGCTGCCGTCCGGTAGTGCGCCGTGACGGAGGTTTCGTCTTGATCCAGCGCGACCACTTCCGCGCCGAGGCGAATGTGTTGTGCCAGCGCGGGATAGAACGCATACGGCAGGCGGTCCGTGCCGCCGCGAATTTGCATCAGGTTCGTGTAATACTGCCCGATCTCTTCGCGCAATAATTCCACGAACGAAAAATTCATTTCCGCTTCTTGATTCTCCAGCAGCCCGAACAATTCAATCGCGCCTTCCGACCATTTGCGCTCTTGCAAAAATTCGCGCGTCGAGTACTCGTCGTATTGTTTTACGATTTCATCCCACGCGGTCTCGCCCTGCGTCGCCACCAGGTCCACAAATTCCTGAATCGTCTGGCTCCACATTTTTTGCACGGTCACACTGCGTTCGTGCTCGTCCAATTCGTGCGATACAAGTTCGGGACCGGCAAAGTATTGTTTGGCGCGCAGCTTGTTGCCCGCAATGTAAATGTACGCTTCGGGATTGCCCATCGTGAACGGATACAATTCCAGCCCGAAATGGCGACAATACTTCGGCATGTAATCCTTCGGCGAACGGCGCGCGCAAAGTGAGTATGCGCCCGCCCAAGCGATTTTGTGCTTCCAAGATGATGGGTGTATGCTCCGCCTTTTTCAATTCATACGCGGCGACCAGCCCCGCGATGCCCGCGCCGAGAATAAGAACTTTTTTGCGCGGGTTATTGTTTTGCGGTAAACCAGCTTGGGCAGTGTCGAGCCAAGTTTGTGGCATGTAGCACTCCTGGAGTGTGACGGGTGACGAGTGACGAGTGACGGGGAAACCCAGCCATGTCACTTTTCATCCGTCTGCGGGTGCGCCGCAAGGCGATTGCCAGCGGATACGAAAGCGGATGAACGGATACGCGCGCGCGGGGTTTCATCCGCTTATCCGCTTTACCATCCGCTGGCAGCTCCTCCCCGCGCCATTTTCATTCTGCTAAAAAGAGTTATTGCGCGCACCGAAAACCGCTGCTGTAGTTGGATTCGTCGGAACCTCTGACATGGCGGAACGCTGCACGTGTGTTGACGGGCTGACTGATCCACGAACCACCTCGCAAAACTCGAGCTTGTCCAGTGGCAGGTCCTTTCGGGTTATCACGCGGCGAATTGTCATAATAGGCGCGCTCATACCAATCGTTCACCCATTCCCAAACATTTCCCGCCATGTCCAGTGCGCCAGACCAACTCCGTCCACTTGGGTAACTTCCAACGGTGGTGATATCTCTTTTGCCGCCATCATCTGAATTGAGTTTGTTGGCGTCAAAATCATTCCCCCACGGATAAATACGTCCATCTGTGCCGCGCGCCGCTTTTTCCCATTCTGCTTCCGTCGGCAGGCGTTTGCCCGCCCATTCACAATATCTGGACGCAGCGTACCATGAAATATAAATGACGGGATAGTTGTCATACTGCGGGTTGCCGTAATACGTAGAGCGCGTGGATGATGACGTCATACTTGGTGGTTGACATCCGTTCGCGTCCACGCACTGCCTGTATTGTGCGTTGGTCACTTCATGTTGGTCTATCCAAAACGTGTTGAGAGAGACTGTGTGCTGTTTCTTTTCGTCGTCACTTGCATCAGTATCCAAATCGCTGCTGCCCATTCGAAAAATACCAGCAGGGACAAACACCATCGGTGCCTTGTCTTTACCATTCCCACCGGTAACTAATTGGGGTTCTCGTAGGTAGAATAGGTACAACGCCACGCCAATGAGGAATGCAGTCATCAGGCATGCAACCAGAATGCGGATACCCCAAATCCGCCAGTTCGTGCGGGAATGCTCGGTCGAGGGAGCTTGCCGCGCGGCGAGTGCTCTCTCTGTTTTTGATTTCAGTTCGAGTGCCGCGCGGTGCGTCGCGTCCAATGCCAAAACTTGGTCGAGCGCATTTAGCGCAGCAGGATAATTCTTGTCTGTAAAATTTTTCTGCGCGGCGCGATAGAGCGTTTCGATTTGTAACTTGCGCTGCTGCTCCACCTGTTCGCGTGCCAGTCGTTCCTTCTCGCTGCGTTCGCGTTCGGCTTTTTCCCGCGCCAGCCGTGCCTGTTCTGCCCGTGCGCGTTCGGCTTGGTCGTGTGCGATGCGCGCTTGTTCGGCGCGCGCGTCTTGAATTTTCAGTTCCAATTCGCGGGCTGCCGCATGATTGGGGTCTAACGCGAACAACGCGGTGAGCGCCAGTGTCGCGGCGTCGAAATCATCTTGCGCGAAACAGCTTTCCGCCGCGCGATAGTTCTGCTCGACCTGCGCCGCGCGTTCCCGCGCACGTCGTTCCTGTGCCATCCGTTCCCGTGCACGCTGCGCAAGCTGTTCGGGCGTTGGCAGCGTAAAAATCACCCCATCGGACGCGCGCAGGTACAAGACCGGCGTGCCCCATTCCAGATCATTCACTTGGGCAAAAATCGCGCTGCGCGCTTCCGCCAGCGCCGCATCCACGGGAGATCCTTCCGCCAGCGCCGTATAAAACTCTTGCCCGAATGTCAGCGCCGCATCATCGCTCACTTCGAACTGCATGGCGATCACGGCGGGAATGCCTTGCTGCGCCAAACTCTGCGCTACGCCAGCAAACGGATCCGTCCGCGAGGTGCGCGCGCCTTCACAGGCATTCAAAATGACGAGGCGCAGTGAATCAAAATCGCGCAGCACCGCGCCGAGATATTGTCCCCCGATGCGCCGCCCACGTTCTTGTTCATCTTCGAGAACCAGCACCCCATCTTGCGCTTGTGCATCAAAGCCGCCATGTCCCACAAAATGCACAACGTGGTACGTCCCACGACGCAACGTGCGGCGCAGCGCGCCAAGCGACGCTTGCTCTAATCGTTCTAATTTTACCAGTCCACTCGTTTGCAGCTCGCGCAGCGCATTGTTCAACTTGTGCCATTCTTGTTCGACATTGAGAGGTGCGTAATCGGTGGGGCTGGAAATCATCACCAACACGCGCAGCGGCAGTTCGATTTGAAGTGGGCGCGGCGTTTCGGCAAGCTCGAGATAACGTACCAATGGAGTTTTGACGGAAAGCGTCAGAAAGCGATTGAGATTCGAGTTGTACAGAAATTCCCAGGGCAGGTCGCCGAGTTCGGGCGTGTCTGCAAGGCGCAGGCGCAAACGCAGGCCTTTCCCTTCTCGGTTCGCCGCGTCGAGACTACTGCGCAAGACCGCGCGCACATCGCCGGTAAAAACTGCGTCGAATAGTTTCGCGCCGAATGCTTTCGCCGCATGCATCTCCGCCGATTCGACTTTGCGCACAACCGTATGACGCGGACGCCCGACGCGCAGCATCAAATTTTCGATTTCAATGTCGCTGAACGGGAGCGCGAATTCAGAACTCGCCTGTCCCGCTGGCGACTGAATCACGCGCGCGCGGTACCGCTCTCCAAAACGCTCGATAAGCAAATCAAAGTCGAGATAACGCAGTTCCATGTATGCCGCCTTGTCATTACCAAACTAACGTATTGTACCCATACATTTGTTTGCGCAGCAGTTGGACTGCTGTGCCGCGATGGTCCGGAGTTCAACTCCGCTAGCTTGGGGTAAATGAGTGCAGCGCATTTACCAACGTGGTTGTATGCCGATATTCGTGAACAATGTCGGGGATTTCGTCTTCCGTCAGTTGGTCAAATCTGTTTCGCCGCGCGAGCTCCATTGCCCAATGGTCGAACTCTGACAATTCGGGCGCGGGTTCTTGCGCGCCGAGTGCTTGAACAATGCGCGCGATGAATTGCAAGTCCTGTTCTGAGAGGATTCGCAGCGAATCCAGTACCATTTGAATCATTTCATTCCGATTTAGCATATTGTTCTTTCGTTCTTTTGTTTGCGCCCTCAGCTCGTTATACCGAGTCGGCGTCTCAACGCAGCGAAAGCGCCCCACGTAGACGGCAAAAATTCTGCCGGGTCCGCGCTGTCCAGCGGAACCCAGTCAATCGAGAGAATCTCGTCGCGTTCGTCCGCGTGTTGCTGTGTCAATTCGCGCGTCAACAATTGACATTCGTAGTACAGGCGAACGAGATGCACGGCGTGCTCGACTGGGTCGTGATAATACACCACATCGTCGGCGTGCAAGAGCGCGCCCACTTGAATTTCCGCGTTCAATTCTTCCTGCGCTTCGCGCTTGACGGCATCTTGAAGCGTTTCGCCAATCTTCATGCCGCCGCCGGGAAAATAATAGCGGCGGTTGTGCGTGCGAATCATCAACATCCGTTCCTGCTCGACGATGACCGCATATACCGAGACGCGATGCCTGAGCTGCGCGAGTGAAACTTCTTTGGTCCCGCCAAAATATCTTTCCGCCGCAACAATTTGTGTGGGTTTATCTGTTTGTGCTTGAGCTTGCAAAAGCGGATCGGTCATCGCAACACGCGCCTCCACGCGTCAGGCGCGCGCGCGTTGTAATGAATTTCCGTCGCGCCCAAAAATTCGCCCAATTCCTCAATCGCATCCCGCACCGCACGCGCGGTTTTCAAATCTTTTGGCGCTTTCTCTTCCAAATGCACTGCATTGATGTTCAAGACGCCGTGCGCGCGGTCCATCTGCGGGTCAATGCGCCCGATGAGTTGGTCATGGTGCAAAATCGGCAGCACGTAATAGCCGTATTTTCGTTTCGCTTGCGGCGTGTAAATTTCAATCTTGTAATCGAAATCCCAAAATTGCAGCGTCCGTACGCGGTCGCGAATCAAATTGTCGAACGGCGAAAGCAAAACCGTCCGCCCCTCAAACTCGCCGCGTTCGATTTTTTCCAACAGCGCAAGGTCCGCATTGTGAATGTACCACTCGCCTTTCCACGCATCGTTTCTCGCTTCTCGTATCTCGATCCTCTGAATCTCTCCCGCACGTTCCAATTCCCTCATCCGCTCTTTCAAATTCGCATACCGCCCACTGATGTAATGCTGTGCGATTTGTTTTTCATTCGCCACGCCCAATGCGCGCAAACTTTTTTGTGCGGCGTGCTGCACTACCTGTCGTTCGCTCCATTTTTCGCGCGGCGTCCATTCGGGCAACACGCGTTCGGACAAATCCCAAAATTTGTTCAGCCCCTCGCGTTTGGCGACCATGATCTTGCCTTGCATCCAGAGAAAATCCAACATGCGCGAAACATTGCGATCATTCGTCCAGCCCGACGAAACCCACGTTTTCGGCGCTTCGCCCATTTCGGTCAAGACGCGCGCGGAAAGCGGACCGCTGCGTTTGATTTCGCGCAAAATCGTGTCGCGCAATTTTTTGTTGGCGTCAATCCATTCTGCAATGCGTTGATGCCATGGATCTTTGGTTTTCGCGTACGTGCGCATTCGCAAATGATGAATCGGATAATCTTGCGTGAGCACGAGCGACGCCGCGTGCGCCCAGTATTCAAACAAGGCGCGGTCGTGATAAATCAGTTTATTGAGCTGCGCCGTGTCAAACGGACCGACGCGCGAAAATGTGACGAGGGTATGGCTGCGCGCGACGGTGTTGATCGGATCGAGCTGCAAACAGCCGAGGTCTTGGACCACGTTCAAGATACCGTCGGCGGTTGGTTCGTGGCGCGTCGCCGCGAGCTGCTGCTTGACGATGGCGAGACGGCGCGCGGTATCGGCAGAAATAGATCGAATCGAGTTTAGGGACGGTTGTTGTATGCGAGGCATATTTTTTTCGGACACAGATACCACAGATGACACAGATTCCGGTTAGAGCCATCATCGAATTGAATGCGCCGCCTGAAAAGAGCAGAAGCAGAAACAAAGCGAACCCAGACGCAATTCGTTGCCCGCGCCTTGTTTTTGACGATGCATTGTTGAGACGTCGAATTCAATTCGATGGAGTGCATCGAGAATGCGATGGAGCGCATCAGAGTTTGCTCGCTACATAGTCCAACGCGTTTTGCGCGAACGCGCGCCATTTTGCCTTGTGCGTGTACGGGACGACGACCCATTCTTTCATCGGGCGATTCATTTCTGACGGGTCAAACAAATGCGCGTCCGCCAGCCCCAGCGCTTTTTTGTGCGCGTCGCCGTTGAGTTTGAACACCATCGCGTCGCGCCAATAGCCCGCGAACATCTTGCCTTTCACTTTCAAGCATGGCATCCCCATCATTTTTGCTGACGAAACACCACCCGCGTCGGACGAGATTTCGCGTACGATTTTTTCAAACAGTGCCTGCGCTGGCGCAAGCTTGGAAGCGGTTTTTGCTTTCGTTACGTTTGGCATTGTGGACCTCACGTGAACATGATAACACCTGTTACGCGTTTGCGGCAAGAGGATAAATCAGGG
>JACQWQ010000068.1:0-3859 GCA_016209205.1 Chloroflexota bacterium
CATTTGCCCAGAGCAGAATCCGCGCGCGGTCCGCGAGGCGCACTTCGGTCTTGGCACGTTTGAGTTCGCGGAGGGCGCGTTTTTCCTTGCTGGTCAAGCGAATGTGGTATTTGAACGGTGGCATAGGACTCCTGTATCCGAATTGATTTCAGGGACCTATTATAGTCGGTTTACTTCTGAAACGCAGTACTAGTGGACAGCGAGTGCGCGAGTTCAAGGGACACACGTGGTCTATGTATAGCGTGGCGTTCAGTCCCGACGGCAAGACGCTGGCGTCGGGGAGTGGGGACAGGACGATTCTGCTGTGGGATGTGGCTAGTGGACAGCGAGTGCGCGAGTTGAAGGGACATACATGGTCGGTGTCGAGCGTGGCGTTCAGTCCCGACGGCAAGACGCTGGCGTCGGGGAGTGGGGACCACACGATTCTGCTGTGGGATGTGACGAGTGGAGAGCGGTTGCGCGAGTCCGAGGAACCCACGGGGTCGGTGTTGAGCGTGGCGTTCAGTCCTGATGGCAAGACGCTGGCGTCGGGAAGTCTTGACAAGACGATTCTGCTGTGGGATGTGGATTTGGAATCTTGGCAACGCCGCGCCTGCCGCATTGTGAATCGCAACCTGACGCGGGCGGAGTGGGCGCAGTATTTTGATCGTGACCCTGTGACGTACGATACGATGTTTGATAAGAATCCCACCTGTCCCAGTCTGCCCCTCGAACCCGCGGCGACGCCGACACC
The DNA here is from genome assembly GCA_016209205.1 of Chloroflexota bacterium. Taxonomy (GTDB): domain Bacteria; phylum Chloroflexota; class Anaerolineae; order UBA4142; family SHND01; genus SHND01. The sequence continues at coordinate 734 of JACQWQ010000068.1, forward strand.
CGCCGCGAGTCCGACGCCGTGACAAATGCTGTCAACGGATACTGAAGACGGATAAACGGATGAGGGCGCGCGCATCCGTTTGTTAGCGTACGCACTTGCGCCACTATCCGTTGACGAGTGTGCGCGTATCCGCTTATCCGTTGTCGTATCCGTTGACGAGTGCGTGCGTATCCGCTTATCCGCTATCCAATCCGCTGTCAATCCGCTGACAAGCAACTCCAACGCCTTGAGAAAGAGAGTCCATGTATGCCTACTTCACCTCGCCGTGTCACTCATCACGGCAATGATCTCTTTCGAGAAATCAAACTACCCGCTGCCCGCAAACTTTTCAAGGTGACATATTGGGATGTGTGGGTGCTCGTCGTCCTCGTCAATGAGTTCAACGGTGATTGGGACAAGTTTGCCGATCAGCTGCGCCACGCGGATCAAGGCATAGTTTTTGTCCAGCGTGAGATCGAGGGCATTCTGAATCACCTGCGTCTGCTGCGTCAGACACTCGCTCAAAATGACTTGAGCGTCGAGGACGTTTTGGGCGAAGACACGGCGGGCGTGCTGAAAGCGGAGCGGCGCAAAGCCAGGCGCAAGATCCTGGAAGAGTCGCCGCCAGAATGGGAGCAGAGTCCCTGGATGATCCACACTCCCAGGGAACACCGAATGGCGCACGCCCTGCGCGGCAATTGGGATCGCTTTCCCGTTTCGCCCGCCCAATACGCCGAGCCGTTGGCGCGCCTCTTTAAAGATTCCGGTTGGTACACGGAAAACCAATCGTTCGCGTTGGAGCGGAAATTGTCCAAGTTTGTGGAGGGGAAGGCAGCACGCGCATCGCCCGCCGAATTGTTTGCGTTGGATCGCGCCTTCCTCACCGTCGTCGTCGAAAAGATGAATCAGGTGGACGACTCGTACGGCGTGATCGGCGATCTCTATGGCGATATATTCGAACAGTACGTCGGGCTCGACCGCTCCACCCTCGACATGTCACCCTCCGACTTTTTCCAGGATTTGATCGAGTTCTTGATCTGGGAGGATTATGGGCTGACCTACCAAGAGCAGCCGGCGTTTTTCGCCAGTCTGGATCCGGCACAAGTCCCACTCGTCGAACAGATTCTGCATAAGCAGTGGGGCGAGTTACGCGAGCTGGAATTGGACTATCAAGCCGAAGAGGCATTGACAACGCTCGGTATGCTCTGCACGCAGCAAAAGCTGTTCGACAAGTTTCTCGACCTGGCAAAGGCGATGGGCACGCGCGAATGGCAGCGCATCACGACCATGTCAGAGATGGCGAAAAAGCACAAACGCGACGAGTTGGCATTGGCGGTCTATGAAGCTTGCCTGGGACCGGGGATGCACCAAGATTTCCTACAGAAAAAGTACGCGGAACTCCAAGCCAGAATCAGACGAACGCGGGGAGGGAGCCAGTGATGAACAAGCAGACCAAACAAACTGATGTCATCGACCAACTTTCGGCGGACGACGCGCGGGCGGTGCTGCGGATCCTGGCACAAGATGAGACGCTGGCAGCGCGCATTCGCCAAGTGGCGGAAACATACCTGGAAGGCAACGCGCCCCATGATCTTGAAGACGTTGAAGCGATAGCAGAAGACGTTCGTGCGGAGTTGGAAGCGCTGGAAGTAGAAGAGGTCTGGGATCGGGCTGGACGGACCCGTCACGGCTATGTGGAGACCGGCGAAGTCGCCGACGAAATGATCCAGCGCGTGCTTGAACCCTACCTGGAGGACCTGGCGCGTTACCAGCGTCTGGGCATGACTCTCGAGGCGACCTATCTGTGCATGGGCATCGTCCAGGGGCTGTACGAATTTCAGCACGAGTCCAAATCACAGTTCAAGGACTGGGCGACGGATCTGCCCATCGCGCACGCCGAGAGCACCCTAGAAACATGGCGCGCGGGCAAGCCCACACGGCGGGCAGTCCAGAAGATGCAAACCTTCATCGAGGAGAATCCGGTTCGTTGGGATTATGCTCTGATGCCCTTGCTCCAAAAAGGAGAGCGCCCATGAATTTGCAGTCACACGAAACCGAACGCTTTTATCGCATCTGGTGGGCGCTGCTCAGTTACGTCAATGCCCAGCAGCACCTCGTCCCCGACCTGCCCCCACAGCCAGCCCCTGGCTCACTCAATCCAAACGATGCGATGAAACTCCGCAACGCGCTGTGGGCAGAGGATTCGCTGCGCGAGCGCTTTATCGCCGAGGACCCTGCCGCGCTGCCGCCCACCGACCTGGAACTGGTCGCCACCTGGAAATATCGCGTGGCAGCCAAGTTCTTTGTCGTCAAGCATCTGAAAAAGTACAGCGTGTTCCTCGACGACAGGGACCCTCCGCGCGCCTATGGGGTGTTGGGCTTGGTCAGTCCCATCGAAAATGTGATAGGACCCTACCTGCCCATTCTCGTCGAAGCGGTGCTGCTCCCCTTTGAGGACAAGATCATCTACGATAGTTTGCTGACGCCCTACCGCATCTCCTTCGGTCCTGGCATTCGCGGGAATCTCAACACGCAATACCGCGATGCGCAGGAGCGCGCAGGAATCATCACCTCATTGCTGCCCCGCGCCGAACCGCCGACTGCCGACGGAGCGGTCGCGGCGGCGCGCACTCGCAACGCCAAGATCATCGGCGAGTTTCGGAAGGCGCTCTACAAGTCGGGCTTGAATCCCAAGACGGTCGAACAGCATGTGAGCCAGATCCAGTCCTTTGCCGAGACTTATCTCTTGGCACAAGAGCCGCCGCGTACATTGTTGGAAATACAACCGCGAGATTTGGACAAGTATCTGCGCGGCCAAGATCGGACCGAAGGGAAAACTGCGAGCAAATCGCTCAAGCGTTTCGTTCGCTTGCTGTGGGACACCGGGCGCTCGGATCCCGACACGCTGTATGCGCTCCAGGATTTCCTCAAATCCTATCAACGCGAGATGGGATGAACTTGCTCCGTTGATCAACTTGGAAATTGGCGGTCTACATTTGACACTCCTCTCATTTGCGTTATACTCCTGCTCGCTCTCCGCACAGGGGAACGGATTAGAGTGAGGGTTTGCTCCCTCTCCCCTTGGGAGCGGATTAGAGTGAGGGTTTGCTCCCTCTCCCCTTGGGAGCGGATTAGAGTGAGGGTTTG
>JACQWQ010000068.1:3972-26853 GCA_016209205.1 Chloroflexota bacterium
CGGATTAGAGTGAGGGTTTGCTCCCTCTCCCCTTGGGAGCGGATTAGAGTGAGGGTTTGCTCCCTCTCCCCTTGGGAGCGGATTAGAGTGAGGGTTTGCTCCCTCTCCCCTTGGGAGAGGGCTGGGGTGAGGTCGAGGTTCGGCGACGTGGCCAAGTGGCTAAGGCAAGGCTCTGCAAAAGCCTGATCGTGGGTTCAATTCCCACCGTCGCCTCACAAAAAAATCCGCGCAACTCATTGCGCGGATTTTTCATTTCTCTGCGTCGTGATGCGCGATATGCGACACGCGATTCGCGATATGCGATTCGCGATATGCGATTCGCTAATACGCACTCCGGTCTCGAAAAAATTTCAACGCCGTCAAAATCAAAATCTTGAAATCAAACCAGAGCGACCAATTCTCGATGTAGTACAAATCGTATTTGGTGCGTTCGCTGATAGACGTGTCGCCGCGCAAGCCGTTCACCTGCGCCCAACCCGTGATGCCCGCTTTTTCGCGATGCCGCTCCATATAACGCGGCACCAGTTCGCGGAATTGTTCGACGAACGCGGGCTGTTCGGGACGCGGACCGACGAGCGACATGTGTCCCAGAAACACATTGATGAATTGCGGAAATTCGTCGAGCGACGTTTTGCGCAAAAACCTGCCGAGCCGCGTCACGCGCGGGTCATCCTTGGTCGTCCAGCCCGGACCCTCTTTTTCGGCATCCATACGCATCGAGCGAAACTTGAAAATCGGAAACGGTTTCGCGTCGAGACCCATGCGCACCTGCGTAAAGAGCGCCGGTCCCGGTGAATCGAGTTTGACCAACAGTGCGACCAGCATGTATACCGGCGACCATGCAATCAACCACAGCGCGCTCAGCGCCAAATCCACAACGCGTTTGAGCGAAAGCCGCCAGCCGCGCAGCGCCACATCGCGCATTGCCAACAGCGGCAGTCCCGACAAATCGCCGATGTTGACTTCGGACGCCATGATCTGAAACACGTCGGGGAACACCTTGATGCTGACGCTGCCATCTTCACATTTGCTGACGATGGACAAGATTTGTTGATGCGGCGCGTCGGGCAGCGCGACAATCACTTCGTCAATGCGCATCGCGCGCACCACTTTGCCGAGATCGTCGGGCCGACCGACGACGGGCAAGCCCAGCACCTTCATCCCGACCAAATCCTCGTCCAAGAACGCGACCGGGCGATAACCGAGACGCGGCGAGGCGCGAATTTTTTCCAAGATCAAATTACCCGCTTCGCCCGCGCCCACGATCAACACGCGCAATTCGCCCCACCCATGCGCATACGCCGCCGAGCGCAGCGCGCCGTGCAGCAAACGTCCCAGCGCGACCAAGCACAGCGTGAACAGCCAAACAAATACGAGCAGCAGGCGCGGGTATTCCAAATCGCGATAGAGCACGGTCGTTAGCGCCGTGGCGACAATGACGCCAATCGAAGTCGCGGGAATGAGTTTGTAGATTTCGTCAATGCGCGATTCGCCGCGCCGCTGATGATAGAGCCGATAGAAAAAATAGACGCTGACCAGCGAAAGCACCGTCGCGAAAATCATTGGCGCAAACGCCAACGAATCGGGCACGGGGCCCAAACCGGGATTCGTCGCAAAGGTGACGCGATATGCCCCGCCGAACGCGACGACGATCAAAAATGCGTCCAGCCAGAACAGCGTGATCGCGAACAAAACTTCTCCGCGTCGCCGCATCTAACTCTGTGCTCCTGTCGCCAATTCGCGCTTGCGGAAAATTTCCGGCGCGAGCGCCAGCCCGCCCTTTGCCGCAATGCCGCCCCGCACGATCCAGTCCAAATAAAACGGCGTTGTCGCCCGATAATGCTTTTCATAGAAAATATACATCGCGCGATAAAACTCGATTTGCGCTTTTTTGGAACGCCGGGACGATTCGCGTTTATGGTGCAAAATCGTCGCGCCCGGATAATAATACGCGTTCCAACCTTTTTGTTTGATGCGCAGCGCCAGATCCAAATCTTCGCCGTACATGAAAAACGCTTCGTCCAGAATGCCCGCTTGTCGCAATGCGTCCGTTCGCAGCAACATTGCCGCGCCGACGACCGAATCTACTTGCGCGGTTTCGTCCTCGTCCAGATACGTGAGATTGTAGCGCCCGAAATGTTTTGACTTGGGAAACAGTTTTGATAATCCAATCATGCGATAGAGTGAAACTTGCGGGGTAGGAAAACTGCGGCGGCACGCGAGATCGAGCGAACCATCGCGCAAGACAAGTTTCGGACCGACGATGCCCGCGTCGGGACGCGCGTCGAGAAAATCCAACATCGCGCGCAGCGCATCGGGCGGAACTTGCGTGTCGCTGTTGAGCAGCATCAACGCGCGCGGCGGATTTGGGCGCGCCAAAAATTCGCGCAGCGCGAGATTGTTGCCGTACGCGAAACCGCCGTTCTTGTCACTGGCAATCAGACGAACCGGCGGAAACGTGTTTCCGAGAAATTCGGCGCGCAGCATCTCCGCGCTGCCGTCCGACGAGGCATTGTCCACGACGACGACTTCCACGTCCACCCCGCGCGTCTGTTGCAGCGAACGCAAACACTCGCGCAAAACATCGCGCGTGTTATAGTTGAGAATCACTAATCCGAGATCAGACATGCAGTGACGGGTGACGGGTGACGGGTGACGGGGCAACCCCGTCACCCGTCACCCGTCACTTTCTATTTTCATCTCCAGCACTCGATCCAGCCGAAAATTCCGTTCCGCTGCGCGCAAATGACAGTATGCGCGCAGGTAAACATATTCCTTGCGCATCAGCACATCTACCGGGCTGACCCACCGTTCCGATTTACTGCCGTATTCGTCCACGTACAGCAAAAGCAACTTGCGGCGACTGCGCAGCGCTTCTTCCAATTCCGGCGGCAGTGGAATTTCTTCGCGCACCTCGGTGTCCGCCCATGGAATCGGTCCGCCCTGCAAATGGAGCAGTTCGCGCAGGGTTTGTGGTTTCAATTCGCCGAGGATGTATTGGAAAACGGCGCGCGTCGTCAACACATCCGCCAGGGCGCGATGCGATGTTTCTCTTTCGATGCCCAAAGCATCGGCGACGCGCGACAGCGCGTTGGAGCGAAAACGAAAAAAGCGCCGCAGCAGTGTCAATGTATCCAACGCCAAATTCCCGGGCGCATTGAGACGGGCGAGGCGAAATTCATTCGACACAAAGTTGAGGTCGAACGGCGCGTTGTGCGCGACGATCACCACGCCTTCCAACTCGGCGCGCACCTGTTTCGCAATTTCGCGGAAACGCGGCGCGTCCAACACATCGGGGTCGCTGATGCCGTGCACGCGCGCGGCGCCGGGGGAAATGGAGCGCTCGGGATTGATCAGCGTCGTATAGAAATTCTCCATCGCATCGCCGCGAAAACGCGCCAACGCAATTTCCACCATGCGGTCGCCGAAACGCGGCGTCAAGCCGGTCGTTTCGGTGTCGAGAAAGACGAGAGGAATTTCAGAGAGCGGAAGGTCGAGCATATTGCGGGGACAGTATAATACCAAATGGGGGACGGTTGAAAATGAGGCAACCGCAGATTGCTCCGCGACTGCCCCATTTCCCTTGTATCTGACGCGCACAAGGCGCTATGCTACATCACATTCCATGCGCCCGCGCTTGCGCGGCGGAGAGCGCTTGCGCGGTCAGCGTGTTCACCAGATGGGCGCGATAGTCCGCTGACGCATACACGTCGCCAAGCGTTTTCAGACCGTCCGCCGCGAGCTTGGCTGCGGCGGCAATGGCGTCGTTGTTCAGCGCCTTGCCCTTGAGCGCATCTTCGGTTTTCTTGGCGCGCTGCGCGTGGTCCGCCGCGCCCGTGACGCCGACGCGCACATCGCTCACCTGATCGTTTTCCAGCTTGACCCAAACCGCGACGCCGGCAATCGCATAGCGCGACGCCGGATGCGGAAATTTGGCGTAGGCGACGCTCTGCCCTTTCGCGTTCGTCTTGGGCACGCGCACGCTGACGATCAATTCATTCACGTTGAGCGACGTTTGCAGCAAGCCCGTGAACAGATCGTCCGCGCTGATGGAGCGTTTTCCGCCGGTCCCTTGCACTTCGATGTGCGCGCCGAGCGCCAACATTGCGGCAGGATAGTCCGCCGCGGGGTCGGCGTGCGCGAGGGAACCGCCGAGCGTGCCGCGATTGCGGACCTGGCGGTCGCCAATGTGCGATGCGACTTCCGGGAGCAGCGGGCATTCGCGGCGCAACACGCCCGAATGCTCGACATCGTGATGCGTCGTCAGCGCGCCGAGAGAGATCGTATTTCCCATGTCGCTAATGCCGTAAAGGTCCGTGATTTTTCCAATGTCAATCAGCGCGGCGGGCTGGGCGAGACGCAATTTCATCAACGGCAAGAGCGAGTGCCCGCCCGCGAGAATTTTGGCATCGGCGTTTTGCGACAGCAGCGACAATGCTTCGCCCACACTTTTGGGCGCATAGTACTCAAATGGTGCAGGGTACATTAGGACATCCCTCCATTCGTGTGCATCGCACGCCAAACCTTCTCTGGAGTCAATGGCATGTCAATGTGTTTGACGCCGAACGGTTTCAGCGCGTCCATCACGGCATTGACGACCGCCGGGGTGGAGGCAATGGTGCCCGTTTCACCCGCGCCCTTGACGCCGAGCGGATTCACCGGCGAAGGCGTGACGGTGCGCGCCGTTTCGTACGAAGGCAGCATCGCGGCAGTCGGAACGGCATAATCCATCAACGAACCGCTCACGAGCTGTCCATTGTCGTCATACACCGCGCCTTCGTATAACGCTTGTGCGACGCCTTGCGCGATGCCGCCGTGGACTTGCCCATCTACAATCATCGGATTGATGACATTGCCCACATCGTCAACGGCGATATAGCGCAAAATTTTGGTCTTGCCCGTCTGCGCATCCACTTCGACGATGCAGATGTGCGTGCCGAACGGATATGTGCAGTTTGGCGGGTCATAGTACGACGTTTCGTCGAGGAACGGCTCCATACCTTGCGGCAAGGAATACCCGACCGCCGATTGCAGCGCGATTTCCTGAATCGTCTTGGCTTTGGCGGGCACGCCCTTGACCATCACTTTGCCGTCTTCGTAAATCAGGTCTTGGACGTTCGCTTCGAGCATGTGCGCCGCGAGCCGTTTCGCCTTTTCTTTGATGCGTTCCGCCGCGCGATACACGGCGATGCCGCCGACCGCGCCCGAACGCGAACCGTACGAACCATAACCGAACGGCGTGCCTAATGTATCGCTGTGTTGGACGATTACATCGTCAACCGGGATGCCTAATTGATCGGCGACGATTTGCGCCATCGTGGTTTCGTGTCCTTGCCCGTGCGATTGCGAACCGGTGGTGACGACGACTTTGCCGGTGAGGTGCATCCGAATGTTCGCGCTCTCCCACAAGCCCGCGCCCCATCCTTGATTCGGCAAGCCGATCCACGCGCTCGGCGCGACGCCGCACAATTCAATGTACGAGGAAAAACCGACGCCGAGATATTTGCCTTGTTTGCGCGCGGCGGCTTGTTCTTCGCGGAAATCTTTGTAATCCAACATCGCGAGCGCTTTGTCGAGGGTCTTGGTATAGTCGCCGCTGTCGTACGCCAAACCCGCGAGGATATTGTCGGCAGGCGTGTATGGGAATTCATTCGACGGAATGAAATTCTTGCGCCGCACCTGCACCGGGTCCATGCCCAGGGCATCCGCGACCCAATCCATCGCGCGTTCCAAAACGTACGTCGCTTCGGGACGCCCTGCGCCGCGATACGCGTCCACCATCCCCGTATTGGTGTACACATTCAATACGTGGCAGTAAATGTGCGGAATTTTGTACGGACCCGAAAGCAACCTTCCATACAGCGTCGTTGGAATCCCGGGCGCAATCGTGGAGAGAATGCCGCCCATGTTCGCGTACGTATGGACGCGCAAGCCCGTGATGCTGCCGTCTTTTTTCGCGCCAATTTCAACTTCGGTAATGTGATCGCGTCCGTGCGTCGTCGCCACATAATTTTCGCGCCGCGTTTCCATCCATTTCACCGCGCGCCCGATTTTTTTCGACAGCGCGATGACGAGCACGTATTCGGGGTACAAATAAATTTTTGCGCCGAATCCGCCGCCGACCTGCGGCGAAATCACACGCATTTTCGTTTCGGGAATGCCGAACACGAACGCGGTCGTTATCAAGCGCATTACGTGCGGCGCTTGAGCGGTCGCCCACACGGTGTATTCATCCGCCGCGGAGTCGTAGCGCGCGACACAGCCGCGCGGTTCCATCGCGGTGGGAATGAGGCGTTGATTGATGATTTGCTGTTTGATGACGACATCGGCGCTTTTGAGTGCGGCATCGGTGGCTGCGGCATCGCCGCACTGCCATTCGCATTCGATATTCTTGGGCGCGTTTTCGTGCAACTGCGGCGCGCCCGCTTCGGTCGCCTTTTTCGCGTTGGTCACGACCGGCAGCGGTTCCCAGTCCACTTCAATCAACGCGAGCGCATCTTCCGCCGTGTAGCGATCTTGTGCGACGACCACCGCGACGCCCATGCCGGTATGCGTCACGCGGTCGGGTTCCAAACAGCGCGGCGTGTTGAGATGATTTTCCACGCCGCCCGCCGCCCATGCGCACGGCAGCGGGTTCAATTCCATGAAATCTTTGCCGGTGAAAACACCAATGACACCAGGCAGCGCTGCTGCGCGCTCGGTTTTGATGCTTTTGATTTTGGCGTGGGCAAAGGGCGAGCGCAAAATTGCCGCGTGCGCCATGCCCGCCATTTGTAAATCGTCCAGATATTTTGCTTCGCCCGTAATCAGGCGCGGGTCTTCGCGCCGCTTGATAGATTGTCCTAGTACGCCCATAGGTCTCTCTCCGAATATATAGTGATGAGCAATGAGCGATGAGTGCTGAGTGACAATCGCAAAAACCACTCGGTCCTCATTACTCAGCACTCGACACTACATCTTGTCCGCCGCTTGACGAATCGCGCGCACGATATTTTCATAGCCGGTGCAGCGGCATAGATTGCCTTCTATCCCGTGCCGGATTTGGGCATAGTTCGGCTGCGCTTCGTGTTTCAACAAATCCACCGCTGCCATAATCATGCCGGGCGTGCAAAATCCGCACTGCAAGCCATGTTCATCCCAAAACGCTTGCTGCAGCGGATGATACTGCCCGTCCGTTTTCAATCCTTCGATGGTTATGATTTCCGCGCCGTCGGCTTGAACGGCAAGCACGTTGCAGGACTTGACCGCCATATCGTTCATCAAGACGGTACATGCGCCGCATTGGGTCGTGTCGCAGCCCACGTTCGTTCCGGTCAAGCCAAACTTTTCGCGCAAGACATGTACGAGCAGCCAGCGCGGTTCGACATCGGCTTCGCGCAGCTGCCCGTTCACTTTCATGCTCACTTTCATACTCTTGCCTCCTGTTAGAATTTATGAATTTGAATCCCTCACGGAGCCTGCCACGCTGCCGCTCGCAGCAGTGGTTCGGGACTAGGTTTTCGAATTTATGCGCGCGCGAATACTTCTCCTTTCCTTTGCGAATCCAAGAACAAGACGCGCCCGACACATAACCCAGGTTACATGTCGTGCGACAAGCCGGGGAGCGGAACCGGCGTCGCTTGTACAAATCGGAAATGAAATGCGAAAAGCGCGAGACATTCGTCGTCTCCGTCACTCTTTCTGCCACAGCATCCTGGCACAGCACAGTCATTTAATTGTGGAACAGAGAACGATGCGAGATCGTGTTGAGGAACACTAGCGTGAAGGTTGGATGCGAGAGACAATCCCTGAGGCAATGCGCGGGGGGCTGTATTTCGGGATTGCCAAGATGATTATATCCAATACACACCACACACAAAACAAGAGGGGGTGCTGGTGATTACTCACAAATGTTAAGAGGCAGTGGCAATGCAAGCGCATTGCATACTGCCGTAGGGCGACGCGCAGTCCAACTGCGCTTTAACAAGATGTGGGTAATCACCAGGGGGTGCGACTTGAATCCTCTTTGGGATATGTTAGAATTCGGCGCATCCTTGCTCTTGAAAACTGTCGCTATCTTGCGCGATAACGACAGTTTTCGTTTTGTTTGGCAATGACGAGCCAAAATGATTTCCGCAACATCTGCATTGTCGGAAATATCGCGTCGGGGAAAAGCACCCTCACCCAACTCCTGGCGCAGGAAATCCCGGACAGTATCGCCGTGCTCGAAAGTTTCGAGCGCAATCCTTTTCTCGCGTTGTATTTTCAAGACCCGCCGCGCTGGGCGTTCACCAATGCGGTGCGCTATTTTTACGATTACGTCCGCGTCTTTACCGAACAAACAGCCAGCCATGCCCACAAGCATCACTTCATTGACGCAGGCGCGGCGACGAATCGTTACGTGTACGGGCGGCACATGTTTCAAAAAGGGCTGGTTACACCGGAGGAATACGCGTTTTACGATATCCTCTGCGATTTGATCGAGCGCGCCCTTGAATATCCTCAACCCGACGCGTTTATTTTTATTCAGGCGTCGCCCCAAGCTTGTTATGAACGCATGCGCGCGCGGGCGTGGGGCTACCAACGCGAGATTCCGCTGGAATATCTGGACGGGCTGCGCGGATATTTCGATGCGTATCAAGCGATGCTCAAAGCCGCACACGTCCCATTGTTGCAACTCGACGGTGACGCCATCACCTTTACGACGCCGGAAGGGCGCGCCTGCGCCTTGCAAGCGGTACGCGCGTTTTTGGGCGAGACGTGATTTAGCCACAACGCGAAACCATTCAAAAAATTTTGGGAACAGACGCCTGTCGCCTGTCCCCAAAATTTTTTTGACTCGAGCCATTTCCAACTGGACTTGTGGCAAGACCTTCGATGGTTTATGGAATTGCCTACAATTCCGCCGCGAACTGCTGATTTCACGCGGCTTGCTGCGATGGAGTTCATCGCCAAAACCTCAAAGGTCTCTGGCCAGCGCGTTACTTTTGAACGAACCCGCGCATGCGTTCGACCATTGCGGTTACGCGCGGCAGTTCCACCGCGTTCTCGACGCGTCCTTCCGCCTTGAGCGATGTGCCGACCACCACTCCATCTACTAGCGGCAAAAAATCCAAAACATTTTCCACCGTCACACCGCTGCCAATCAACAGCGGCGCGTCGGGCGCGCCTTTGCGCGCGGCAATCACGTCGCCCAAATCGGCGGCATAGCCCGTGGCCTTGCCGCTGACGACCAGGGCATCCGCGCCGCCGCGTTCCCACGTATCCAGCGCGACCCATTCCATCTGCAGCGGCGCCAATGGCTCGGCGTGTTTGGTCAAACAATCGGTAAAGATCAAAACATTCGCGCCGAGCATTTTGCGATAGCGCGTAATTTCCGCCGCGTGCCCTTCAATAATCCCCTGATCGGCGAGCATTGCCCATGCCACGATGTTGATACGCACGAATTGTGCGTCACATGCCGTCGCAATCGCCAACGCACTGATGCCGTCATTGCGCAAAACGTTGACGCCGAGCGGGACCTGAATTTTTTGGCGCAAGGTCGTGACGACACGCGTCATCGCGGCGACGGTTTCCGGCGGCACGCGGTCTTTCCAGAACGGCACATCAAAAAAATTTTCAATCATGATGCCGTCCACGCCGCCCTGTTCCAATGTCGTCGCATCCGCCCATGCCGCCTCAATCACCTCCTTCATGCTGCCGCCATACTGCGGCGCGCCGGGCAGCGCGCGAAGGTGCACCATCCCGATCAAAACTTTTTTCTTGCCAAACAACTTGTCAAACGGTTCACGACTCGGCATACGCGAATCCACTTTGATTTCAAAAAAATGTTCTTCAGACATCCATTGAAATCAGAGTGGTCTGACTCAACGTGTAATTCGTTCGCGGAACAATTCCAATACGCCTGCCGCGTCCACTTGAACGCAAATCGTCGTCTCGACGCCCCTGTACCATTTGCCCACGTGGTCTGCGATGATCTGTCCCGTGGCATATCCATCCGTACAGACGCGCACGCGGCGCCGCATCGTTTGGAATAGCGTGGGACGAATCAAATACGCGATCGCGGCAGGATCGTGCGTATGCAGCGTGCCGTCATTCCCATATTCGCGCGCATGATAATTCTGATAATGCGGCGCAACGCGCGCGACCAATTCGGCATACGCGCTTTTCGATGCGGCGATGGCGGCAATGTATTGGGGGGTCATGTGAATTTTCGTCGTCACATCCAAGCCGACCATCACCACTTCCCACCCCGCGCTCAAAACACTCGCCGCCGCTTCGGGGTCGTGGAAAATGTTTGCCTCGGCGACCGGCGAAACATTGCCCGGCGCCAACGCGGCGCCGCCCATCAACACGACGCGTTTCGCGGCTTGGACGATACGCGGTTCCAATTTCAACGCCATCGCGATGTTGGTCAAAGGACCGATCGGCGTGAGCGTAATTTCGCCGGGCCGCGACATGACCGCTTCGACAATGAATTGCGCGGCGCGCGTATGCGCCGCTTCGCTTTCCGGCTCACTGGTGAGACCGGCATCCCCCAATCCGTCCTGTCCGTGCACAAAGGTCGGCGGCTCGGTATAGTCGCGCACGAGCGGCGAACTCGCGCCGCGCGCAACCGGAATATCGTCGCGCCCCGCGAGTTCCAGCAGGCGCAAGGCATTGCGCGTCGTGACCTCGACAAAGTGATTGCCGAAAACCGTCGTCAGCGCCAGCACCTCGAGTTCAGGCGATTTGAGCGCAAACAAAATCGCCATCGCGTCGTCAATGCCGGGGTCCGTATCAATTAAAATGGATTCAGGCATATAATTTGGATAATCCAACTATATCACGCTTTTGCAATAAATCTAGCCGCGAATCTACGGCTTTTGCAAAGTCGGGACAGCTGTCATTTCGAGATGGTCAGCCCGCGGGGGCTGTATGGGCGGAGAACTTGTCATATCGAGCGGAGCGAGATATCTCATCGTTTCGCAATACGAAACATTCGATATGACAGACCCCGTTCAAGTTCTGAGCAGCGGATGCGAGAAATCTCCGCGTGCGAGAACAAGCGAGAACTTGGCCCTTCGATTCCTCAGGGCAGGCTCTGAGCATATCCGAAGGATTTCTCACTCCGCCTTCGCGCCGTTCGAAATGACAATGCCGTGTCAAGCGACTTTGCAAATGCCCTACCGCGAATCTACGCGAATGATCCGATAAACATTCGCGTAGATTCGCGCAGATTCGCGGTCCCTCTTTATGGCACCCATCGAAATTCCAAACGCCGTGATTGACGCACTGCGTCATGCGCGCCACATCGCGGTTTTGACCGGCGCGGGCGTGTCGGCAGAAAGCGGCGTGCCGACGTTTCGCGACGCGCAGACCGGTCTATGGTCAAAATTCAATCCGCAAGAATTGGCAACGCGCGAGGCGTTTGCGCGCAATCCGAAAGTAGTGTGGGAATGGTACGCGTATCGCCGCGCCCGCGTCGAACACGTCGCGCCGAACGCAGGACATTACGCGTTGGCAGAGATGGAAAAACGCGTTGCGCAATTCACTTTGATTACGCAAAACATTGACGGCTTGCACGAACGCGCGGGGAGCCGAAACATCATCGAACTGCACGGCAACATCCGACGCGCGAAATGTTTCGCCGAAGACGTGCCCGTGGCGCGATGGATTGACGACGGACAAATTCCGCCGCGCTGTCCGCGTTGCGGCGCGTATCTGCGTCCCGACGTCGTGTGGTTCGGCGAAATGCTGCCGCCGTCCGCGTTGGACGCGGCATTTCGCGCGGCGCAAACGTGCGACGTATTTTTTTCCATCGGCACCTCGGGCGTGGTCGAACCCGCCGCATCGCTGCCCTTCCTCGCCCTACGCAACGGCGCGGTGGTGATTGAAGTGAATCCCGATGCAACGCCATTCAGCGCGAGCGCGACCTTGCACCTCGCCGCGCCGTCGGGGATTGCGCTGCCGCGGGTGGTGGAATGCGCGTGGACAGCGGATGTGCGCTGGAATACAGCGCGAGAAAGCGGATGAGCGGATGGGCGCGTCGCGTATCCGTTTATCCGCTTTATGTATCCGCTGACAATTGCTCCGCTGTGTCACTCCCATTCATTGTACTGGAACATGGCGCGGGAGTGATGCAAGTGAATCCCAATGCAACGCGGTTGAGTGAGTGCGACGTTTCGGTTGGGCGCGGCGGGCATTCTACTCAGTCCACTCAAGGCGAAACATTGGTCGAAGTGTTAATGAGCCAAATTCCTGAGGTTAAATCAAAGATAAGATTGTAGATTATCTCGTAAGTACGTGTTGTCCCATCCTTGAAAGACAAGCTGAGTGATGTCGCTACAGTTGCGGACGAAGGAGATTGATTCGTGACTTGAGTATCTATAACAGAAACACTTGAAAATGTTCCCCAAAATCTACGATAGTCTCCAAAGCCGCTTGGATTGCGCTCTCGCTTGTATTTGTCTGAAAGCATATTCCAAGTGCGGTCATATTCTCGGTTGTTGATGGCGTCGAAATAATCGCGGATGAATTTTTCGGGCGATGCAGGCGATGCACATCGAAAGCCAATGTTGGCCCCAGAATTATCTGGTGGAGTGTAGTTGCGGATCGTCGTGCGTGAGCGGCTGTAATCATCATAGAAGGCACTTCCGCGCAACACCTTAAATGGACTTGAAGCTTGACCCGTTGGATTATCGGGTTGAGAGGCGTCGTAGGGACCATACCCGTCTGTTGTCCATTGCAATATATTCCCCAACATATCCATTGCGTGATATGGGCTTTCGCCATCGGGATATTGATCTACAGGTGTGGTATCTCCAAAACCACTCTCGGCGGAATTGAGCAATTTGCGGTCGAATAGATTACCCCAAGGATAGATGCGACTATCAGTGCCGCGCGCGGCCTTTTCCCATTGGGCTTCGGTAAGCAGACGACGGTGAACCCATTCACAGTACGTCTTGGCATCATTCCAAGACACACGTACGACAGGGTAGTTGGCGAATTGCGGGTCGTCGTAATAATCTTCCCGTGTTTCCGATCTCTTGTCAAGATGCTCTTTGCATGCTCCCTGATCTATGCACATTTTGTAGCGAGCGTTAGTCACAAGATATTTGTCAATCCAAAACGTGTCCAAGTAGACCCTATGCGGAGGTTTCTCGTTAAGAGCATAATTATCGCTACCCATTCCAAAATCCCCAGCGGGAACTAAAAGTAGCTCAGCTCCATCAATCGGTGATATTGTTGAGGTAACTGGAGGTGGAGATGAGATTGATGGTGTCAGACTTGGAGTCACGGTCAGAGTCGGGGTTGGAGTGAGAGTCAAAGTCGGGAAGGGATACATTGTGGCGTCACTGGTTTCTGCCACTACAGTTGTTGACTGTAAAGCAACAACTTTTGGAGTGGTGGTTGCGTTCGCGGTGGGCGAACCTCTCAGTCGGTCAGCAGCCAGTGTGCTGTACGCCGCCGAAGATCTTTGGTAATTAGCCGCATCTGTTGCTGATTTTTGCCGTAGGGTCTGTGCTTCTTGGCTTGCTTGAAATGCAAAAAGCGCGAGTCCCGCAAAGACGGCGGTGAGGATCAGGGCGCTCAAAAGAGCCAACCCCAGACGAACACGACGCTTGCGTTCCATTTGTAGAGTTCGCAAGCGTTCCTGCTCTTGTGAATAGCGCGCACGCCATTCCAAAATCGCGCCCGACAAAATATCGTGGAAAATTTCATAACGCGGCACATCGGGCTGATCGGGCGCGGGCGCGATCGTTCGCAGAATACGATTCTGTTCACTCGCCAAACGTTTCAATACAATATCCAATTCATTTTCAGGAACGTGTGCGTTGCGTGCCAAATCGCGCGCGGTTTGCGCGATTTTACTCCCAGATGGCGTGACCAAACGATCAAACACACTCGCGGCAATCGCTTGCTGCTCTGGCGATAAATCATCAATCGCATGTTGCAAATGTGCGCGCACGATTTCTTCTGCGCCACCCAACTGCTCAAACGTTGCGAGATGTAACATGTGCGATTCAAATAGCCGTTCGCGTTCCCACAAACGGGTCAACACCAATTGCAAATAGGGTGTTTCGATTTCTATGTTGGTGCTTTCTTGAACTACTTCGCCGCGTCCTGCTTCGCCCAAGACAACAAGTCCCACTTGGACTTGATTCAGTACAGTTTCGACCAGTGCGGGTTCAATTGTTTTAGGCGGTGTGTCGGGATGCAATGTGTTGTAACTTTCAAGCGGTTTGATAATCGCGTCGCGCGCAGCGTCCCGATCGAGATGTTTGATGCGGAGATAATTTTTGAAAAGGTTGGGAATGCGCCCTTTGAAAAAATCCAGTTTGGCGAGGGAATCTTCGCGAAACGAAAGCAGAAAATCTACGCGCAAATCGGTTTGTCTGAGCGCACGTGGAAATTCCGACGTGAATGTGTCATCGCCTTCTTCGTTCTGGTGATATAGAAAATACTCTTCGAATTGGTCCAGAATGAAGAGTAATTCTGCGCCCGTCTGTTCACTCCACGCGCGTAAGGTTTCAATCAGTGTAGTCGGTGGGGTCAAGGGGATTGTGGCAAATGGGACAAGTGCCTCGGCGGTGCACTTCAACAAGGCGGGAATTGCTTCGTTGCGCCAATTGTTGAAATAGATAACGACATATTCAGGGGTGTTTCCTCCTTCTATCTCTCGCCGCGCGCGCGCTTGTAATTTGTGCACAACGCCCGCTTGAAGCACGGAACTTTTGCCGACCCCGCTCGGTCCGTATAACAACGTCAATCGTTCCGCAATCAGATTCGCAGTGATGATTTCCGTATCATCTTCTCGTCCAAAGAAAAAAGCGGTGTCCTCAGCGGTGTAGGGCATCAAACCCTTGTACGGCGATTCCAAAGGCGAGTGTACTGCAGGAGAAAGCATATCTGTCATTGCGCGCCCCCCTCCGCTGGATTCTGCAGGCGCGTGCTTACATTAAGCAAAAAAGTTTCGAGCGCCAAATCCATTACATGCACATCGAGCGCGCGCCAATATTCTTTATCCACAGCGCGTATTTGCGGCTGAACCAACCACGGACGATATTTGGTTTTGGCAAGCCGATACAATAGCCCGCGCAAATTCCAGTTTCGGAGATTGCAGCCCATAAACACCAAATACGATTCTTTAAGGCGCGCCATCACTGTGCGCGGCAGCAGACTGGCAACGTCAGTTTGAAAAAGGTCAAGGTAATGATCTTCGGTAATGACAAAACTTTCATGTGCGGGATTGGCGAGCGAGACCGCGCCATGCACGCGCACAATTGTTGTGCGTTCATCGAGCCGCATCTTGCGATACCCGCTGGCGTCTTCAACCAAATGCTCAATGCCTTCATACGTGCGATGCAAAAATTTCCCTCGATCCTCGCCTTCTGCTAGATATGTAAGAGAATCATACGCTTCATCCTCATCGTCAAATGCTTTCTCCAAGAGCTTATCGTAATTGGCAGAAATCACGATGGGATAAAATTCAAGCGGACCGTGCGCGCGTAATTGTGCAGGCAGCTCCGCCCAAAAGCGATGCATTGGAGCGGGTTTGTATTCAACGCTAAAAATGTTTCGTAACTCGTCGTACAATTCTGTCATGTTGCGCGTTACCGCAATATATTGCGAAACGCGAATCAAATCTAAGGCGTCCGTTTCATCGTAATCAAAATTTTGCGCGAGATGGCGCGCCAATTCTTCTCCGCTCGGCACTGTATGCGCGTTTTGCCATGATTCATTCGGCGAGCGTCCATACCAATTCACCCCTTGTCCAAAAAACGGCACAATTTTTCCGCGCAGCAATTCACGCACAATGTTTTTGTAATGACTTTCGTTTTCATCTATATGAGGCGGAAGTTGAGAACTCTGCCGCGTTTCCAGTGCGCGGATTACATTCGTCATTAACGATGCCACATCACGATAATTGACTTGACGCCACTGCACCTGTTTAAATGAATCTAACGCTTCCTGCCAACGTCCTTGCTCTACATATTGCTTTCCCTGTTCATAAAACTGTGCCAAATCGCGTTTGCGCTGAATTCGTTCGCGCAGCCTGCGTGCCGCCACATCATTCGTATCCATTTCAAGTAACCTGTTTGCATATTCAATTGCCCTCGCAAAATTTTCCTGGTCCATGAAATTTATCGCGACGCGTGTGAGCGCCGCGCGTTTCAGCCCGCGCCGTTTTACGTCGTCCAACACGGCAAGGTCAAACAAATTTCCATCGGCGGCGCGCGTGAACAGGACCGGCGTCGCCCATTCCAAACCGAACGCTTGCGTCGCCAATGCTTTGCGCGTCTCGCCCAAAGCGGCGTCTATCGGAAACCCGTCGGCGAGCGCGCCATACAACGTATTCGCGAAAACTTGCGCGGCTTGGTCCGTGAAAGGAAATTGCATCGCGATTACGGCAGGCACACTATTTTGCATTAACGTTTGCGCCACCCCGGCGAACGCGTTGCGCGTGGACGCCCGCGCGCCTTCGCAGGCATTCAAGACGACGAGCCGCAAAGGCGTGTAATCACGTACGAGACGCGCGAATTCAATCGCACTGACGCGTTGTCCCCTGCCGCTTTCATCTTGAAACACGAGCGCGCCTTGCGCATCCGCAGCCGCCGACGCGTCAAATTCGCCGTGTCCGCTGAAATGCAAAATGTGATATTCGTTTTTCCGTAATTGATTTTGCAAACCGGCAAGCGTGGGACGCTCCAACCATTCCATTTCAAATAGTCCCGTGCTTACGACATCGGCAAGCGCGTCATTCAACTGCTGCCATTCACGCGTCACATCTAATGCCTCATAATCGCGCGGGTTGGCAAGAATCACGAGCGCGCGCAGAGGGGGAGAAACCGCGAGGGGCTTGATGGCTTGCGGCAGTTCCAAATAACGCACGAGCGCGCGCTGCGAAGACAGTGCGAGAAAATCTTGTCCGTCGTGCAACAGTTCCCACGGCGCGTCAGCCAATTCGGGAACATCCTTCAAGCGTAAACGGATCCGCAGACCTGCGCTTTGATTCGCCGCGATTTGTGTGCTGCTGCGGTACAAACTTTTGATTTCATCCGCGAACACGGCGTCAAACAATCGTCTGCCGAAATCGCCCGCCAGATCAGGTGCGCTGTGTGCCTCACGCGCAGGTTCGGATGTTGCCCTGCCGAATCTTGAATAAAGTGTAGCAAGTTCTTTGGACGATAAAGGGGAAACAAATGTGTGGGGACCGGCTTCTCCCAAGGGCGGAGCAAAGACACGTACACGAAATCCCGATTCTGTGCGTTCTATCAGGACATCGAAATTCAAAAAATTTTTCGCGCCCATCGTCGCCTCCAAATAGGCAAATTACGCAATGCTTACATCAAGACGGTTAGAATGATAACGATTCTCTATCTTTTTTGCAATAGCCGCGCGCTCGCTTGGTATGGGTACGCAAACTATTTCCAAGCTACTTTCCATCCAGCAGCGAATTTCCGTCGGCGCATTACCCACCCGTCACAAAAAAATTTGCGACGCCGCTTTTGCCGACATCGCAAATTATACAACGCGTTCGGAATTACAGAGGGTCAGTCCGGTTCGCGCTCAATCCACTGTGTCCCATCGTGCACGTACCATTTCCCTGTATCTGCGCCGAGCATCCAATAACGTCCTTGCGCGTCCTGCACCATCAATTCGCGTAACTGCGCTTCAAACTGCTCATGTGTAATGCGCCCCGTCGCCATTTGCCCTTTGAGTTCAAAGTATTCATCTTCGGCGCGTTGGAACGCGGCAGCATTGGGGGGCGCGGGCATTTTGCTTTCCGGCAATTGCATCGGCGGCGGCGGCGCAGAACGACTCGGGAACGTGCTGGGCGGCGCGGCGGGTGCGGGCGGAGGCGTGTATGTTTGCGGCGGCGCGTAAATCGGCTGCGCATACGCGGGCTGCGGCGCGGGCTTTCGGCGGCGCACGAAAAAAATCAGAACCAATAGAGACACAAGCAGCACGCCCAGTCCAATCAGCGCGGGCACGAGCCACGAAGGAAGTCCTGCGGCAATCGTCACTTGGCCGGGTTGGGAATTGACCAAAACCTCCGCGTGCGATGCGCGTTCCCACGCTTGATTGTTTTCAAAAGTCAACGCGCTTGATTGTCCCGCGTTGCCGACGACTCGAAAGCGCACGGTCGCCACTGCGCCATCTCCGCTGATGCCATCGAGCGACACGACGCCAATGACCACTCGCCCCGCTTGCTTGGTATTGGATTCGACGAGCGCGTTCATTCCCGCCAGCGCGCCGCGCGTCACAGTCTCGGGAGTCAAAACGCGCGGGTCATAGACCAACTCTATATGAAGCGCGCCCAAGCCCTGCGCGCCGGCGAGTTGAATCGGCACGTCCACCGCGCCGTCTGCCTGCGCTTCGACAGTTGGCGCGCTGACCGTAACCGTCGCGGCGCGGACGATGGGAATGGCGAGCCAGAGCAGCGCGGCAAGCAGAACGAAAACCACAACGAAATTGTGTCTTGGCAACATCGGCGACCTCCTGTCCCACCCACTTTTACGCGCACAAGGCGCTATACTACCACTGACGTTTGACGGAACGTTACGGCGAACGTTCCCTACTGCCCCACCGCGCGCTGCAGAATAATTACCGCATCGCGTGAAGTCACATCACCGCTGTTGTCCATGTCCATGATGAGTTGGACGGCGCGCAGCTGCACCGACATTTCCAACGCGCACAGTGCGTCCAATTCACTGACGCGCAAATCGCCGTCGCAGTCGCCCCGCGGAATTCCGCCACCACCGCCGCCACCTCCACCACCACCCCCACCAGCGCCTCCGCCGCCAGACCCCGTAGGTATGGTACCATCCGAATTGGTGATCAAGATTTCGCCGGGGATGCGTTCGATGGTCAGCGCGCCGCCGCCCGGATCGTTAATCGTCGTGACGTTCAGATTGAGCGGCGATTTGTCGCCGGGTTTGCCGACAATGCGAAACGGAATGTTGACGACGGTACCGGTACCGGATAAACCGCTCGTCTGCGCGAACCCGTTGCGAATGACGCCCGCTTGCGCGGGGTTGCCGGAAAAGAGCGCGTTGTCGAGCAAGTTGCCCTTGAGCAAATTGCCTTCGGGACGAATCACGTTCGCGTCGTACTGCACCTCAAAGTTGAGATTGGCGACATTGGCGGCATTGCGCAGCGTGACGGGAATTAGCAAAAGGTCGTTCGGCAGGGCAAGGCGACGCGGCGCTTCGATGGTCATTCTGGCGCTTCCCGCGCCCTCGACGCGAAAAGGATAGCGCGCCGCGACGGTATAACCGCCGGTGGGCCAATTGAGGAACAACCGCGCTTCATAATTGTCCGCCGCGTGAGGGGAGAATGTTAGCGTGCCGCTGGGTTTGCCATCCGTCCATTGCCACTGCCCATAGTTTTCGGGTTTTGCCGATGCTTGCGCGATGGTGATCCAATTTCCCTTGTTCGTGTCGAGACCGGAGAAATCTACCAGGATGTTTTCGTTCGCCGCATAAACATCTTTGGTGGTTCTCAAGATAAATTTTCCGGTCGGCGCGCCGCTCCCACTCGGATTCGGGTTCTCTTTGGTGCAAAGGGGCGTGCCGTCTCCGCCGTTAATCACGAGCTGCGCACAATATACCGCCGTGTCATCTTGCAGCATCACGTGCAGTACGCCTTTGTTGAGTTCGCCCAAAATTTGGGATTGGGCATCGGCAGGAATAAAGTTAGTGAGATTGCGGTCGAGCGTGGTCACGCCACTGGGAATTGGCTCGCCCCACGCGACGCACGGAACATCGTTCGTCCACGTGCAGTTCGAGTGCATCGTCGGCACGGCAAAGACAAGCGCGTCGCTGGAGGGTTCAAGCGGGTTGATCGCGAGATGCAGCACTGCGGATTGAATTCCGCCAGAGGGAACGGTGTAGCGAAACGTAAAGCAGCGCGACTTGTCGTAATTTTCATCGCCAAACGGCGCGTCGTTTGTTTCGCAATTCCACAGCGTGTTTGCGGCGTCGTTGTCAATCCCGGGAACAGTGAGTCCTGCGCCTTGAGCCGTGCTGCCGCCTCCGCCCGCCGCGCCCCGCACGCCATTCCCCGTAAAAGTCGTAAAGTCATCGCCCAGACCCCAGGAGGACGAAAAGGAGTTGCAGTCGGCGGCCATGACAATCCGCACCGTTCCACTATTCTGGCTATTTGCCCACTTGCCTGTCAAGACATTTCCTGTCACGGTTCCTGAAAGAGTCCAGGTGAGGTCGGATATACCTTTTCCGGTGACCTGCGCTCCATTTTGAGTCCAGGCAAAAATCTCACCATTGCGATTCCATGTACCGGTCCAATCACACGCTGAAGATGGCACGCTCGGGGGATTGGTGGAACCTGAGCCGCTGTTACCCACACAGCGCAGGACATACGTGCGAATGGACTCGATGCCCGCGCCGTTCCACTCGGGATAGCGCCACGTGCCGTCGCCGAACGCGGGAATCCAGGCGTCCCACATCCACCAATACTTGTTGTTGTTGTACTGGGGAAAATTGTCGGGCGCGCCGACCGAAGTGGGCCCGACGCCCGGTCGTCCTTCCAACACGCCGTACTTGTTGATGCTCCACGGTTTGCGCCCGTTGAAATCCGGGCTGCCATTGTAGGCGTTCAGTTTCGCCATGGACTCGGAAATCCATTTCTCGAAACATGCTTGCCCTTGTGGCGTGTCCCACGGGTTCGCGGTTTGCGCCGCGATGAGATTCGGCGGCAAGAGTGTGAGCAGGGTCAGTGCAATCAGCCAGCGCAGCAAAAATGTTTTCATGTGTGCCCTCACTTTCCCACCGCGCGTTGCAAGATAATCACCGCGTCGCGTGAATCCACTTGTCCGTTGCCGTCCACGTCCATCACCAGATTTAATTCGACGAGATACATTGACATTTGCAGCGCGCACAGCGCGTCGAGTTCCGTAAGCTTGCCGTCGCTGTTGCAATCGCCGGTCCTGGCTGTGGACGGCGCGGCTTGTGTCGGCGCGATGGCGACTTGCGTTGCGCGGGGAGTGATTGTCGGCGCGCCACTGTCAGTTGTCGGCGTCGCGACTACACCGGGCGCGCTCACGCAATTATTTTGGACGGGCAGCCCATCGAGCGAACGATACGCGGTGACGGCGAGATTATCGGCGCGCTGCCCACCAATCTGCCCGCGATTCGCTTCCGCGCCGAACGCAATGCCCGCTGTGCCGTCGTTTGATCCGGCGGTCGGCGGAATGAGAAGCGCGATCACGAGTTCATTGTTCTGCGTGAACGTCAGCAGTTTGCCGTCGAGCGCGACCTGAAGTTGGTTTCCACCCGCCGCGATTTCGAGCGTGTGAAACACTGTCGTGTCAAAGGATGCGGGCTTGCAGCTGGTCGCAATCACCCCGCTTGGGTTGACGCGTTTGAGTTTGACTTCGCCGGTGCTTTCGAGCTGCACCCAATAGCCCGCCGCTTCGCCGCCAATGATCCCGTCGCCCATTGCTGCCGCGCGATTTCGCACGTACGGTCCCGCTTGCGAAACGTGTCCCGCCGCGTCTGTCGGCGTGAGCAGGTCTGCGCGGAGGTTCAAATCCTGTCCCATGTCTGCCCCGCGCACCATGCCGATTGGTTGAGCGCACGCATCGGTCAGCGCGAATTGCACGCCGCCGTAATCGAGACCGTTGTTTTGCAGCGCGCCGGAAACGAGATTCGCGCCGATGGGATTCGTCGGATCGGTTCCGCCGCTGGGAAAAATGGGCAAGTAAAAAAGTTGACGGTCGCCGCCCAGTGTGTTGTTTGACAGACCGAGCTGGCAGGGTCCGGCATCGGGACGAGTAAAGTCGTCCGAGACCTGCGGCGCGGCGGGTGGGGAAGTTGGTAAAGCGACCGTTGCCGCTGGCGCGGCGGCGAGTGACGACACAGCATGAACGGTGTATGTCCCTGCGCGGTCGAGCGGCGCCTGCCAGCGTACTGTGTTTTGTTCAATCGTGCCATTCGGCGCGCCGTTCAACGTCGCGCTCGAAATTTGCCCGGGCAGCGTGGCAGAAATAATGAGTTTGGGCGGACCCACGCGGCGAATTGCCTCTTCGAGTCGCTTGATTTGGGGATCGTCCGTGCTGGTCGAGCCGAGTTCGGCAAACGCGGCAGCCAAATCCGTCGCGAAATCGCCGCTCGAGCCGGATGAATTCTCCGGCGGCGGAACCTCAACCCTCGCGGTGTACTCGTAGCGCGGCGCAGCACCCGATTCGTCCACAATGATTTCTATATCGCGCAGCAGCGTGTTATCGGGATTGGATGCATCTGGCGCTAGTACGGCGAGTTTGGCGCGCGTTACGCCTCCGCTTTTCTCCAGCGTCCATCTCTGCGCGGGCAGCTGCTCGAGCGGCGTTGCGCTCTTTGTGAACGTCAGGACGCGTCCGCCCTCACTCTCGGTCACAACCCAGCCCTGCTGTGCCCACGGGTCGGTAATTTCCTTTGAGTTGAACGGATTCGTTCCCTCCAGCGCGTCCCAAACTTCACGCGCCAGTTCGATTTGCAGGTAAAAGCCCACCTGCGTCTCGGCGCTTGACGTGCGAATGATCTGCGCGCCGATCGTCCACGTCCCACAACCGAACGTGAGCCAGAAAAACGCGAGCAACACAAAGCGTAAGATGCGGGGGTGAAATCTGCGCGTGTTCATGCGATGTCCTCAGCTTTGCCTACCATGTACAAGGCACCGGGCGCAAGGTCTAGAGCGAATGCCTATTCCGTTTACGGTAGTCTAGCCCCTTGTGGGCGTCGAACTCGGCATACACGCGCACAATTCCTTGAGCGTGTATTTGCAGCGCGGGTCATGCAACCCTTGTGGGCGTCGAACTCGGCATACACGCGCACAATTCCTTGAGCGTGTATTTGCAGCGCGGGTCATGCAACCCTTGTGGGCGTCGAACTCGGCATACACGCGCACAATTCCTTGAGC
>JACQWQ010000069.1 GCA_016209205.1 Chloroflexota bacterium
AGCCGCAGGTATACTCATGGTGGGTCTCTCCAGACAATGGATTGGGCAGCACCATCCTTTATACCTGGAAGACCCTTTTGTGTCCAAATGAGCTATGTCCGTCACCGGCTGGTTTGAAATTGCCTTAAGTTGACACTAATGGATTGGTTCGCCCCCCTTCTGCCAGAAATATGCGCATCTCTCCAAATTGAGCAAGTATCTTTTGCGTGCGGGCTCTTCCGGCGCCCTCAATCTGCGATTGTCCCTTGGCGCGATGATGGTTGAGATCAAGATCGTATTCTGACTTGAGTCTATCGAGTACGACCAATGCGCCTGCGACAGTTCCTTTTGCTGGCAGTCCATTGTTTCCTCTGACAGGGGACATGGAATTCCACCAGTTTTGAATCAGCTGGAGCGTGTTTTGTGATTTGTTCATGGGTTCATTCTAATCCCAGTATGTGTAAAACAAAATAGTTTCAACCGCTCACTTTTCAATGTGCTGCCAAGACAACCGCTTCCAGCCGTTCGCGCAGCTGGCGCAATCCTTGCAGCAGTTCGACGAGGTCGTCACGCGACAGACTCGCCCATGGGATGTAAAAATATGCGTCGGTCAATTGTTCCACCACATCGCGTAATTTTTTCCCGATCGGTGTGATGACAAAGGTATCGGGCGCATCGGAGCGCGTGACCCAACCCCGCGCTGTCAAAGTATCGAGGGCGCGCCGGTAATCTTCGGCGGTATAGCCGCGAAACGCGGCTTGACGCGCCATGTCCGCCGGAGTGTCCGCCGTGTTATCCCACAACATACCGAACGTGTTCCAGCTCAACCCGTCCACCGGAAACGTGCGCCACGCCGCGCGGTGCGAATCATCGCGATACGCAAACAGATCCATCAATGCTTCGCGAATTTGCGCCAGCAGAGGACTCGCTTCGTCGGCGACGCGAAACCGTTTCAGAATCGCCCATTTCGGCGGCGGCTCGGGCGCAGCTTGAATTTGCTTGACCAAACGTTGGAGCAGTTCATTCATCCGCTGCAAATCGCGCACGGACAGCACCTCGACGCTTTCCAAAAAATCATCGCCCGCGCGAATGACGCTGCGCGCGGCAGTGCGCGCGCTTTCGGTCACGCGATATTCTCCTTGGCTCTGCGGAAGGATCCATTCGCCTTGCGTCAATTTCGCAAACAGCGCCGGATACTGCGCGGGATTGGAATACGGGTCGCGTTCTTGAAAATTGTGAACCGAAAAAACATCCAAGCCCAGTTCGGCGCAATAGTACAACTCCATCGGCGCTTCCAACATTTGCGCGGCGGCATGAATGCGCGGCTCCGTCAGCGCCCAAAACGCGCGAATCGTCGCATAGATGCTGGTCCAAACGCCGGCATAATCTTCGGCTGGCATGGGGCTATTCCATTCTTGAACTTGTAGCGGCATTGGCGATACAACTTTACCACACGTGAGCATTTTGTGAGAATTTAGATTTGCTGCGCGTTCCGCAAGATTGAATGACGTTGAACTCACACTTTGGCAGCGGCGGATTTCATGCGCGTCCGAACAGGACAAACATGCCAAAGCCCGCCAAGCGTATCAGCCCCGCAACGATGAGCGCGGCGGGAATCCCGATGTTGGTGGCGAGGGTCGTGGCGACGAGCGGCGCGATAAACGTGGCGATATACACCGTCGTTTGTTGAACTCCGACGAACGTCGCCGCGCGCTCTTGCGGATAACTTGCTACGACCATATCGAACAAGACCAAATCAATCCCTGCGGCAAAAATGCCCGCCACGCCCGCCAACACGATCACGAATGGGATTTCTCGGGTGAACGCCAAGACCAGCGGATAAAACGCAATCGTCAACGTCGTCACGAGCAGCGCGAAACGCACGCCCCGTTTTTTCGTCACGCGCGCCCACAAAAAATACGCCACGAGCAAGACCCCGCCATTCACGGTCGCGATGAATCCAATGGCTTGGTCGCTCGCATTCAGAACGCGCACATAGTACAACGGGAACAGCGGGATGGCGAACGCTAAACCAAAACGATAAATGAATTGACTGCCAACGGTCCTGACAAATTTTCGATGTGTGTGCATCAACTCCATCCACCCGCGCCAACGCGCGCCCAGCGTACCCATCGGCGCGCGCGGATGCGGATTTTGCGGCGGCAGTTCGATGCGGCTCGAAAACGCGAGACTCAACAGTCCGCCCATCGAGAGCACGATCAAGACAATTTGAAAATTGATCGGAAATCGAAGTCAGCAACCCAACCGCAAAATTGTCCGCGCCCAAACGCGTGAGCAAGACGGGGAGGTACGGCGCGGCAGCCGAAGCGATACCGACGCCAATGCCGTCAATCAAAACGCGGCGAATGTTTTGCGCCTGGACATCATTGCCCAACGGCATCCACTGAGCGAGCAAGCGGCGCGGTTCCAGGTTTTGTCGCCGCGCCGCGCCGCGCGACAGCCGCGTTGCTTTCTGTAACGGCCTCATCAAAAATTTCTCATGTCCCTAAACCCGAAAACATGCCACACATGTTTGGACGTGTGTGGCATGTTTTCAAAAACCCGCTAAAAAGTGCAGAGCGAAAACGCGTGCGTTCGTCAACCGAGTGATCCACCAAGGACACCAAGGACATCAAGAAATCCTTCGTGGATTGGGCGCGTCATAGTGGTGGAATTTCGTCTTCGAGCAAGGCATGTTTGTGCTCTGCGCCAAACTCGACGTGCCGATAGGTCCAGATGCGGTTCATGCCAAAATTCCAAAACAATACGACGCCAATCGCGCACAGCTTGGCGAGATTGTATGCCAGCGTCTCGTGACGCGGCAGGAGCGGCAGAAAAACAAAATGATCCGTCAATAAAAAGACCGCTTGATTGATGCCCAGCCCGATGAGATTCACGAGCGCAAATTTTCCAAATTGGGAATGCACTGCATGTTCGCGCGATTCGGGAAACGTCCACAAGCGGTTCCACGTAAAATTGGAAATGATCGCGCACAGGACCGAGATGAGATTGGCATAGCCCTTGGGCAAGCCAACCACCAAAATCATAAAGTTCAACACGGCGACGTCGAGCACCGCGCCGATGCCGCCGACAATCGCAAATTTGATAAAGCGCTTGACTTCGGGATGCGCTTCCCGCACACGCTGCGGTGCGAGAGCATTCACACGATCAAAAAAAGCGGTCACTTTTCTGAAACCTCCATAGAGTACGTGCATCATTCCGCCCGCTCGTCCGCGCCCGGCAGTACTGTGCCAAGCCCCAAGCTCAATCCCACTTGAATGTATAGCGCGTGGACAAAGAGATTATCAAAAAAATTATGAATTGACAAAGCGACGAGCATACCGCAAATGCCTGCCGCCACGCCAATGGTCCACCCGCGCGCGGCGCGCAGCCCGCGCCACGCGTTCCAAAAGATCGCGCCCCATAAAATCACAAACGCGCCAAATCCCAAAATGCCGGTTTCGGCCAACACGTTCAAATAGTAATTGTGCGCGTGCCCGAGCGGGTCGTCCCATTTCGGCAAGGCATATTTTGGGTATGCCGCCGCGTAATTTCCAAAACCCACGCCGAGCCACGGCGCATCCTCGAACATTCCCAGCGCCGCTTGCCAGTGCGCGCGTCGTTCCACCAGCGCGAAATTCTCGTCATTCGCGCGCACGCCGCGCACGTCTTCAAAACTAAAATAATCGCCGACCGTTGCAAAACGCTGCACGATCACGTCGGGCACGGCATTGATTTGTCCCCATCCCAGCACGATCAACGCGCCCAACAATAATACGAGTCCCACCGCCGCCGCGCGTTTGGAACGCACGAGCGTAAACAATGCGGTCACGCCCAACGCCGCCGCCACGCCGATCCACGCGCCGCGCGAATACGAAAAAAACAATGCCGCGAGCATCGCCGCAACCGACCCGCTCGCCAAAAGCCAGTACGGAACGAACGCCGTAGCGTTCCCGCCCGCCGTCGCGTTCCTGCCCGCCGTGGATGGAACGAACGCCGTTTCGTTCCGTACACGATTTGCCATCGCGTTTTCGCCATCATCGGAACGCTGCGGCGAGCGTTCCCTACCAAGCCCCATCCTCAGGATACCCAATGCCGCGCCAAAAGCCAATGGGATAACGAGACCAAGATATCCGGCATACGGATTTGGCTGTTCAAAGGTGCCAAAGGCGCGCAAGTTCGCCCCGCCAAACAACAGAAATCCTTCTGGTCCGACGCGAAAATAATACTGATACGCGCCGAGCAATGCCTCACTCAAGCCCGCGACGAACATGACTGCCAGCAAACGCGCGCCGCGCCTTTCATCCAAAAAATTTGCGACGAGCCAATACGCCGCG
Source organism: Chloroflexota bacterium (assembly GCA_016209205.1). Classification (GTDB taxonomy): domain Bacteria; phylum Chloroflexota; class Anaerolineae; order UBA4142; family SHND01; genus SHND01. Next base: position 4,317 of record JACQWQ010000069.1, read on the forward strand.
AGCATTTCAATCCACTTGAACCATTCGCTCAAGCTGTCGGTCAATTCGCGCGCGACGGTGATGGATACGGCGGCGGCGAGAATAAAAATTACAAATGGCAAAACGAGCGGCGGCGTGCGCAGCGCTAGCTCGCGTCGCGCCACACCGCGCGCGAGGTACAACAGCCATGAACCCAACAGCAAAACATCCGCCGCCGTCACATTTGCATTCCCTACCGGCAGTGGCAGTAGGGAACCGAACGGCACGGCAAACACCAACAGATAGACCGCGCTTTCAGGATACAACAACAGCGCCGCGGCAAGGATCAACGCTGCGCTAAACAAGATTGCGTTGGTGAGTGAAACGAACGCCAGGAGCAGCGCGCCGAGAATCAACGCGGCGAGCACGAACAACGCCGCGCGCGTGGAATGATCTAGTACCAGCACGGGCAAAATGGATTGACGAAAAAAATGCGCTCTTTCGGAGCGCATTTTTCTTTGTTGACGTGGTTCAAATCTTTTTCCGAAAGTAGGCAATCGTCTCTCGCAATCCGTCGTCCAGCGATACTTGCGGTTCCCAACCGAACAAGCGCCGCGCTTTGGAAATGTCGGGATTGCGGCGGGAGGGATCGTCTACGGGACGCCGGGTGAAAACGATGCCCGCTTTATTGTCGGTGAGCGCGTTGATGCGTTCCGCAAAGGTCTTGATCGTCATTTCGTTCGGATTGCCGATGTTGACCGGCATTTTCTCATCCGACATGAGCAAGCGCGCAATGCCTTCGACCAAATCGCTGACATAACAAAACGAACGCGTCTGCATACCGTCGCCGTGCACGGTGAGCGGTTCGCCGCGCAGCGCTTGCCCCACGAAATTTGGCACCACGCGCCCGTCGTCCAATGCGTTGCGCGGACCGTACGTGTTGTGCGCAAAAATGCCGGTCCCGGCGACAAAGTTTTCATGACCGGGCACAGAAAAGTCATATACATATTCCGTCGGCTCGATCGGTTCAATGGCTTTGATTTGTGCCCATACTAGATCGCCGAATCGGGTCGCGTTCAGACTTTGAGATACACCGACGTCCCAAGTCAGAATGTCAAAATTGGATACTTGTGCAACATTGATGTTGTAGAATGGATAACGCTTCTTTGCCTCTTGATTGGATATCCATGTTTCGTAACGTCCCAAAGAAGCGACGATGCCGAATCGTAGCAGACTATAGACCAAGTCTTGCGCCAGCCCCTTGCTCACCGTAACAAAGGTCAGCTCTTTGCCGATCTTGTCTCCGCTGTGGGTACCGTCCCCTACGCGATATCCCTCGAGAAAATACTTGAAGCGGCTCAGAGGTAATTGAAAGATCCACGCCGGAATGCGTTTCTCAGCCGATACCCCGTGCATACCGAGAATTTCAAGCACTTGGCAGAGTAACTTGGAGTGAATGTAGATAGAGGGAGCACGGTTGGGAGAGGGGGCTACAGAGCCGATCTTCACCCCCAGGGATTGGGACAGGATCTCGCGAGCACGATCCAGAGCGGCTTGATGCGAACTAAGGGTAACGAAATAGCTGCCCTTGTCGGGGTACTGAGCCAGGGTACCCTCTGCCAAGAATAGCCCCAAAAACCACAGCAGATCATCGGTAATCGCGATTTCGTTCGGCAATGTGACATGTACACCTGCTTGATACAAGCGCACGCGCGCATCCGCGGGTAAGGGCAGCGCTACTTGCTCCCGCAAACGTGCGTACACGTAAAGCGGCAAAAATCCGCCGCGCAAATATTTGTGATAGGCGCACCGTACGGTATTTGCTTTCCTACGGCTGCCCTCAAAGCGCGTACTCGCGGCAAGGATATCGCAGATCACTGAACGGTGCTGAGCAATCATTGGCTTGAATTCGGGAGCAATGACCGCAAATTGCCAGAGGTCCGCGACGGATTTGGTCTCGATCAAGTATTCGCCAACGTTGAGCTGGGTGCGGTCTTTTTCGATAATCGGCAGGCGACCGGCAATAGCGACATAATCCCCCACCTGCAAATCCCGCACCGGAATAGCTTCCGGCGTACGTTGCTGGCTTCGCCGAAAAACACTGTGATCGCCGGTCACGCGGATTTCTCGCCCATAGCGAGTTTTGATCAAAAAGGCGTCTTGGCGCTGAGGACGATGTTTAATCAATGCACTCGCCGATTGCAGTGAAATGCAGCCGCTATTTGGATCGAATGTTGGGACGAGAATGCGACGGGGGCGAATAATCCGATCTGCCTCGATCTCCCGAGCGTATTCTGCGATCGGGGTAAGGTGGGCTGTATCGGAATTGAACAATAGTACCATTTCGTCTGCCAGAATGCTGTTAAAGATCCGAACGATGCGCGTTTCCAGACCGTGTTCGCGTTGATACGCCAGCGTCAGCGCTTCGGCAAAACGTTTCGCTTCGTCATACACGCCGCGCGGTCCGATGGGATTGACATTGCCCCAATAATCCTCCGTTTGGGGGTGCACCAACGGATCGCCGTACACTTCGGAGGTGGACGCCAACAAAAAGCGCGCCCGCTTGGCGAGCGCCACACCCAAGGCATTGTGCGTGCCCAGCGCGCCGACCTTCATCGTTTGAATTGGAAAATCCAAATACGATTTCGGGCTTGCCGGTGAAGCAAAGTGCAAGATGGCATCGAAATGTCCCGGCACGTCAATAAATTTTGTGACGTCCTGTTGGATAAACTCAAAACGCGGTTCGTTGTGCAAGTGCGAGATGTTGTCGGGACTGCCTGTAATGAAATTGTCTATCGCGACGATAGGGTGTCCGCGCGCCAAAAAATAATCGCACAAGTGCGACCCGATAAACCCTGCCCCGCCCGTAATCAAAATGCGCATAAGGATCCTTTGGTAAAGAGTACAAGCCGACGCTGATTATATAAGCGTCACGCCGATATGCCAAGCGCACAGCTGAATCCGTCAAGCCCCCGCGATTTTGGCGTCTGTGGCGCGACCTTCGCACCGCGGACAACGCAGTTCGTCGCGCCGCGTCAGGCGCAGTTCGAGCGTTGGCTGTTGGCAGTGGGGGCACGGGAAAGGATCGGTCTTTTCGGTCAAGGGGTCCCACGTCAAGGTCAGCGGCACGGGGAGGTGCTTGGTCTCAAAGCCCAGCTGCGCATTCACAAAGAGACGCGGAATTTTTACATGCAGCAGATTGAGCAGTTCGATTTGTACGCGCAGCCGCGCAGCGCGTTGCAATTCGTCGAGCCGCAAAGTTTCTTCGCGCGCGAGCGCGTCCAACCGCTGGCGCAAGGATTCCCTTTCTTCGGACGCGTCGTCGCCGCGCGATTCCAGTTTGCTGAGCCGTTCGGTCAATTCCGCGCGCAGGTCGGCGAAATAATTGGTCATGCGCTCGCGCTGCTGCGTTTGGCGGGAACTGAGCTGCGCTGAACGCTGGTTGGCTTCCGCCGTCACCGTCCGCACCACATGTTCACGCGCCGCGAGATACGCCTGATCGAGCGGGCGCGCCGGCGCGTCGGGAAACGCCCAGCGGCGCAGCTCGGACAACCGTTCGCTCTCCAACAACGGTTCGAGATAACGCACCGCGCGCCCGTAATAGCGCTCGATACCCAACGGATACAACACCTGCTCCTTTTCGTCGCTGGTATAGGTCGTCTCGAACCAAAAGAGCGTGTGGGTCACGTACAAGGGGCGCGTGGTTTGTAATTGCAGCGAAACACCCTGCGGCAAGCTGATCTCGTGACGCACGCGCGTCTCGAACGCGTGGGGTGCGAGGTGCACGTCGTCGAGAAACGCAACGCCAATCCGTCCGCCGGTCTGCGCCCGCGCCAAGAGTTCGTCGAGCAGCGCGCTGCCAAAGGTGAGCAGCTGCGCGTTCGGGTGTTCCGGCAGCGCTTCGGGGTCGAACGTCGCGCGCAGCGGCTTGTCCGCATCGGGCAGCAGCACGTCGTAGACTTGCGGCTCGATCGCTTCAGCAATCCCACCGGCCGTGTCCACGTATTCGACTAGAAATTCTTCGAGAGGGTCCATCGTGAAACGTGATAGAGAGCGAGAGAGATAGAGAGATAGAGAGCGAGAGAGCGAGAGAGATAGAGAGCGAGAGAGCGAGAGAGATTGAGAGCGAGAGAGCGAGAGAGATAGAGAGCGAGAGAGCGAGAGAGATTGAGAGCGAGAGAGATTGAGAGCGAGAGAGCGAGAGAGATAGTGAGCGAGAGAGCGAGAGAGATAGAGATCGAGAGAGCGAGAGAGATTGAGAGCGAGAGAGCGAGAGATTGAGAGAATCACTCCATCACTCCATCACTCCATCGCTCCCTCACTCCCTCACTCCCTCACTCCATCGCTCCCTCACTCCCTCACTCCATCGCTCCCTCACTCCCTCACTCCCTCACCCTATCTCGCACTATTGCACTATCTCACTATCTCACTATCGCACTACTCGGGCACAAAACGTTCCCCAAACAATTTGTCTTCGTACGCGCGCTGTTCGAGATACGCTTGTTTCGCCGCCAGCAAGCGGTCGCCGAGCCGATCCAGTTCAGAGCGAAATTCGGACGGGTCGCGCGACTGCACCCACAAATCGGTCACGACGTCTTCAAATTCCTGTTCTTGATCGAGGTTGCCCAGGATCATGTCAATTTCGCCGATGACCAATTCAAACATCGCGATCTTGGCTTCGAGCAAATAGAGCATCGCCGCTTCGAGCGTGTCTGCTGCGACCAGATTGAACACGTACACGTCGCGCGTTTGACCGATGCGGCTCAAACGTCCGACGCGCTGCTCGATCTTCATCGGATTCCACGGCAAATCAAAATTCAAGATGGCGTTGCAGAATTGCAGATTGCGTCCTTCGCTGCCCGCGTCGGTGCTCAATAAAATGCGCGCCGGGCCCATGAACTGGCGAATCGCCGCTTCTTTTTCCAAACGCGGCAAACTGCCGTGAAAGACGGCGACGTGTTCGCCTGCTGCCGAGAGCCGCCGCAGCAAAAAATTTTGCGTTTCGCGGAACTGGGTAAAGACCACGATTTTGTCCGGGAACTCGCGCAGCAGTTCGAGTAAGCGTTCTGCTTTGGCGTTGGTTTCGATGCGGCTTGCCGTCTCGGCAAAATTTTGCAGGTGCGTTTGTGCGTCGGCGGCAAGGCGTTCGTCAAACGCCAGCCGTTCCAGTGTGGGCAGCGCGGCGCGGGTCGAACTGCCCAGCTCTTTTTGCAGCGTGAGCAGCACCATGCGCGAGAGCACACTGCGTCCGCGCGGGCGTGACCGCGCGTCAGCGTTTTTCATCTCGGCTGCTGCGCGCAATTGGACGCGCACGAATTGCGACACCGCGTCGTACAACGCGCGTTCGGCTGGCTCTAACGCGACGCTGTACGTGCGCGCGACGCGGCGCGTGAGCTGCAGCCCGACCGTCGCGCGGCGATTGCGCACCATCACTTGTTCCAGTTGGTCGCGCAATTGTTCCACGTTGCGCGGGAGCAGCTTGTCGTGCCGGTCAACGAACTGTTTTTGGAATACGCGCGCCGTGCTCAACAGTCCGGGCTGCAAAAGCGTAACCAGATTGAACAGTTCTTCGAGATTGTTTTGGACGGGCGTCGCGGTGAGGAGCAGAATATATTTTTTGCGCAGTTCGGCGGCCATGCGCCACAACTGCGTCTGGCGGTTGCGAAAATGGTGCGCTTCGTCCACGATGACCACATCCCAATCCTGCGCGAGAATCGCGCTGCGATGCGGCTCGCGTTTGGCGGTGTGGTACGACGCGATAATGCGGTCATACTTTTCCCACGCCGCCGCGCCCTGTTCGCGAAAGAGCGGATCGTCGTGCAGGACAAAATCGAGCGTGAATTTTCGGCGCAGTTCGCCTTGCCATTGTTCCGTGAGCGAGGGCGGCGTCAGCACGAGCACGCGGCGCGCCAACCCGCGCACGACCAATTCGAGCAAGATCATGCCCGCCTCGATAGTTTTGCCCAAGCCCACCTCGTCGCCCAACAGCGCGCGTCCGCGCATGCGCCGTAAGACCGTCCGCGCCGTGCGCAGTTGATGTTCGAGCAGTTCCACCTCGTGCAGCCACGGCAGCGCCAGCAATTGATCGAACCCCGCGACCATCGCCAGACGCGCGGCTTGCAGACTCAGGCGAAACTCGCGCAGCGACGCGAACGCGCGCTGGTCATTGCCCAGCAGCACATTGTCGGTCGCGTTGAACGCAAGGGCGACGCCGCGCTCGGTTTTCACGGGCGCATCGGGCACGTGTACTAGAAGGGCGGGTTCGAGACGCAGGCGAAAACGCCACGGCGCGGTGCTGATGCAAGCGAGCCGTAACATGCCCGCGCGGTCGGCAAGCGCGGTCAAGCCAGAACCGCGCAAGATTCCTGCGTTGGGATCATGTTCCAGTGGGACCGCGCCTTGCGGAGTATCCAGTGAGAATTGACTGCCCGCTTGCGTCAAAAAACTGTTCAGCGCGGGCGCGAGGGGCAATTCAGCCCGGCGCAGCGTTGCGGGGGAAACTTCTAACTCAAAATAGTCGCCGGGATTAAAGACCGGTTCACTCGAAACGATGGTCGTCAAATGAAATTGAACCTTATTCTTCGTCCAATTCGTACAACAGATCCGTCAATTCCTCTGTCAGCGTTGCCTGTTCTTCCGCGCGTCCTTCTTGGATCGCGTCTTCCAGGTCTTGCATCACCTGATTGAGCCGTTCCACTCCCGCCTCGCGTTCTTCCATCAAGCGCCGCGCCCGCGACATCAGGACCTCCAAATGCTCGTCGGGTTCCAATTCTAAATCTTGGATCAGCTCACGCGCCGCTTGTTTTTGCGCGGGGCTAAGCGGAAGGTGCTCGGCTTGGACGGTCACGCCCGCCTGCCTCTGACTGCCGCGATCCTGCGCCGACACGCGCAAAATTCCGTTCAAGTCGAGATCGAACTGTACGGCCACGCGCGGCGGCAAGCCCGGCGCTTCGGGCTTCAAATGGTCAAAAGTGAATTCACCCAGCAGTGTGTTTTCCGACGCGACATGACTCTCGCCCTGATACACTTTGATTTGCACGGTCTCTTGTTCGGGATAGATCGCGGAATAGACCTGCGCTTTGGTCGTGGGGATCGTCGTATTGCGGTGAATGACAACGGCGTAGCGGTCGGGAATCAAACCGCCGAACGCGATTTCCGCGACTTCGATGCCCAACGAGTGCGCGGTGACATCCACCAGGATCGCATCCAACGGCTCGCCCGCAATAATTGCCGCCTGCACGCCCGCGCCCAACGCTACCGCCTCGTCGGGATTAATCTCTGTATGCGGCTCGAGCCCGGCGTGCCCGGCAACCAATTCCCATACCAGGGGAATGCGCGTCGAACCGCCCACGAACAACACCTTGTCGAGCGCGCGCGCCTCCAGCCCCGCGTCGCTTAGCGCCTGATCGAACGCGGTAAGCGTGCCTTCTAGCAAGGGCAGAACCAAATGTTCGAATTGTTCCCGCGCGACTTCGACGTCGAGGTGCAGCGGGCGTCCTTCTTGCTCCATCAAGTATTCTTCATGTACGCGTACAAAGGGCTGGGACGAAAGCGTGATCTTGGCCTGTTCGGCGGCGCGCGTCAACCGCGCTAACGCTTTGCGCTCGGTGCGCGGATCGAGCCCGTGTTCTTCCTGAAACCGTTCCGCCAGATGATTCATCAACAGTTCGTCAAAGTCGTCGCCGCCGAGATGCGTGTTGCCGTGGCTGGCGCGGACCTCGACCACACCGCTGTTCAACTCGACAATGGAAACGTCAAACGTGCCGCCGCCCAAATCGTACACCGCGACGAGCTGTTGCTCGTCGCTGCGATCCAAACCGTAGGCGAGCGCGGCGGCGGTCGGTTCGTTGATGATGCGCTCGACGGTAAAGCCCGCGATTTCGCCCGCATCTTTGGTCGCCTGCCGCGCCGCGTCGGAAAAATACGCGGGCACGGTGATGACCGCGCGTGTGACTTGATCTTTTAGATTCATTTCGGCGATGCGCTTCATTTCGCGCAAGATGATCGCCGAGATTTCAGACGGCGTGTAGACGCGCTCATTCAACGCGACCGTTTCCGACGTCCCCATCTTGCGTTTGATCGAACGCACCGTGTTTTCGGGATACAACACATATTGGTTGCGCGCCGGCGCGCCGACAAGCAGCGCGCCCTGCGGTGAAAACCCGACGACGGAAGGGATGATGCGCTCCGCGCCGTTCGGCAAGATGCGCGGTTTGCCCTCACTCACGAACCCCACTGCTGAAAACGTTGTGCCCAAATCAATTCCAATAATCTTGTCGCTCATTGAATTCTCCATGAGGGAACGCTGCGGCGAGCGTTCCCTACTGATATGCGTATGGAACGAACGCCGTTTCGTTCCCCTCCGCGCGGTACGCTGCGGCGCAGTGGATCGGCACGCTGCGGCGAGCATTCCCTACGGCTGATGTGTGTATGGAACGAACGCCGTTTCGTTCCCCTCCGCGTGGCACGCTGCGGCGCACTGGATCGGCACGCTGCAGCGTGCATTCCCTACGACTGATGTGTGTAGGGAACGAACGCCGTTTCGTTCCCCTCTGCGTGGCGTTGGGTGGGAACGCTGCGGCGAGCGTTCCCTACTTGGCGACGACGACTTCGGCGGGGCGCAGCACGCGTTCGCCTACGCGATAGCCGCGCCGGTATTCCTCCACCACCGTGCCTGCTGCAACGTGTTCCGTAGACGGTACTATTTCGACCGCGATGTGTAGATGCGGATCGAAGGGTTCGTCCTGCGCGTGGATGGGTTGAACGTTTTCGGCGGCGAGCACGCGCAGCAGACGCGCCCGCACCAGTTCGATGCCTGCCAGCCACGCCGCCGCGGCTTGGCGCCATTCTTCCGCCCCATTTGCGGGAACGGTCGGCAGTTCGCCGCGGCCCATTGCAATCGCCACGCGCTGTTGAAAACTGAGCGTGTAGAGCGGTTGCGGCGCGCTCTCTGTGCGCGTCGCGCGGGCGAGCAGCCGCTGCCCCGCGGCAATTGCCTCGTCCAAACCGTCCAGCGCGGGCAGCAGCTGTTGAATCACCGTCAAGCGCTGTGCGGATTGCTCCGCGCGCAATTGCTCGCGCAAGAGCGCAACGTCGGACTCGCGGCGCGCGCTCAAATCGCGCAGTTGTTCGAGCGCGTGCTGCACTTGGAGCTGCTGCGCTTCGGCTAACGTGTTGATCTTGAATTGCTCGCGCCCGATCCGTCCCAGCTGCTTGTCCAGCGCCGCTGCATTTTCGCGCAGCCCATTCGCGGTCGCGTGCGCGACGCGCAGTTCTTCTGTGAGCGGCGCGAAGGATTCCGTCGTTGCGCGCAGCGCGTCCAGTTCATCCACCAGCGGCGGAATCTGATGGACGAGCGCCTGGGCGCGCGCGACGTGCTCGGCCAGCTGTTGGTGTGTCAACTCGGAATTTTTCCGCGCCGCCGTCTCTGCTTGCGCCGACCGCCGCGCGCCGAGCAGCCAGCCCGCACCCAAACCGACCAAGCCCCAAAGTAGCTGCAACACAAAACGCTCCTTAAGATACCGTTACTTTGTGTTTGGAAGCAGTTGTATTGCGACCCGCGAACGGCAGTCCAACTGCCTCATAACATAGGGGGAGTAGCTGCAACACAAAAATACTCCTTACACTACCGCGACTCTCCGAACGGCAGTCCAATTTTCTTGGAGCGAGTTCCTATTCCGTTTACGGTAGTATAGCCCCTTGTGGGCGTCGAACTCGGCATACACGCGCACAAGGCGCTATACTACATCCCATCAACCAACCTGGAATTCGCTCTATGACACAGGGGATAGCGTGACCTTCCGAAACTCGTCATGAAAATCGGTACGCTCCAGATCGGTCAAGGCGCGCGCCGCGCTCAAGAGGTCTTCGCGGTGCACGGTGAGATCGAACTCTGTTTCTGGCAAATCCGTCGGCAGCGGTAATTCTTGCAAGAGTAACATGTCCGTTTCGAGCTGCCGTTCGGGTGTACGCAGCCGCTCGTAAGCGGCGCGAATTTGTTTGAACGCTTCCGGCTCGCGTTCGGGCGGATGCTCGCGTACGAGTTGGAAATAAGCGTCCTTGATGGTTTCAAGGGTCGCGTCGCGCGGCACATTCAGCGCCGCGTACGGATCGCTGTACGGCTGAAGCTCGTCCGCATTCGGCTGACGCCGCCGCGTTTCGTGCGCGTGGGGTGACTCATTCATCGGCGTCTTTTCCGAGAGGGCGGCGGCGGCGGCGCCCAGAACAAATCCTCATCCTCGAATTCCTCATCTTCAAATTCATCTTCCGCGAAATCGTCCAGCAGCCCCCCAAACTCCGTGCCGAGTCCTGACATGAGCGAGAACAAGGGGTTGTCGAGATCGTGCAAGAGTTGATTGGCGGTCTGTTCCAACTCGCGGTTCCCGATCCGTCGCGCGACCCGCGCCGCAGCTTTCAGATTCTTTTTCGCCGCGGCCACATCCCCCGCGATGTTTTGCATGACCGCGAACGTGATCCAGGACATTGGGTCGGCCGGCGCAAGTTGCGTCAAGCGTTCGGCATAGGGCATCCCGATGGGCGTATGACTCTCTATGCAATCCATGACGACGTGCCGGAGCAATTCAAGATCATTCGGATTCAACGCGACGCCTTGCTCGATCAGCGCTTTGCCGTACGCGGTCCATTCTAGATCGGCTGGTTGCGGAGGCGGCGCAAAAAAGGGACTGCGCGGGGCGCTGTTTCTCTGACATTCCAAGCCGAGATGCACAAAAAACAGCGGCGGCAGTTTGACCTGCTGCTCGGCGCGCGTCACCGCATTTTTCACTTGCGCCAGATTTCGCTCGAGCGCCCAGCAGCGCGCGATTTGTTCGTGCACGCTGATTTGTTTTGCGCCGAAGCGATACGCCTGTTCAAAATCCGCTTCCGCCGCGGCGCGCTGTTTCAAATCCAAATGCGCGCGCCCGAGGTCAATGTAGAGTTCTGCATCATTCGGCGCAAACTGCAACGCCTCTTCGATGACCGCGCGCGCCGCGTCCACCCGACCGCTTTCGTGCAGCGAGCGAGCGCGCTGCTGCATCAAACGCGCCCGCTGCCGGTGCGCGGTTTCGTTCGCGGGATCGTACTCTAAAATTTTTTGGACTTGGCTTTCCGCGCCGTACCATTCGCCGCGTCGGGCGTGCCATTCCGCCAATTTCAAACGCGCTTCGGTGTGCGTAGGCTCTAATTCGAGAATTCGCCCCAACTCGTTGCCCGCGGCGACCTCTTGCTGATTCGCCAGCAGCGCTTCCACCAGTTCCAAACGCGCGCCAATGTCGTTCGGCGTTTGCTTGATCTTTTGCTTCATCAGCGTAATCGCGTCGCCCAGTCGCCCTGCCTTTTGTAAATCTTGCGTCGCGCGGCGGCGCAGCCACGTCCACTGCGCCGCGGAAAAAACGTCGTGGACTTTTTTGCCGCGCGGTTTGGTGCGCAGCAATTCGCGCCACGCGTCGGCGGCTTGCTCCCACAGTTCGGCGCGTTCCGCCGCAATCGCGAGATTTTGCAAAATGCGCCGCCGCGTCGCATCGGATTTGGCGACGTGCGCGTAAAACTGATCCGCCTCACTCCACTGCGCGGCAGCTTGTTTCCAATTGCCCGCTTGCGCCGCCGCATGCGCCAAACGATCCAATGCCGCTGCGGCGATCTGCGCTGCCGCCGGATTCGCCGGGTCGGCGCGCAGCGCGGCGCGCGCTTGCTCCGCCGCGGCGTTCCAATTTCCGGCGCGGAGTGCGGCATGGGCGCTGGGGAGGGGGACCGCCGCGAGATTGGCGCGCAGCCAGGGTGTATCCAATCCGCGCGCGCGCGCTTGTTCCCAATCAATGCGCGCCGCGCTCGGGTCGCCCTGTTTTGCCGCAATGACGCCGCGATAATAATGTCGCAGGGCTTGTGCGTGCGGCGCGAGTTGATTCGCCGCGTCCAATGCTTTCTGCGCCGCGTCGTCATCACCTGCCAACAAATAGCCCAAGCCGCGCCAGAGCGCGAACGTGGGATGGCTGCCGCTGATTTTCGACAAGAGGGATTTGAACCACGAGCCTGTGTCGGCAGCGTGCTGTAAAAAGGAGGTGTCCCCGCGCAGGAGCATCGCGAGCGTGTCCAGAATTTGACGCTCGGGTTCCGTCAAGCCCGCGACGGTATGGAGATCGGCATGCGGGTCGGCTTGGATTTTGGCCAAGCCATGGCTCAGGGGGAGCCCGCGCGGGGGATGGTTCAAGCCCGCCGCGATTTCATACGCGAGTAGCGCGGCGTCGAGCTCGCCGCAACGGTGGTGCGCCAAGCCGAGATGATAGTAATAGAGCGGATCATTCGGCTGCAATTCGGTGGCGCGCTGCAAATCTTTGAGCTGCTGCGCGGACGGCGTTTTGGGCGCGACCGCGTGACGAAAATAGGCTTCTGCCAGGGCTGAACCGACGGCGGGCTGCTGTTTGAAGGCGCGTTCGAAAAAATTGATCGCATCGGCGTAATAGCCGTGGTTTAACGCGTCGCTGCCGCGCGCCAGCAGCGTTTCCGGAGAATGCGATTCTGGTTTCGCGCTATGCGTTTTAGGATAAAAGGTGTGCTTGGCGTGTCGCTTGCTCATTGCGCGCGGGAATATAGCACTAACTCGTTAGAATGTCGAAATACGCGCCGAGATTGCGGCGATGAAGGCGATGTGCGATGTAGGCGATGTGCGATGTAGGCGATGGGAATACATCGCACATCGCCTACATCGCACGCTCCGCAAAAGACGCTCCGCTGCACAGAACTTGTCATATCGAACGGAGTGAGATATCTCGCTCCGTTCGATATGACAGTTCTCCGCTCACGCAGCCCGCGTGGGCTGGGCATCTCGCAATGACAATTGTGAGGTGCTGTGTCAAACTCTTGCACGAAGGACGCGAAGGACACGAAGGGTTTCTTGGCGCCCTTCGTGTCCTTGGTGTATCTTTGGGTGTTGTGGTTTCGGCAGGTCCGAGTTGGGCAGCGCTATTCCTCCTCGCTACTTTCGGCTTGGACTTCTTGCTCTTCCGGTTTGCGATCCAGCATCTGCATCTGACGCGCCACGACTTGGGTTCGATATTGCGTTTCGCCTTTGTCGTCCGTCCAGCGATCGGTCTGCAAGCGACCGGCAATGTAAACCAAACGTCCTTTGCTGAGATACTGTTGACAGACTTCGCCGAGTTTGTCCCAGGCATTCACCAGAAACCAATCGGGTTCCTTGGCGCCGGGACGATTGACGGCGACCGTAAAATGACACACCGTTTTTCCCGTCGGGGTAAAGCGCGTTTCGGGGTCGCGCCCGAGATGTCCGATGAGTTCGACGCGATTGAGCGCAGGCATGATGACCTCCTTGGTTGCGTACTGTGATTGGGCTGGTAAGACGTTGGCGTTACTTTAACACGCGCGGTGGAGGGATGTCAACTGGGAGATATGAACGGTGTACTATTTTTTCTGCCGGTTCCTTTTTGTCTTGAGTCGTTGCAACTTTGTTTCCAGCTGTTCGATCTCAATAATAATTTCCGGTGGCGTATCAATCCCTTTTGTCGCGCTTTGTTTTTTTCGTTCTTGCAGACGACGTTCCAAAAGCTTGATTTCCTCGTCCAATGGATTCCGCTTTTGCAAATGCAGAGACGGACGCGGAGAACGATAGGCGTATGACTTTTTATTCCCTTTTTCTTTTACCTCTCGCGAGCTTGGTTTTTGTGCTTTTTGTATGGTTTCGCTTTCTTTGGCAGTTCCTTCTCTACGCCACGCTGGTCCATTCTCCAAACGGTCACAAATAAGCGCGGCAGCAAGTTTCGCGCGCCATTGACTCTCGACAGAGAGGTCTGCCAAGGTAGCCACAAAGAGCGTCTGTCCCAACAAGCCCCAGAAATAATCCCGCATGTCGTGAGAATAAATCCGGTTACTCGCGAGCTGGCGCAAGCGCGTAATTATTTGATACGCGCGCGTCAACTCGGCGTGCTCGCGAAGCGCAGAGGGTATGGAAATCGTCCGCGCATTCAATTTCTGTTTGTTCTGACAGAGCAGCGCAACCTCGAATGCGTAATAGAGTTTGCGTTCAATGCGGGTTTGGGCGAGCAGACCGAACTTGATGTCCGTCTCCATCTCGATAAAGTCGCGCAGGCAGTGCCCCGGACCAGTGCGCTCAAAGTCAATCAACCACAATCCTTTATTCGGTCCGACAAAGATGTTCCGCGTGTGCAAATCCCCGTGCACGGTATGGCTGCTGGTTTCAAGTTCACTATGATGCTTGTTGCGTTCAATCCATTTGAGCGGATTCGGCAATGTGAGCGGCGGCTCGCTAAACTCTAGTGTCTCTGTGTTGCCCCACTTGAGGCGCGCGAGATGCCTGTCGTCGAGGTGCAGCGCATCGTGATAGTGATCCCAGAGATTCATGTATTCTATGGTAGGTTCGGCATACCAACGCTTGAAGAGCTCTCCAAACAGGTTACGAAAAATTTTCACAAGGTCTTGAAACGCTGGCTGCGTTTTTACGCGATAGTAATCTTTGAGCGTTTTTGTGTCCTCCAAGTTTGTGCCAATCAAGGTATAAGCAATTCCGCCAAGATGCCAGGAGATTGCCTCGGCATAGCGCTGTGTATAACGAAAATCGCCGATTTGACCTTTGACGTACTCGTCGTAATTTTTGATCTCGGTTTCGATATTGCGACGACCACCGATTTTGACTGCCATGTCCTCCAGCCAATGTCCATTCTGGTGCACACTCACGCGCATTACGATGGAATGAATATGCGCGACCGAAATCGAGTTATCGTCCATCCCCAACTTTTTAAGCCGCAGCATGTCAGCGTGCGGAAATAACCGCGCGAGAATTTCGACAAACTCGGATTCTACCGCCGCGCGCTCGAGTTTTTTGCCTTCGCCCATAAAAACCAATGGCGCTAGAACCTTATCTGGATTCCAAGCGCCACTCCATTTGAATTCCTGTTGCCATGCGCAAGCAATCTTGTATTGAAACACATCGCGGACCATTTGAACGAGTTCTGCGGGTCCGTTTTCTTTGAGGGCGATGTCTATCGCAACTGCATTCACGCCCAAGATACGGCGCGCCAATTCGAATGAGCCATAGCCCGTGAGAAAAATGCACCGTACCCAGGGAGCATCCTTTATGAGCCGTATCGCAAAACGGTAGCCGCTCCAATCGTCCGGGTCATTATCGTTGTACAGGCGCAAGTCGAGAATCACCAGATGGCAGCGCTCTTTTTGGACAAGGATGCGCGCATTTTCTTCCAATTCTTCGCGCGTCCCCGGCGCGACAAACACACGGTACCCTTGCCCTTCCAACAGTTCGCGATTCGTTTCACGCACACCTTCATCGTTGTCTACAATCAAGACCCGCTTTTCCATTTTAGGGTGAGACATTTCATGCTCCTTTGACGGTTTGAGCAATCGGCAGGTAAAACATAAAAGTCGTCCCTTTGCCTGCTGCGGTTTGCAGTAAAACCAAATCTCCGGCATACGCTTTGATGACTTTTCGTGCAATCAATAACCCCAAACCGCTGCCTTCTTTAGAGCTTGGCTTCGGGACTGGTTGCTTCAATAAGAACTCTTTTGCTTCTTCTGGAATGCCTTTGCCCGTATCCTGTACTTGAACTTCAATCCGTGTGCCCCGTTGCATACTGCGCACGGTCAAATGCCCTTTCTCGTCCATAGCTTTGATGGCATTACTAACCAACTTTTCCAAAGCAATCTCCAGCCATTCCTTCTCGACCTGCGCTTCGAGTCCTTCACAAGCGAGCTCAATATGTGGAACAATTTGCGGGTGCTTGTTGCACCAGTCCGTCACCTGTGTTTGCAGGATGCGGTCTATCTCGACACGCTCTTTGCCAGGGGTAGGGAGACGTGATGTTTTTCCCGCAATGGTCAACCCTTTTAGCTGTTTGCACGCTTGTTCAATCTCGCCGAGCCACTTGTGGATATTCGAATGGGGAGTTTTCAAAACGCTTCGCAACAGCGCGACTTTGCCTTCGATTTCATACGTGCGTTGATTGACCGTATGGGACCAGTTCGAACCGAACAAGCCCATCCAGGCAATCGCGCTGTTCGCGGCGAGGTCTTCTTGGGTCTCGCGCAAACGCGTGTGTTCGTGCGCCTTTTTCAACGCGACCGCAATCTGGTCCGCCAACGCTTCCAGCAGGCGCTGGTCGTTCTGAGTAAAGGCATTGAGTTGATCGCTTTCTAGCACCAGAACTCCCAAGAGCTCTTGTTCGACTTTGATGGGCACGCAAAGCTCCGACTGCGTGGAGGGGATGAGCTTCATCGCATCCGGGTCTTGGGCGCAATCGGAAACCATTGCCGGAATGCCTGTGCGCGCGACGCGACTCGCGATACTCTTTTCATCTTTGCTAACACGCGTCCGCCCGCGTTCCTCTGGCGCGATGTGATAAAAGTCGAAACTGACCGGCGAAAAAACGAGGTCGCCCGTTTCGGCGTCCAAGTAAAGCATGCACGTATTCTGTGTGCGCGGAATGACGCGCCGGACTTCGGTTAAAACGGCGCGCACGACCTCTTCGGGATCAAGCGTCGCGCTAATGATACGCGTGATGCGTGTGACCGTCTCGAAGCGATGCCTGCGGCGCTCCGCTTCATCGTAGAGAATCGCCTTGTGAATTGCCAACGCCGCTTGCTGCGCAAAAAGATTCAGTTCGCTCTTTTCACTCTCGCTAAAAGTGTGCGGCTCACGATAATTGAAAAACATACAACCGATGCGTTCATTCCCAAATTTCAGCGGAAAAGCGGCAACCGAACGAATGCGTTCGCGCTCTACAAACGCCCCGTTCAGATCAGGATCAGCAGATGCTTCAACGGCATAAATGGGCGCATCGCGTTCCAGCACGCGCCGCACGACCGAGGTTGGGCGCGGCGTTCCACGCCGCACCATCGGTTCATTGTGCAGCCCAATCGCCGCGCCCAATTCCAAATCACCCGTCGCGCGGTTTTGAAAGTAGAGAGTGATGGCGCTCACGTTCGGCAGCGCGCGACTGGCTTGCTGCACCACCGCGTTCATGACATTGGGCAAGTCCGCCTCCGAGCCGATTTCCATGATCGCCTTGTGGACCTGGCTCAAACTTTCCAATTCGCGCACCTGCCGCTCGCTTTGGGCGCGCTGGGCGCGCGTGTTTTCAATTGCCAGCGCCGCCTGATTGACAAACGTTTGCAGGTGATCGAGCGTCGCCTGGTCAATCGGACGTCCGTTGAATTTATTATCCACCACCAACACGCCGATCACATGCTCTCCCGCCTTGAGCGGGACGAGCACCATCTGCTTGGCAGGCGCTACCGCCTTGACAAAATTTTCCGGCAGCCGTTTCGCATCCGATGGGGTTGCAAGGAACAACGGTTTGCCCGTGTCAATCACCTCTTGAAAAGCGCATCCCGGCTTGGACACAACTTTGAGCTGGGGAATGATCTCGCCCAGCGGGGTCGGCTTGAGTTGTCCGGATTCCAAAATCTCAAGAAACTTTTGAAACTCCATGCCCAGACGCTCGTCGCGTTCCCAATCACGCTCTGCGTGACGCTTTTGCAGGTGCCCGACCCCCACGCGCCCGCGCAGTTCGCCCGTGCCCTTGTCAATTAAAAAGAGCATGGCGCGGTTCAACCCCAGTCCATACGAGGCGGTCACCGCCGTGAGGACCACTTGCAGCATTTTATTCAGACTCGCTGGCGCAATCTGCAAAATTTCGCTGCTGACATATTGCAGTGCGTTGAGCTGCTGCGCCGAACGATGCACATCAATCGAAAGCTGGGCATTCCGCAATACACTAGCAGTTTGACTCGCGATCAATTCCAGCAGACGTTGGTCGGATTGCGTATATGCAAATTCGCGCTGGTAATCTTCAAGGGCAATCACGCCCAACACCTGGTCTTGAACGCGAATGGGTACGCCGAGCCAGGATTGTGCGGGTCTTCCGTAATGCGGTACACCGTGGACTTGAGCGAACTCGAGCGTGCCGCGCGTGACGCGGAGGGGCTCGCCCTCCAACGCGACCTTTGCGCTCAGACCCATGCTGCGTTTCAAAGGATGCCGAGAGTGACGCGCGCGTTTGCTCTCTTCAAATTTCAGACGAAAATCCATTTCGTGCGTTTCCGGCTCGAGCAAACAGATGCAAAAATTTTCTGCCTTCCAGAAATGCTGCACCTGGGCATAGATAAATTCGAGAAAGGCGTCGAGCTCGCTTTCACTGCGCGGGACGGGTTGGGTGTGGATCGTCAATTGCTGCGAGAGGAAACTGCGTTCATAGAGCTCGACGCGCCGGTACGCCGTCGCCGCTTGATCCGCATACAATTGCAGGACTGCTAGCGCGGCTTCGTCGAGCGGGCGCGTATCCGTATAATGAAAGAGACTGAGCTTGGCGAGACGGCGCTGCTCACTCCACAAAGGGACATCCACCCAAATGCCTTCTTGTGCCGCCAGTGCTGGATCCGGATAAAGCGCATCCAAGGGACTGGGACCCAGTTTGCGCCCGACGAATTTTCGCGGTTTGTGTTCTTCCAGCGTCAGCAGGGTATAGGGCGAGTCGCTCGCGCGCATCCAAAAATCTTCAAAGCCGGGCAAATGCTGCGCGGGCAATTGTTTCCATCCTTTCAGCCAGCTTTCACCTTCTTCGAACAAGAACCAGAGACGCGCTTGTTGAAAGCCCAATTGCAGCGCGCCCGCGATGATGGCATCTGCCACTTCATCGCGCCGCGTGCAGCTTTGAAATTGTTGTCCAATCTCGGTCAGAATGCGCAGCCAACGGCTCTCGCGTTGATGCCGGCGGCTCTCGACCAGCAAGGGAATTTGCAGGACCAGGTCATCAAACACTTGGACCCAATTCGCCGATTTGTGAATATAGGAACCGGCGCCGGCATGAAGGGCGCGCACCCCTTCTTCACGACGGGCAAAACCGGTCAGGACTATCGCTACACTTTCCGGGCTGGCGCGCAGCAACTCGGTCATCAATCCGATGCCGTCCAAATCTATATCATTAAGTTTCTGGTCAATCAAAAAGACGTCAAAGGGTGCGCTCGTTTTTTCAATTGCGCGGCGCGCCAACGTGCTCGTCGTCGCCGCGCGCACTTGATAGTGAATATCCTGCTGCACGGTTAACGCTTCGGTGACTGCGCCGCAGAAACCTTCTTCGTCGTCTACCACCAAAACCCGGACGGTTTCAAGCTCAGCCATTGCTTCCTCCTCCGCTCTCCGCTAACGGTAACTGGATCAACATGGTCGTGCCCCACAGCACATGGCTTTGTTCTACCTTGACCATCCCCCCCAACGATTCGACCAACCAGCGCGTCATGAACAAACCAATGCCGCTGCCCTTGTCGCGGGTTGTGAAACCCAGATCGAACACCCGCCCGAGCTGCGCCGTGTGAATTCCAGGACCATCGTCGTGAATACGAATCTCGATGTGCCGCCGCGCCGCGTCTTGGGGCGCGCGGGTTGTCACCAGAATATGTCCTCCCTTGCGAACACCGCGCTCGTGAATTTGCTGAATCGCATTCAGGACCACATTCAACAGGGCTTGCTGCAAACGGATCGCAATCCCGTTCACAAAGGGCGCAGAATGTTCAAACTGCTTGCGGCACGTAACGTTTGCATCCTCCGCATAAGGCGCACTGATAGCAAGCGTTTGATTCACCAAGTCATGCACATTGAGGCGGGCGGGGTCTTGATGACGAATCAGCGAATCAAAATCGGTGGTGAGTTTGACCAGCTCGGCGGTCGCACCCCGCAGGACGCGGCTGCGTTCCAGCGATTTGCTCAGGAGCTGGCGTGTGTTTTGCAAACGGCTGCTATCTATCGTTTGTTGCTCGAGCTTGAGTAAATCATCCGGCAGCATACGCGCATCCCAATTCAACGACCCCAACTTGTTATTGATTTCGTGGACAACCACCGCACCCAATTGTCCCAACAAAATGAAACGCTGTGTTTCGACGAGCGCTTTTTCCATGACATGCCGATCCAGCGCAGCAGCAATTCGTTCGGACGCCGCGCGGACGTATTGAAAATGGATACGGCTAAAACGGTTTGCTTCTTTGTGAAAGAGAAATAACGCCGTGGGTGTTTCTGCCGGAACCGGCACGCCAACGCAGCTTTTGAAATCCAGTGCGCTCAAAAGATAGCGAAAGCGCGCTGCATTGCGTTCGTCTTGCGCGTTGGGGGTGTGCACGGTCTCGCCATCTTGCAGAACATCCCGCACAGGACTGTAGCGCCAATGTCCCAGCAACTCCGCTTCATTCAGTTTTTCAGCGCCATGATAGGATTGAATCAAGAGCTTTTGTGTGAGGGGATCAACCGTGAACACGGCAATTTGACCCGCATGAGTCTGGTCTTGCAATTTGTTCAAGACAACCGTTAGTGCATGATCCAAATTTGCCCGAGAGGGAGTTTGCGCTTTGCGCCGCGCGCGCTTGGTGCGTCGTTGAGACGCGGAGGAATCGGAATAGTCCGCCAACAACTCATCCAATTCTTGGACGTGGTTGGGCTTGGAAATCAAGTCTACACCCTGATTGAACAATGGCGCCAATTCTTGATCCAGTTCGCTCGCGCGAATCCAGTCGGTCATCAATACGATGCGGGGATGCGCATCCAATTCTATCAAGCGCCGCGCGAGGTCCAAGCCGCTGCCATCCCCCAAGTTAATATCCAGGACGATGAGATCGAACGACTCTTTTTGCAGCCGCGCCGCCGCGGACTGGGCAGAAGCCGCGACCTCTACCGCATGACCAGCTTGCCGCAAATGCTCCGCCAATTGATCGCGCAGCGCGATTTCATTGTCCACCAAAAAGATCTTGAGTGGGGGGATAGCGCCGGTGAGACGCGCATGGAGTTGCGCTTCGGGCGCGCGCGCCGCTGTGACGGCAGCGCCATTGGGGCTCCCGGTCTGCAAATCCTGACTGCGCGCCGCCGCCGCGGCGCGGCTGCTCAAGGTGATGCGCTGTTGTCCCGTATTGACAAACAGCACCTGGCATTTCACAACGTCGCCAACCCAAATGAATTCTTCAGTAGAATTGATGGGCTGATCAGACACTTCTTCGCGTGGAATCAAACCGGTGATGCCCGGCAGCAAATCCACGAAAATGCCGAATGGTTCAACCCCCCGGACAATGCCTGTGACGACGCCGCCCGGCGCGAATTCAAGCGGCACGCGTGCCCATTGATCGGAATGCGCGTGCCGGACCCAAAAACGCGGCTCCTCGCCGGCAATTTCATTTTCCACAATGACGGAAAATTCTTGATCGAGGGAAACCACTTGGCGCAAGTCACGCCGCGTCTCAATCATGAATTCGCGGCGCGGCAGGACCCCCGTCCGTCCATCCTCCAGGGCGAGAATGACCACCGAAGGCAAGACCTTGACCGCGCGACCTTTTAAAATGTCAGACATAGTCCATCATCCCAATGTCAAGCACACTTGGCGCTCAACGCTCCAATTCGTGCGTTAAATCCTCGATCTCGATGAGCACATCGGGCGGTGTATTGATTCCCATGAGCGCCTGTTTTTTGCGGAGCTCGTGCAGCCGCCGCCGCTTGAGGTTTTTGATTTCATCCTCGCGCGCGTTCGCACGAGCCGGTGTCGCAACCGCGGTTGGCGCAGTCGCGCCAAGCGCTTGAAGCAAACGTCGAAATTCTGTTTCGTACCGCGCGCGTTCCGTAAAATCAAGGTAGATTAACGTGCACAAGCGCAGCGGAATTTCGCAGGGCTCGAGCAAGAGCGGCAAGACCCGCCGCTGCCGCGCGGCGGGATCCAGCGATTGGCTGAGGATATTTTCAAACTCGGTCCATTCGCCTGTGAGATACGCGGGCGTCAGCACAATCAGCGTCTTGCGGCTGTTTAGCACGGCGCGTTCGATTTCCGTCAAAATGGGAGCGCCCGGTTCAAAATTCCGGACATCCAACCATAGTTTCACGTTAGCCGCTTCCAGCGTGGGCACGAGCAGTTCACGGACCCAATCGCTGTTACGGTGGTTGTAACTGATGAATACATCTGCCTCGGATGGGATGTGCTGTGACATGGAATTGTTGCCTCACTCTCGAAAAAAAACGCGCCATCCATCGAATGCCGGTATTGGCTTTCGACGCGGCGCGCAAACTGAATCGAGTACTCTTGTTGTAAAGCAAGACCACGGATGCTCCAGAGCATAGAGAGTGTGCGGATCAATTCGAAGAATACTCACGCAAAGAAGGACTCGTCTTGTTCGTCAGTTTTTTTCGTTTCTGCCGGCGGTGTATCCCCGGCAGCTGGCTTGGCGCCGGAAGCATTTGACGCGGCGGGAGGAGGAGCTGTGGACGGAGCTACGGGCGGAAACTCGGGTTGGCTGTCAATCACCCTGGTTACTCTGGGGACCGGCGCCGTTTCACGCAGCGCGGCAAACATGTCGGCCGCATTGAGATATTGCTCGCCGCTGCTCTTTTCCGCAAGGATGACTGCCAAGTGCCGCGCAAATTCAGAGTCTTCCCAATTCTGCAAAGACTGAACGTCAATATCCCTGCGCGCGGCTTGGACAAACCCCTTTTCCAGCTCTTCCGGTAGGAGCGGCTCTTCAATTTGGATTTTGCCCACGGTGATGCCGAGGCGCGACAAATCCGGTTCGCCATTGAGACGCGCCAAGACCGCGCTGCCCACTAACTCGAAAATTTCACCACGGCGGATTTGCTGATTTGAAAACTGCGCAATCTGGGGACGCAGCCAGCGCACGATCTCGCCTTCGACCAGCGAGCACATCAGTTCGTCGCTCAGGTTGATGAGAACGCCCGCAATCTTGCGTTCGATGGATTTTAGATTAAACGAGAAACTTGCGCTGAGTTTAAGCCCGATACGCAGGGGCTCCCGGCTGGACAAATTGTCAAAGGTATATTTGCCAAAACGCAGCCCCGTGTAAACGATGGGGCCCATGCGTTCGTGAAATGTGTCATATCGAAAAAATAGGGGGCCGCGGCATTCGTAATAAATCCCATCGCGGTAGATCGCACACAAGTGCAGCTCGTCAACCCACTCGTTGCCCAGCCACTTTTGCAGGCGAAATGAAAGGGGCTGGTCTTCCGGTTCGATATTTGGTTTGGAAGGAGAGCAAGGCATAGTAACCTCCGCGGAGGGGACGGTCACACGAAACTAGCTTTCCTGATCGCCGATCAAGCGCCAGCGCGTGTCCGGATCGCGGATCAGATATTGTTTGCCGCCAGTGTTTAGTTTTGTTTGCAGCTGAGAGAGCAATTGATAGAGCTGCTTGAACGAGACGCCGCTGGGTTGAACCACGATGAGCCGTGCGATCATTTCTCCATCTTCACAAGCAGCAGGGCGGCGCGACAAAAACAAATCCACCAGTTCCACTTCGAGCGCGTCCAAATGAATCGTGCGACCATCCAACTGCAATATCCCGGTATCCCTGTCCAATACAAAACGCAAATGCCCAGCGGCAGTCGCCGGTGCGTGTGTACCGGTTCGCACATATTCGGCAAACAAGGGGGAGAAAACCGTAAAGCTCCCCGGCACATCCTCGCGAATCAATCCCTTGCCTTTCAAAGCGGCAATGCCTTTGGATAAAGTGCGTCCGTTCGCAAGAGCATTCAGGGCGCTCCGCTCATCTTCCTCAAGCCCTGCCAGGATTTTTTCGCATTCCGCGCGGATTAACTTGCGTCCCATCAATTTCGCGCTGATGTCCGGATCAAGCACACGCTCCCCGTACTGGGTTGCCTCGTACGTGTGCTTCAAGAGACCGGCATGTCCTCCGGTGAGAATGTAAAACCGGTGTTTTTCCTCGTCGGTCAACTGGTGCACATTCGTTTTTTGCCGACTTGCCATCCAATCCAGCATCACTTCGGCGTCTTGTTCGCGATACGGCTTGATCCCGATCATGTGCGAGGGAGTCAATTCAAAGAAATGTTCGAAATCGGAGGAGGGCGGTCGCAGACGCGCCAGTTCGCGGCGGGTGAGCGTTACATACATCAGCTGGTCTTTGTGCGCGTCGCGCAGGGCGCGTAACCCGCGCATCAGCGCGGGGGAGGCGCGTTCAATCAACGCGTCACAATCGTCCAGCAGAAACACAATCCGCTGGTCACTGTTGGCGAGTAGTTGTTCCAGCGCATGGCGCAAGTTTTGTTGAGCAAAAGGCGCTCCCGCAGCACTCTGCGCGTCGCGAGCCCATTGAACCAGTTGCGGCTGCAATGGACTATTCTGCGCGCCGAACGCCTTGGCGGCTTGGGCAAGCCCGCCAAGAAATTCCGCATAGACGGCGGCGTCTTGATAGTCGCGGAGGAAATTACAATCTATCGTGATGAGGACGAACCGCGCGGCATCGTCCTGGAAATAGTAATCGCGGATGGACTTGCGCAAGAGCTGTCGCATCACGTTGCCTTTGCCGATGCTGGCAACGCCGATGAGCGAGACCGATTCGCCGCGACGGAGCTTGTCAACCAGTGGTTTGATGACTTCGGAGCGAAAACTTGCGGGGAACGCGCGTTCTGGCATAATGTTGCTCTAAAGCATGGAATTGTGCATATCATAGCACATTTACAGCGTTCTGCGCGGATAACTTTGCAGAATCACGCCCGTGCAATTGCGGAGTTCAACTCCGAAACACAGAGGTTCTGGAGTACAACTCCAGAACCAACAGTCTTACAATTCTCCAGAACCAACGTTTTACAACTCCAGAACCAACGTCAGAGATTCTGGGTGGCGCCGAACGCGCGCTGCCAGGGTTCATAGACGGAGCGAATAAATTCAAGCTTGGGCAGCCCGAATTTGTCCTTGAATTCAAGCAGACGCTGCTCCTTGTCCGTCCCGCGTGCTCGCTCTACCGCCAGTGCTTCGTCAAAGGTCGAGAACTTGAGTCGCTTGCTGTGAAACTTGTCCGCATAGCAGATCAACTCTTCGAGGCGCGATTGCGGCACATAGTCTTCAGACGGCAATGGCAGCGCCTGGCGGGCAATATCCTCGCGCGTGATCCCGACCCCGGTATGTCGTTCGGCGACGCGCGCGATTTCTTCGGGAAAACCTTCGCGGCGCAGAATGTGTCCACCAATAATGCCGTGCCGTATGTAACAGGACATTTCAGCGGCGAACCGATCGTCCCAATCTATCGTTCTGTAGATGCCGAGATCGTGCACCAGCGCCGCTTGCCAAATTACTTTCTCGTCGAGGTCTGGCGCGGTACGACGGTGTAATTGGATGGCGATGAGCGCGACGATCATGGAATGATGCCAAACGAGTGACAGCGTACGGGATGTCGGCGCAAAGCGTGTGTGAAGCGCGACCAGATTGGCAAAGCGATAGGCAAAATCCGTTTCGGCAGGAAAGGCGCGAAAAAGACCTTGGGGCGCCCATGTCGCTCGCTGCCCTTGTGGCAGCGCGGTCTGGCAGTACAGACAGAATTCTGCGTTCGAGATTCGCGCGAACTGCCGCCAAGAAATTGGCTCGCCACACCATTTGCAGATTTGATTTGACATACGGCTAGTCCTTTCGAGTGTTGTGAAAAGGAGTTGCCCTGCGTCAGGTGGAGCAACTCCTTTTTCGATTACGTTCACGGTATTTGAAAACCCGCGTCATTGGAGGTCATTCAAATGCTCTTCAGCTCTGGAAGAGCGACAGTGCGTCGAACCGTGTGTCGCTGTGTGTATCCCAGCGAGTGAACGAGCCGGGTGCTGTGCCTGCTCATTCTTGCACCGTCAGTGGCATTCCCACCAGTTGATTCATGGCAGATGCATCTTGAATGAGCCAGCGGTCACCGACCTTGACAAAATCGAGCGTCGTACCGATACGCGTGGGGCGGAAAAAAGACCGCGCGTCAACATAACCGTCACAATAGAGCGTCGCCTGTTCGTCAAAATTGGCGCTCAACGAAAAAGCTTTGAGTTGGGTCATACGCGCCATGCCAACCATTACTTGCGGCGCCCCTTCTTGCCAGTAGCAATTTTCGGTCTGGAGCTTGGCAAGACTCGCAATCATTTGTATTCGCGCATTGCCCGTGAGGAATTGGTCGATCCCCCTCCAATCTCTTGTCCGCAGCGCGTTTGCCCGCCATCCGAAAAACTCTTGCAAAGTCTTGGCGCCCATTTCCCGGGCATTCTGTTGCATGGGGTCGGCCGTCTGTGATTGGGTCTGGACTGGGGCCTCTGGCGGCTGTAGCGCCAACGCAAGTGTCGAGGTCGCCGGAGCGGCGCTGCTCGCTTGGACTTCGGAAATGAGCGCGACGCCGCCAGCAGCCAAAACTGCAATCAAAAAAAGCGTGCCAAGATTCCAACCCGTTGATCTTTGCTGCCCAAAGGACTGCGGCTGAAATGGCAACGGCATTCGCGATGGACTGATGGCTTGCTGCACTAGGTTATACAGAGCCGCAACCGCAATTACCAAAAGGAACGTGATGGTTGGCAACCCGGTAGAGATTTGTGTTTCCATATTTCCCCCCCCATTCCGATCGTGCTAGTCCCGAAGCTCCTCTCGCGCATAGCCGGAGAGTTGAATCTTTTGAAAAGCGTACCTCCTGCAACGACAGCATTTGTGAGCTCTCGGTGTGCCAGCTCTGGCTTGGTCATTAAAACGGAGCATCTGATTCGACGAATCCAGCATCTTGACAAAACAAATAGAGCGGGGCTTGGTAAAGCGCTTGCAGAACCAGATAGAGCAAGAGTGCGATGCCGCCGATGCTGCTGAGCAAGATTATTCCACTCAAAAATGCAATGGCTTCCATACGTCCTCCTCGCGTGCCGAGCTCAAGCTCGTGAATTGATTGGATATGCAATGATTTCAGCATGTGAAATGAAACGATTCGATTCAAAATTCGGTGCGACGGTTGAACGACCATTTGTGCACGGAACGCTTCAAGTTTAACGCTTCGCTTCGATATAGAGCCGTTTGAGCGCTTCGATTCAATTTCTCATTGGCTCGCTCGTACTCTGAAAAGCTGGTCGCGTGGTTTGCGAAAGTACACTTCGTACTGAGCGCCAACAAGCCAGAACCGGATAATATGCTTGCGTGGATTAGAATAGTGCAACCAAGTTGCTGGGTGGTCTGATACCATAGAGCGAGTGGAATTTGAGAGAGTATTCATCGGTGCTTTGTCCTCCTTTTTGTTTTACAGTCCTATTATTTCACAACCAATGATTTTTGGTTCACACAGCTGCGTTGCAGCGCTCCGACAGTCTCCTAAATTTGGTCATACGCGGGTCTCACATTCGTCTTACGTGCGGTTTGCTTCACGCCGCTTGGACAAAAAAAACAGGGGAAGGATGAATTCATCCTTCCCCTGTCGAACTTGACCATGTTTCGTTCACGCGTTCATGGCAGCATATTTCAGCAGACGCAATCCCTCCAACCGAACCACTTGAGGATAGAGCGCATGGTAGACATTGCAGTACGGTGATTGCACATCCGTACGACCCGTTGCGCGCCAAGTTAAGAGGGCGCAGCCCCCAGCGCACCAAAATCTCCATTCGCAATTTTTGCAGCCCTCTTTTTCCGTGACCGGGACATTCTGAAAGCCGCGCCGATGGTTGCGCAAGTGAGCGAGGGGGTCCTCTGCCATCACACTGGTGAGCGGACGCTCAATTTCCATTTGACAACGCGCGACGCCGCCGCGTTCGTCAATCACCATATAGTTGTGTCCTGCGCCGCAGGCGTACTCGTGCGGCTCGGCAAACGAGCTGCGATCCATCAAGCCGTCAATCAGGCGTCGTTTTGGCAGACGCGTTTCAATGACGGCAAACGCCGCTTGCATTCCGGCGACCAGCCGTGCTTGTGCGGCGGCAAGCTCCGTGTGTGGGGTCGCACATTGATTCTCACGATAAAAATTAAGATTAAAGGGCAGGTCGCGATCGATCGCGAAATGCACGGCGTCCGTCAACGTGTCGGCATTGTGCGCAGTGACGGTGATGGAAAGATGCGGCGACAATCCGTTCGTTATCGCGCGATCAATGGCATGGGCAACCGAGCTAAAACTGCCGCGCCCGCTCGCAAACACGCGCTGCTTGTCGTGCGCCGCGCCGACGCCGTCAAGAGAAATCATCAAACGGATGTTTTCGTCGCGCAAGAATTCAATCATCGCACGGGTGAGGGTGACGCCGTTGCTCAGGACGACTTCGCGCAATTCAAGCCCTGATTCTGTCTTTCGAGCGCGCGCATGAGCGTGCAGTGTTCGCACGAGGTCAAAGTTCAGGGTGGCTTCGCCGCCCGCGTACTTTAATTTCACCGCTTGGAAACGGTGTCGTACTGCGGAACGAAATACCGCGTCCACTGCGGCGCGACCTATTTCCTCAGTCATCGCATGATTCGTTTTGTGAATATAACAATAGGTGCAACGTAAATTACAGGCATTCGTAACGTGGAGCCAGGCGGTCAATGTTTTTACACGCGAGCGGATGATGGAGGCGGGTGCGTCTGTGGGGCGGATCAAACCCAGCGCCATCAAGGAGCGCACAGCGTTCGCGTGCTCTGGGGAGGACACAGGAGCGCTGGGCAAAACAGAATCAAGTCGCTGCGGCAGTGCAAACGCATCCAGGATGTTTTGCGCGGGTGTGTTGAGGACGACGACATTTGAAAAACCCGCTGGATTGAAAACGAGTTGATGTCGTTCGGGCAGGGGCGCGCGATACAAACGCGGCGCGATTTGCCACGCTGCGAACGTATCCATTGTGTGCGGCGTGAGGGGCTCAAAGCCGCCATCGGGACACGCGCAATCTTGCTCTGGAAATTCGCCGGACGTGCAAGTGAGGATGAGTGGCTGGTCCATGGGTTCAGTCTCCAAACCAAATGGTCCGGTCGCGCAATAGTTCGCGCAGCGCCGATTTGCCGAGCTTGTAGTCTTGTTCGATTTGCATCACTGTAGCAGCAACAGTTTGTAATTCTTTGGGGTTGAGGATTTTTGCGCGTTCGTAAATCTCATCTTCGGCGCGGCGCACGTCACGGTACGTCGCGCTGAGGAGACCATCATACGCTAACCCGAGCGTGTAATAGCGTGCCGCTTCTTTTAGCGCGGATGCCATGAGCTGCTCATCGCGATTGACTTTTTTGCTTTCTTCTGCTTGGAAACGCTCAAAGGCGCGATGTCCAAACAGTGTGTGCAGTTTGCCGATCTGAGGCCACAAGAGAACTTCTGCCTCATTTGGATCAATATCGGGTTTGCCCGTTGCAGGATTGATATAATAAGTAGGCGGAATAACGGCCTTGACTTGTTGCTCGGCTTGGTTTATCAGGTCCGGTTCGTTGATAAAATGTCCCAACCATGCAAGGTTGACCAGCGCATCTACTTGGCGGAAAAGGATGCCTTTGCCTGCTTTCTTGGCAGCGTTCTCAAAGGCATCTTGCGCATAGCGCGCAAGCTGCCGTATCTCATCCCCTGGCGTCTCCGAGCGGCGCAGCACTTTGGCCCAATCGCGATACGCGCAGCCCAACTCGATGAGCGCTTCCACTTCACGCAAGGTTTCTTTGACTTCGGTCTGAAAGATGTCCAGCGCTTCAGTGGCGTAGCGGCGCGCGTTCCGCAGCTGCACGATTTTTTGTGCGTCGTCCGGAACATCTTCGGTCTGACTTTGACGGCGGAGGGCTTCTGCGATGTTTAGATTTGCCAAGCCGATCCCACGGCGATGTTGCAAGCCGCGGAAAATGGCAAGCGCGCGCTCCGTCTCTTTGATGGCTGCCTCATAATTGCCTTCATACAAACGGATAATGGCAAGTGTATTCAGACTCAAGCCGACCGGATAGCGCGGACCAATCTGTCGGCGGAGTTCCACCGCGTCCTTGACCAAAGCACGCGCATCGCCAAACTCGCCCAGTGAGGCAAGCACAAAGCCCAACCCATTTAGGGTTTCGGCGCTCTCGGCTAGAATATCTAGCTCGCGCCAGAGCCGGGCAGCGGCTGCATAATCCGCAACGGCTCGATGCAGACGTCCGCTGGTCCGGAACAAGTAACCGCGTACCCGAAAGCCGAGCGCATACACGGCTTTGGCGCGCCAATCGCGCGCGGATTTGAGATCTTGCGCGATGTCTTGGCGGATGTGGGGGTCCAATTCTGCAAGCACGCGGTCGAGCATTTCGCGCGCGTGGCGGAGATTTTCATCACCGCCGATGGTAGTCCAGAGATAAGCTTCCCAGATGTCGAGCACCGCTTTATTTCCAGGTCCGCCTTGGTTGAGCAGCTCTTGTCCTTCGTTTCGATAGCGGTTTACGTGTTCGAGCGCGCGCTCATATTTGCCTTCCGCCCAATCGCGCACGATGGGGTGCATCGCCAAGTTTCCCAATACTTGGCTTATATCTAGACCGTCGGGGTCGGTGGGCTGCGCATCCCCTTCGCGCTCTGCCAGAAATTCGAGGAGCACGGAGCGGAGACGAAAATCTATCTCGGTCTCCCCAGAAAGAGTGGCTTGGCGACTGTAGCGGTAAAAGGCGCGGAATCCAATCAGCGGATCATGCTTGAGACGGTAATAGACATCTTCCGTCTGGAGGTTGCCGAGGCGCGCTTTCACGAACGAAAGCAATTTTCGATTCGGTTCCAACCCTTGGCGTTCCACCGGCTCATAGACCGCGTCCAATTCCTTGCGGCGCGCGGCGAGGCGATCAAAATAATATTGTTGAATAATGTCTGCTGCCTTTTTTGCTTCCGGCGCGTCGAGCGGTGAACTGTATACATACTCTTTCAAGAGTTTATACATTTCATCATGCAAGAACCAGCGCTCCAAGATACGCCGGTCTTCAGCGGTTTCGGGTTCTTGCTCGGCGCGGCGCTTGCGGGCGATGGACAGGTAACTGAACGCTTTGAGGTTCGCTTCGGCTTCTTCCGGCGAGACCTCCAACAAGCGGTGCAAAAGTTCGACGTTCACGCCGCGCTGCGCGCGTCCCATCGCGGTAACGGTCTTGCCAACATCACTTGATTCGATCAAGCGGGCAATTAAATCTTCATTCAAACGGGCGCGCATCTCGCTCAATTCTGGGTCGGACGCCGCTTGAATTTGGGCAAAGGACATTCGCAGTGGATCCGGCAGCGGATATTCCAAGGCGACGAGATCGGCAAACAACGACAAGGAAATCGGTTTGCCCTCTGATAGTTTATAGACCACTTGGCGTTGGTCGGCGCTCACGCTTTCGATGCGTTTTGCGATGTCCGCGCGTTCCCGCAAGCGCGCGGTTTCGGCAAGCGCTTGAAAATATTCGTCGCATTCCGGCGCGGTAAAAGGTCCTAGTCTTATCTCTTCCTGCTTCAGCGCCGGAATTTGCTTCAGATCTTCCAGCAAGCGCCTTGCATTTGGGCGTCCTGCCAACAAGAAAACAAAATTTTTGAGTTGGGGCAACAACTCCAATAGCCATTTCCAAGAATCCGCGACGTCTGGAATGAACTTGGGCAATCCCTTAATTGCATACACCAGACGTTCTGCGGTGTCCAATGCTACGACAACCCGTCGTTGATTTGTGATTTGCAAGAGATATTTGACGAAATCTGCAACCGCTTCTTCACGAATGCGCGCGGCGCTCGTCGCGTCGCCAATCGCGTGCAGGCGCTCCACTTCATTGCGCAACCCGGCAAAACGATCCGCTTCGCTCGGAGGTACGTCCAAAACGCGATAAAAGGCGTCTGCGAGACCATAGCGAATGTGCGGCGGCATGAGATAAAAATCAACCGGCTCGCGCGCCGCCAGTACGTCCTGAGTTTCTTGTGCCAAACGCAAGGCTTCTTCAAGGAGTTTTGTTTTTCCCGCGCCGCCTTCGTCAATGATGATAATTGCTTTCGGTTCGGGTGACGAATCGCGCAACAGCTCGAGAATCCGCTCTTTTTGTGGTGTGCGCCCTACGAGCCGCGCCGTCGCAAACAGTCCGGTGCTAAAGAATGAGGAATCTACAGTGTCCATTTTTTTCCTCCCGCTCAAAAGCGAGGCACGTATCAATCTATGAACCGGGAAACTATTGGGGTGAATAGACTAGATTTTTGGATTGGACAAGATTGTTTTGATGCGCGGTAGAACCGGCGGCGGATTCGAAAGCGGAACAGTCCTCCGGATCAAGATTCTCGCTGCGTAGGGCTTGCGCGTGCCGTTCAGCCCGGCGCAGAAAATCAGCGCGGCTCTGTTGAAATTCAGCGGCCCACTTTTGATACAGGCGATACGCGCGGCACTGCAGTTTCTGCCATCTCTGCGGTTCATTCGTTCTCAGATAGTTTTCCAGCACGCGCTGCAGGGGATCATCAAGTTCAAAACGTTTATCGCGCCAGTGCATCAAGTACGTATCCATCAATCGTTTTCGGCGCAGTTGAACCTCCGAATTTTCAAGCGTGTGCTCCTGCCCGGAATCCGCTTCCCACATTTTGGGCATTTCACTTTCGCGAAAGCCATCCAAGACCGATAATGCTTCGAGATCTCTTGCCGTAGCTTGGCGTATTTTGGCGTCAATGACCGATAACAATCCCTGACGCGCAATCTGCGTTGCTTCGGCTTGGTTTTTGCCTTGCGCCAAGAGATAGTTGACCCAGGGATACCCTCCCCCAAGTTTGTGAATGGTTTCGGCGCTGAGAACGGCATCGGGTTTTTGTGCGGTTATTTGCGCGGCGACTTCCGGCACAGAAAAGGGACGGAGCGGAGTAAATCCTTTAGGCAGTACGACGTTGACACGTAAATAGGGCGATTCCCAAGGATAGAGCTTGCCACGCCCGGTGAGGATAATGACGACGTGCGGCAGCGCGGCGAGGGGCGCAAGCAAAGCATTTTCCAATTTTGCAAGTTTCGTCCAATCGCCGACTTCGAAAACAGAATCCAAAATGAGTACAAGAATTCTATCTTGGAACTTGTCTTTGATAGCGGATACGAGCCAGCCGGTTTGATCGCCCAAGTCAGCGGCGCGGGACGTAGCCGCTTGAATCACTTTTTGGGTACCGATCCATTCGATCAATTCGCGCGCCACCCCTTCGGGCGCCGTATCGAGTTCGAGATTTTTTGGATTGACAAAGTATTCGCGTTCCTGTGCAACAAAACCCGGAGGCGCTTCGGAAAAGCTGATATAGAGCGAGGTCACGCGCGAATTCTTGGGCAGCTGTTCGCGCTGGAGATACAGCATGAGCCAGGTCTTGCCCGAACCAATTTCCTCGTGAAAAACAATCGTGCGGGATTGGTTGGGACTGTCAATCTGATCAATCACGTTGGTGACGAGTTGGACGTCGTCCGCACGTGTTTCCAGCAAAAACTTTTTTGGATCAAAAGATAGGCGTAGATTTGTGCTCATATCTCCTCCTCGATTCAAGAGCAGACTCAAGCGCCCAAGAAACGCGGCTTGAATCTCCTTGCAGGCGATCAAACCGCTCAACGCTGAATCTGCGATAGCTCGTTCGGGTTGGGCAAAGCCCGCGCCGCGCCGACCCATTCCCGGTCTTGTTCGTACCAGGCGATGGCGCGCTCTACATCCTGTAATTCGATGCTTCCCGGCGAATTGCCAACTCGTTCTGCATAGTTATCCAACACGCGTGATGTGAGCAGTAAAGCTTCGCGCGGCAAGGGGACGATGCTTTGGGTAATCAGACCTTCGATGTTCGACAAGCTTGGATTGGCGTAGGCATCTAGACTATTCACCTGTCCGCTGCTTGCCGAGTAAATTCGACGACGCAGCAATTCTGCCAGACTCTCAGCCGTCCAAATGAGTTCGGTTTGATCGAACCCGGTCAGTTGGTTCGTCAAGCGCCGTTCTAAGGTGGCGCGGACATCGGTGGGCGCGAATGCTTTGAGATAAACTTGACGGTCTAACCATTGCGGAGCTTGCGCGACCAGCGGCGCAAGCCAATCCGCTTGCCTTTCAGAATTTGCAAAGGTTTCTGGCGCGCCGTCTATGCCATCCACGAGCAAGTCTAACGCGGGCAGGCGCGTAGTGGAGAGAATGATTGCGACTTGCTGTTCGAATCGCTCCTGTGCGGGCAAGGAAACATCCAGCGCGGATACAGCCACACTCTTTTCCAGCGCATTGCACAATTCCAAAATTTGCGCGCGTGATGCAACTTCGGGGAGCAGATACGTCGTGCCAAGCTGCGCGGGCAAAGCGGTAGGTGTCTCGCCTTCGCGCAAGAGGTCTAGATAATATGCGAGTGGGGCGGGGAGTAAATCCGCAAAGCCGGAATAGATGGATTCCCGCTGCGAATCATTTGCATTGAGATAGATTGTGGGACGAAAAGTAAGGGCGATAAAAAGCGCAATCGCTGCGCCGTGGATGATCCCGTCAAGGTGCTGCTCCAGCGTGATAGGCGGACGAAATTCGGAATGAACGGCGGGGAGATAAACGAGCGGAAAAGCGCGCAGATCGATCCATGCCCGACGCGCCGTAAAGAGACGCGCGGCAGTCTTGCCTCCGCCGTGAGGCGCAAAGACAAAAGCAGGCGCTCGCCCCCATGCGGCGGGGAATGCCTGATGCCCAACCAAATAGTCGCCGAGATGTGGGTCGGTGCTGGCTTCAAAATGTTCAAAGGGATTAAATGACCATCCCAGATGCTCTACCCAAATCTCGGACTCGCTCTCGAGAGTCATAAGTCCGCTGACCGGTCAAGAAAACGGCATTGATTCTATCATACAAAACGCTGACAAAAGCCGCTTTTGATCTATTTTACTCTAACAGATGGCTTGCACGATACTCACTATTATCTTACAAACCGCTCACAGGGCATTTTTCAGTACTATTTTCCCATGATCCGCAGAGACGATATAAATCGGTGCTTTCGCATTCGGTTCCACTTGGTCGCGCAGGCGATAAAGGGTGGTATCAAAATTACCGCGCCATACCGAGGGCTCTTCCCAATTCTTGTCTCCTTCGCGGTGCGGCACTTGATCGAATTCACGCAGGGCCAGATACCAGAGCTCACTGCGCGTGCAAACGCGCCGTTGGTACAACAGCGAAAGAAGTTTCAGCGGCTGCTCTGTCAGTTTGAGCGGCTTGTAATGAAGCATGAATGCGCCCGTGTGTGGATCATGGCGCAAGGGCAAGGGATTTTCTTGGCGGAGCTCTTGAAACTCTTGTTCCGTAAAGGGACGTTGCATTTCTCGTCTCAGATATGCTTGCGCTAGAGGGCGAATCAGTTCGAGCCACCCGCGCGGAAATTTGCCGCCATATTCGCTCAAATAACCCAGTAAGCTTTTTCCCGGGGCAAGTTTCTTTAATGGAAATTCGCGCTTGCCGAACGCGGCCGCCAAGCGTCGTTCCACGAGCAGGACCAGCTGTTCCGGATCCCATTCCAATGGAAAACCGCTCATGCGGCGAATCGTCAAGGCGCTTGGCTGCATGAGATATTTTTCGAATTCGCGCGGCGCAATGAGCTTGAATTCAAAACCAGCAATCTCGAACAACGCCAGAGATTTCATTAGAGAATGCAACGATTCTGCCATCGCTTGCATCTCCAGATCAAACCATTCTTCCAATTGATCTGCAACAATCCAAATGCGGCTCAAGCCAATGGCTCGTACGCACTCGGCCAGCATCCGGATGATGGTCTGTTGTGAAGCATCCGCTTTGAGGAGACTGCGCGGCGGACGTGTCAAAGCGTCTTTGGCAAATGCTAATCCTTCCGCCGAGACTTGGCCTTCAATTTCGTAGAGACGCAGCTCCGGGTCCCCGGGCAGGTACCGTTGCAGTATGGCGCAAAGCGTTTCCCGCAAATGCAGGGGCGCAGCATTGAAAACGATATAGTTTTTCGCGATATGCTGCAGCAATGCAACCGCGCAGGCAGCGATGATTTGGTCCATGTAGGCGCGCACAATCTCTGTTTCCGAGAGATTGCCTTGTGGTAGGTCCGGGGTCCATACTACGACCAACGGGCGATTTTTCGGTAACGTTGCGCTTTTCTGTACGAGCGCATGTCGCAGCGCCGTTTTCCCGGAACCGCGCTCGCCCAAGACCAGCAGCGAGTGCATTATCATCATGCGCGCCAGCTGGGGATGCTCGATCAATATCGCGTCGAGCCATTCGGTTTCCGCTTCGGCTTTTAGCATTTCGAATGCTTCATCGCCCAGCGGTGGGAGGGCAGGGTCTTGCGTTTTCATCTCAGCCATTGAATCTTCGGAGCGCTGTCAGCAGGTCTGAGCGATTGAGATAAAAATCATTTTCATCCGTGATGCCGCCGCGTGCGACACGCGCTTGGATTACTGCATTCCCAATATCCAACAGGCGGTTCAAAGCGCCTTTGGCGCAGCGCGCCAAGATCGCTTCCACATTCAATGATTTTTCGTGGGGATCAAAAAAGTCGGCAAAGCATTGCTCGACCCCCGGTTCGGACGCGGCTTGAATTCGATTTTTTATCGCAGTAACCAGCGTTGTTTTATCCCATTCCAGTGGAAGCGTTTCCAGCGGCAGCGTGGAATGCGCTGTGGTAAAGAGCTTGAGAATTATCCCATTCCTCCATAACCTATTCGCCAGGGATTCGAGACGCAATTCGTAGGGATGCGCCTCGACAGCTGTGGTTGCGCTCTCACAATTCACAAGCAAGAAGGTTCTTGTCGTATCTTTTGGGCGTACGCCGAACCATGCGTGTAGGTGGGTCTCAGTGGGCTTGGTCAGACGCCGAGACGATCCAATACTTTCCTGGAGCCGCCGCAGTAACATGCGACTGCTGGCACTGTCGGGCAAGCCCGCTTGCTGCAACTGCGATGCGAGTTTTCCTTTTTCGCTCGACCAAAACAAAAGCTCCGCTACAGCAACTTGGTTTTCTCTGTCGAGCTCCAGATAAGCATCTACATCGCCAGCCAGCAATTCGCACCAACTCTCACTCAGCGCCCGCGCGATCTGTTCCAAGTATGCACTGTCGGACGCATTGGGCGCGCACTCTGCAAGCGGAATACTCAGACGAACCGGAAAGGTAGAGCGGTGAAGTTGCTGATCGAGATTCTGCGCTCGAATCTGCTGGAGCAAGCGCGTCGCAACAGCTCGAGCGTCGCGTGCATCTGACGCAACGACTACCATGGGGCGATTCATTTTGAGTGAATTCCAATTTCGGGGATCCACCCAAGCTCTGAGCAAAAGTGGGTCGGAACCAAATTCGCTGTGCCCGAAAGGGTTGCGGGTCAAATGCGCGAGCTCCAGCCATTTTCCGACTGGATCCTCTTCATCTATATCACTGTCATGAACCACTTCGCGCCAACGATGATTGCGGACCCACAGAGGACTGGCAACGCTGCGCTCTTTGATCGCCCGCTGAAGTAACTCATCGCGCATCAATCGCGGCGCCTTGGAGCCCAGCTGTTCGAGAAGCATTTCTGGATGCTTTGCCGATTTGTACACGCCAATCAACAACGGTCTCAGGAATTCACGCGCATCATCGTCATATTTGCTCCAAATTTCCAACGCGGCTTGGTGCGCGCGTTGGAGGAAGGTCTCATCCGCAGCGATGCCGGGCTCAAGGGCTTGTAGTAAGATGGAGAATGCTTGGCGCAATGGACTCTGAAAAGTAGATGTAGCGGGTACAAAGAACTCGGTGAAATCTGCCAGAATTTGCCGATAGTGCGTTTGCTCCAGGTGCGTCAACGCATTTCCAGCTTCTACTAGGACTTGTTGTTGAATCCGTCCCTGATTTCGAAATTCTGCTCTTACACTTGCCAACTCATCTCGCAGCGACGAGCTCCATCCTTCCTTGGTCGCTCGCTCCTCCAACTCGAGAAAGTGTCGAATACCAAGAGCCGAATCCGTCTTGATCAATTTGCGGATCGTTTGGATATGGCGTCGCTTTTCATTGGGATTATCTGCAATTGATCTCGTATTCTTGTGCGCTGGCTTTCCTGGCAGTGGTCTTTTTTCTAATGTGACGCCGGGCAAGCCATTCGGAGCCATCCTTCTTTGCCCCTCTTCAAGGGCGCGCTCGAGTTTTTGCCAGCCGTCGAGCGCATAGAGATCCACATACTGAAATTCGCGCAAATTTCTAGGCAGTTCACATTCTTCCAGTCGAACCGGAATGATGTAAATATCACTGTCTAGCTTTAGTTTGAAAATTTCGAGCGCGTCGCCAATTTCCTTTTGGATATATCCCCGCTTGTTGAGTGAATGGCGCGAAAGACAAGCGATAAAGAAAGCGGACTGTTCGACGGCAAGCGCGATGGCATCTTTCCACTTTTCCCCCGGCAAGATGTCCTTGCGCGCCATCCACGGCTGATAACCGGCGTCACACAGTTGCTGATAGAACTCTGCAACCACTTGCTCGTCTTCACGGGCGTAACTTAGAAAGATGCGGCGAGGAGCTAACATAAGGTTCTCACAAGCGAGCTCAAAGTTCGAGACTCTGCGTACATTCTTTTATCGGAAGAGCTTTCTGGGGTCTGCTGAATTGTATCGCAAAATCTATCTCTTGCGCGTTCTTTTTCTTGCGCAAGTTACTTGCATCTTTCTCACAGGTATCTGTCAAACGTATTTTCCTCGAGCAAGTTTCTCCTCACGCCAAAGGTCTCACATTCGCTTCCACCGCCGTCCGCCAATTCGTCGGCAATTTGCGTAACGCGCCGCTTATCCGCCGCGCGCGTGACAATGAGCGAACGTTCGTCGCCCCAATCATAACCCAACTTGGTAGCCAATGGCAAGGGCTGTCTCTCATCCTCACTCGAGTTTGATGCCAAAGTACGCCCAATCCGAAACTTGGCCCTGATTGTTTGCGCCATCGCGCGCGAACAAACGCCAACGATAGAAGTTTCCACATTCGGTCGCCGCGTTCGCATTCAGCGTGGTCGTCGTGAC
>JACQWQ010000161.1 GCA_016209205.1 Chloroflexota bacterium
CGCGCGTTACCATCCTTTCCGACAAAGCCCGCGTTGCGTTTCAGCGTCTGCGTCGGCTGCGCGCCAAATTGGGCGAGCGCATCATACACGCGTTTCGCATCGTAATGAATTGCGCCCTGCGCGTAGGCGCGTTCGAAATCTTCTTCGCCCAACGCGGCGAGCGCGTAGGGCAGCATTTTCAAAGAAATAAAACACGGCTTGCCCGCCAACGCTTTGCCGTAATACGCGCGTTTCGCGGCGGGCAAATCGTTTTTCCACGTCCACACCTTGTCCGAGTCGGCGTCCCAATCGTCAATGTGCGCATCGCGTTTGCCCTTGACCGCCTCAAACAGCGAAGGCAGTTCCAACTTGCGGTCGCGCGGGGCAAAGAGCCAACAAAAACCGAAACGCTCGATAAAACGCGCGGCTTGGGGCGCCGTCGCGAGACGAGTAGGGGGAGCGAAACGATAATGGGCGAGACGTTGACGTTCGAGCGCGGAGAGATCCATCGAAGAAAAAAATTGCCGCCAACGCGCGATGTAATTTAGCGCACTGTTGGCGGCGAGACTATAACATGCGCGTTGGCGCAAGTCAATTTCAATACCCTTTCACTCGTCATTTCGAACAGAGTGAGAAATCTCGGTTTTTCGACTGAGATTTCTCGCAAAGACCACTCGAAATGACACTTGAGCGAACGTCCTGTTCAATAGAGGATCGAAATTTGGCGCAAAAGGTTTTCGGCAAAGGCGGTGTCGCCGGTGAGGATGGCTTTGCCGCGTGCTTGTGCGTAGGTGTAGCGTCCCGACGCGTAAATGTTGAAATCGAGTGCGTCCATGCGCAGGTTCGCGCGCGCGGTGGGCGCGTTGCCAACGCGCCACACGCCGCCTGCAATGCCGGTCAATTCAATGTCCAACGCATCGCCGCCGAGTTTTGGCGCCAGCAGTATATTCACGTCGCGCATCACAAGTTCCACAATGCGCCCGTCATGGTCGCGCGTCAATTTCATTTCGCGATTGGTGGCGCGTGCCAAGTCCAGGCGATGCATCCATGAATCGCGCGTGAAAATTACATCGAGCAAATGACCCAGCGTGAGTTTGTAACCGTCGGCGCGCGGCGGTGCATAGGCGCGCAAGAAAAAAGGAATGCGGCGGCGATTTTTGATCGTGCGCGGACCTTTTTCGCGGATCTCGGCGACGAGTTCCGCATTCGTCTTGTGTTTGCGATCGGCGATTTGAATTTCGTTAATACTGTCTTCGGCCAGGCGTCCTTTTGGCACGGGCGCAAAATATTGGCGGCGCAATTCGGCGAACGAAGAAAAGGTTGCATACGCGCCCGCTTGATGCGCTACCATATCGCGCACCGTCCATGCCGTACAGGGTGTCGGTTTGTTCCAATCGTCCGCGTTGAGTCCTTCCAGTGTGTTAAGCAACCGCTTCCATGCTTCGAGCGCGAGGGCGTCCACTTCGTCGCGCGCTATCGGCGCAATCTGTGCGG
Organism: Chloroflexota bacterium; assembly: GCA_016209205.1. Lineage (GTDB taxonomy): Bacteria > Chloroflexota > Anaerolineae > UBA4142 > SHND01 > SHND01. The sequence goes on from JACQWQ010000161.1 coordinate 1,474, forward strand.
CATTGGTGATGGTGTCGGGTTGTGAGCCGGTCAAGGTTTGGGTCATCATTTTTGTCTCTCCTTTTTGTGTGCGCGTGTTTTGCGTGTAGACGCGAGCGCCGCGCGTTCGGATGAATCGTCCCACGCGGCTTGAAACAGTGCCACCGCGGCGGGAATCAGACTGCCGTAGCGTCCCTTACCGATGGGCAGGTGCGGTTCATTTGCCATGTGCTGCGCGGTGATCCCGTGCGCCACTGCAATACTCAAATCATTGAGCATTGCGGGTGTCAGACCGAGCGGCGAGCTGCCTTGTGCTTGAATCCATTGGGCGATGCGTTTTCTGCCCACTTCTAACAAGTCCAAACTGGTGCGCATGCTTTCTTCCGAAGGCACGAACCCGGGCACCGGACGTTCAAAACACAATTGATACAGTTCGGGATTGGCGAGCGCGAATTGCATGTACGCTTCGATGAATGCGCGCAGACCGGCACTCCACGCTTCTTGTTCCAGTGCGGGGGCCATGTACTCGCCAAAGATTTCGATGCCACGCCGAAAGAGTGCGTCGTAGATTGCCATCTTGCCGTCAAAATATTCGTACAGCGATGGCGTTTTGATGCCAATCTGTGCGGCGACCTTGTTGAGGTTCAACGCGGCGACGCCATCTTGACGCATCACGGCGCGCGCGGCATCCAGAATTGCGGCGCGCATTTCAGCGCGGTTCCGTTCGCGGCGCGTTTGCGGGGCAAAGGGTTTGGGCGCGGTTTTCATATTTCACCTAATTGTGTTTGCTTTACCTAACTATATTAGGCATTATAGGCGATTTGGGGGATTTGTCAAGGGGTAAAAACAAAAAAGGGCGAACTCGCCCGTTTTGTGTTCATGCTGTTTGTCCACGCAGCCGCTCCGCTTCGCCTTCCAAAAGTTCGATCGCGCGCTGCACCGCCGCTTTGTCTTTGACTTCGGTGTCGCGGCGTGTGACCTCTGCGCCCACTTCAAAGCCCCACGGGTCTTTTGGGAACCGCACGCGATATTTACCGAGCGCTTCTTTTGCCGCTTTCCATTCATCCAGCGCCGCGAGGGCATTCGCCAAAATCACGGTGAGCGCATAATACTGAAACACCGCCGAACCCGCTTCCGCTTCCGGCGGTGGTTTGGTATTGCGCGCCGGAATTTGTTTTTCGAGCGCAGCGAGTTCTCGATTGCAGCACGCAATCGCCTCGTGATATTTTTGCGCGTCGAATAATTTTTGCGCCTCAGACGCGGGCGAGACGAGTGAAGTGGGAAGAGGAAAGAGTGGTTTCATGTTGGAAGTTGGAAATTGGAAGTTGGAAGTTGGAGATGGAGTGATGGAGTGATGGAGTGAGAGAGTGATTGGGTGATTGGGTGATTGGGTGATTGCGATTGGCGATACGCGATGTGTGATACGCAATTGACGTTTGACGTTTCACGTTTCACGTTTCGCCAAACAATGCCAATTGGCGTATCGGCTGGTTGCCGTTCAATAAAATAAACGGTGCGGCGCGTTCGGCATCGGCGCCCAGACGTTTCAACTCTTGAATTGTAGTAAAGGTGTGCGATTGTCGCAACCGGATCACGCGCTCGACGCTTTTGGGACCCAATCCCGGCACGCGCAACAATTCTTCGCGTCCCGCCCATTGCACGTCGAGCGGAAATTTTTCGGGATGCGTCACTGCCCAGTGCATTTTCGGGTCCATGTCCAAGGGCAAGTTGTCGAAAGCGTCGAACGCCAATTCGTCAAGCGTAAAACCGTATCGCCGCAAAAGAAAATCAGTCTGGTACAAACGCAGCTCGCGCAGTGGATTCGTCGGCGCGTGATTTTCGAGCGGCGTGTCGTCAACGGGTTTGAACGCGCTGTAATAGACGCGCGCGAGTTGGAGTTCGCGATACAAACGCGTCGTCGTCGCCAAAATTTCGCGATCGGTCTCGTCCGCCGCGCCGACGACGAATTGTGTGACCATGGACGTGCGCGCGAGTTCAGGACGTTCGCGCATCAACGCGCGGGCGGCGTGCAGCGGGGCGAGTAATTCTTCACTGAATTGTTTTGTGCTTGAAAGTTTGGCGAGCCGTTCCGTATTCGGCGCTTCGAGATTCACCGACACGCGATCGGCAAGCTGGATGGCGCGTTCGATTGCCGCGCGTTCCGCGCCGGGCATCAATTTCAAATGCACATAGCCGCGAAATTCGTACTTGCGCCGCAGAATGTCCACCGCCGCGATGGTTTTCTCCATCGTGCGCGTTCCGCCGCCAATAACGCCGGACGATAAAAACAATCCTTCCGCGAAACCGCGTTGGTGAATGATATTGAATCCCGCCGCGAGTTCTTCAGGCTTGAACGTTTCGCGGCGCAGGGAATTTCTGCCGCGTCGCGTTGCACAGTAAAAGCAATCTTTTTCGCACGCGCTCGTCATCAATGTTTTGACCAGCACGATTTTTTTCCCGTCGGAACGGATCACAGAAGAGAGCCAGGGCTTTAAATCGCGCGGGCGCTGCTCCCCTCTCCCGAATTTCTGCGCGTGAGATTCGGGAGAGGGGCTGGGGGTGAGGGGTTGGTTCCCACGGTGCGTGACGATGGACGCGTTGGGATTCGCCGCGCAACTTTGACATGCGACATCATCCGCCGCGCCGCCGCCGAGGAGCTCGAGCTTGTCTTGAAATTCCATGAGCGTTGTGAGGGTGATTTTATCAGAACTCTTGTTCTGACGCAACGCTCGCTACTTGGCGATCACGGCTTTTGCAAAGTCGGGACGCTGTCATTTCGAGATGCCCATCACGCATGGCGCGATGTTTGAAGGCAGTAACCTTTCCCTCCGCGAATAACGCGAATAACACTAATCATGTCATTCCGAATGCAATGTCCGATGTAGTTCATCGGCGGAATCTCATTCGTGTAATTCGTGTAATTCGTGGATTATGGGCGGAAGTTTCTGTGCAGCGGAGGCAAGAAATCTCAATGCGCGGGCACAAGCGAGAACTTGTCCCTGAGCATAGCCGAAGGATTTCTCACTCCGCCTTCGCTCCGTTCGAAATGACATCCGGCTGTCAAGCGACTTTGCAAAAGCCCTACTCGGCGATTACCGCTTTTTCCATACCTTGAATTGTTTGGACAGATTGCCCCCAAGTGTGGGGTCGTGCGGATCAAGATAGCGGATTGCAGACCTCGTGGTGAACTTGAGGTCTTGCAATTCTACCCATCCCAAGCTAGGAACGACGGAGCTGTTGATGTAATAGACCTTGTTTGTCAAATCGGCGGCGCTGACCCAATTGGTTTGGCACCCGCGCCAGAGCGCCTCCGGTTCACTCGCCTTGTCCTTTGCCGGATCCCGAAAGGGAATTTGTGCGATCCGCATCAGCGAGAGTGCTCCCGCCACCGCTTCGGTATAGTTCTTGGGTTCCGGCAAGAGCTTGTAATAAGCCGCGAGACGGGCAAAGCGATATTCACCTTCCAACGAGTCGCCGGGCAATGGTTCCGTCCCACCGAATGCCTTGTACTTTTTCATGCGTGTAAACATTTCATCCAGAGGTGGATCGTTCGTCATGATGTTGTACTCTGGTCCAGGGTGGATCACCAACTTGCCAGCGATGTACTCAAAGATCGCCGAATCGCCAGTCGGGTCCTCCACGGCAAGGTGCGAGCCCAAGGTCGCCGTATGTCCGTGTTCCGGAGCCGTCACGGCGACGAGCCGAAATTTCCCATCCTTGTGAGCTTGCACCACTTCGTTCACGGTCTTGAAGTTGTCGAGGACGTACTGCACCCAGAGCGCATCGCTCAATTCCGGTCGCTCGTCCTTGGGTTCGTGTTGGACCGCGACCAGGGTGAGCACATGGGCAGCTAGACTGTGCTCGTTAATTCCATCGCTAACGCCCGCGTCAAAGCCGACCATAACCACGCTGCCATGCTTTGAGGTCCATCGAAGCGGGTTCTTGCCCAGACCCTTGATCTTGCATTTGACACCAGGAAGAACGCTTCGTGTGCAGTCTCGTTCCGTGCCGCGTGGAAAGACGACCAGCCGGGGTCGTTCGGGCTGGGGCAGTGGCAGATCCATCGTGCGCACCACGATCTTGGCGGTCCTGTTATTGTTCACCAAGACCCGCGAGCAAGCTTGGGCGGGTTGCGCGCCCCCGGTAAGCGGCGCATTGGCTAGAGACATGGATTTGCGCGATTGACCCGTTTTGGCGTTCATGATGATGTCCTTCAAGAGTCGCTCATGCGCCCTGCGGTGCGCCAGCAGCCGGATGCAAGTGACGCAGTTGGATTGCTCCGTCACCCGTCACTCGTCACCCGTTACGTTCTTTATGGTTGCATGAACTCGGACGACTGCATTTGGATTTCGAGTGCTAACGGGCGGACCGGCGCGGCAGTCGCGCCTTTTAATTTCAGCGGCGCGGCAAGAAACAAGAAATGATCCACATGCTGCGCGGCTAATTCTTCCAAATTCAGATTTTCAAAAATATAAATCCCGTTGCGCGCGAGCAATTCGAGATGTCCAAAGAGTGTCGCGCCCGTCGTTTCATCGCGCACGCCCGGCGCGTCCCATGCCAAATTGTCCGCGCCGACGGCGCGCGGATGCTTGGCCAAAATCCAGCGATTCGCATCGGGCGCCAAGCCCGCCGCTTGCGCATATTTTGCCGCGTCGTTCCAGAACTGTCCGTACCCCGTGCGAATCAAAATCACGCCGCCCGGCATCAACAGGCGCCCTTGTGCTTTCATTGCGCCTTCCAAATCCTCTGCCGTGATCGCGTAATTTTCGGCGAGCGCGGGCGCACCCTTGAAATGCGCCACGTCGAGCAGAAAGCCCTGCGTCACGAATGGCGCGATGGTTTCGGCGCCCAGCTGCGTGAACCCGGAAGGCGTTTCGACGCCGGGCGCAACCGCGACTTGACCCATCAATTTCAATTCGTCTGCTTGATGGCAAATCGCGTCCACGTGCGTACCGGAATGATCCGGCGCGAGAATCGCGCCGGTTGCGCCGCTGCGGGGACCGCTTTGCGCGGGATTGTACGTATCGGCGTGGCGACGATGCAGCCCGTAATGATACTGCGGCGTGAGCACGGGGAACGCGGGCATCCCCGCAAAGCGGGGCTGTTCCAGATCGTAGATTTTCGCCTCTTCGATTTTCATGGCGAGTTCCATCGAGAGCGCCGCTTGCGCCCCCGCTTCCGAAAAAATACCTTCGCGCGCAAACATGTTGCGAAAGGGTGATTGAAAACTCATTACATCGTCTCCTTGCGTGTCATCACCCTCAACGTCACGATTCACGCGGCGGGTGATGACGCGCAACCTTGCGTGTCCTCACCCTCAACGTCACGCTTCGCGCAAAGGGTGATGAGACGCAACCTTGAAATCGTCGGGATGACCGAAAATGCCCGGCGCGCCGCCGGTGTGCCAAAATAAGATCGTCGCGCCACGCACCACGACGCCGCGCCGCACCAAATCCATCAAGCCCGCCATTGTCTTGCCAGTGTACACGGGGTCCAGAAAAATGCCTTCGCTTCGCGCGACGAGTTGGATTGCCGTGCGCGCTTCCGGGGTGATGATCCCATAGCCCGCGCCGAGATACGCGTCGTCAAGAATCACATCGTCGGGTTCAAGCGACAGCGCAGTCTGAAGAAATTCAGCAGTCTCTTGTACGAGCAAATTGATGCGCGGCTTCCCTTCGGCGATGGGACGGCTCACCGTGATCCCGTATACGGGAATGCGCGCGCCGAAATATTTCAAGCCTGCGAGAATCCCGGCATGAGTGCCGCACGAGCCGGTCGTGATGAATATCCAATCGGGTGTGACCGCTTGCGCCCGCAGTTGTTCCAGCAATTCGCCGACCGCGAGAATGTACGCGCAGCAGCCGAGCACGGTCGAACCGCCGCGCGGAATCACGTACGGTTTGCGCCCGCGCGCTTGCAATTCGCCGCAGACCCGCTCGATCACGCGATCGGTCTCGCGCTTGTCGTCGGTGCGTGTGTAAAGAATTTCTGCGCCGAGCAATTCGTCGAGGAGCAAATTGCCGTTCACCTCGCGCGGCGGATTTCCGAAAAATACCAGCGTCGCGCCCATTCCCACTTTGCGCGCCGCCGCCGCCGTCATCCGCGCGTGATTCGACTGCGGTCCTCCGCCCGTGACGACGACATCCGCGCCCTGTTGTATCGCGTCCGCGAGCAGAAATTCCAGCTTGCGCGCCTTGTTGCCGCCCAGTGCGAATCCTGTGAGGTCATCGCGTTTCATCCACACGCGCGCGCCGAGTGCTTCAGAAAGACGGGGCAGTTCATCCAGCGGCGTTGGGAGTGTGGCGAGATGAATGCGGGGGAGGGATTCGATTTTCATCGGATTTGCACTCAATTGGGCTTAAACCCAATCGTTCAGGACAAATTCGCGCGCAAATGGATTGACAAAGCGGATGCCTTCGAGCGTCCTATACATTATTCTCCGGCTTGCCCTCCACCACCCGCGCGACCATCTCCGGAATCATCCCCAGGTGCGCGCGGTAGTCCAGCAGCGCGTCGATCTCACTCTCGGTCAAATGCGGCGCAATCCGTTCCTCCGCGCGCAGCGCTTGTTTGAAAGTCAGACCTTGCTCCACGCCGCGCATCGCCGCGTCATATACGATTTGATGCGCGGTCTGCTTGCCCATTTTTTGCGCGAGCGCGAGCATCACCGCTTCGGACAAGACGTACCCTTGCGTCGCGTCAAGGTTTTGGCGCATCCGCTCCGCGTTCACCACGAGCCCTTCGATCATTGCGCGCGTCAATGCCAATGCTTTGCCGAGACACAGACACGTTTCGGGGATGACGTGCCATTCCGCTTTCCACGAACGCGCGTCGCGTTCGTGTTCGTGCAGCATTCCTTCTGTGAGCAGGGCGGCGTTGTAGCGAATCACGCGCGCCAGCGTCACGATTTGCTCCGAATATTCGGGATTGCGTTTGTGCGGCATCGTGATAGACCCAACGCGTCCCGCCTCGAACGGTTCGGTCACTTCAAGAATTTCGGGGCGCTGTAGATTATAAATCTCGGTGCCGAGTTTGGCGAGCGTGGCAGAGACCAACGCGGCGAGATTTCCAAATTCCGCAATCGTATCACGCGCCGTATCCCACGAAATGTCGGGCGGCTTTAATTGCAAACGCGCGCAAAAGCCCGCCTGCAATTCCAATCCTTTGTCGCCATAGCTGGATACGCTGCCGACTGCGCCCGCCAGCTGTCCGACGTACAAACGCGGCGCGAGCTCTTTCAAGCGTTGAATGTGACGGCGCACTTCGGATGCCCACACCGCGCATTTGAAACCAAAGGTGATGGGCAAGCCGATTTGCCCGTGCGTGCGTCCGGGCATGATCGTGTCGCGGTGCCGCACCGCATGATCGAGCAGCGCGGCTTCGAGCGCGCGCAAATCGCGGTACATGATCTCGCCAACGCGCTGGAGCGCGAGGACGGTCCACGTATCGGTAATGTCTTGCACCGTCGCGCCAAAGTACACCCATTCCCCCGCCTCGGGTGAAAGGACGCGCTGCAATTCGCGGATGAGTCCCAGCGTCGAATGGCTGGTCTGCTGATAGCCGCGCCGGATATTGTTCAGGTCGAGCAACTCCACATTCGCTTTCGACGCGATTTCGGCGGCAGCAGCTTTGGGGATGATGTCGAGCTCCGCTTGCGCGAGGGCAAGCGCGGCGATAATTTCGAGCCAGGTTTGGGTGCGCGGCGCGTCGTCAAAAATCGCGCGTATTTCGTCCGTGCCCCATGCGGAACCGTAAATTTGGGAATCAAGAATGTTGGAAGGCATAAGGGGTCGAATGTGCCAAAGATGCCAAAGATGCCAAACCTGCCAAAGGTGGCAAAGAGGGCAGAGAGGGCAGAGAGGGCAACATGGCAAAGATGCCAAAGGCGATGGGCCGGGCAGGTTAGACAGTTGTGGCAATGGCTTTGGCTTGTTCCAATAGATGGGTTTCAGCGTCCTCGATGCGCCGCGCGGTTTCATCCGTCCACGCGCGCTGCATTTCCAAATCCGCGCGGCAGTCGTCGATCATTTCTCGAACGCGTATCGGTGCCGCGCCGCCAAGCCCGCTGCGCGTGGAAACAATCGTCATCGGGTCGAGCGCGGCGGCGAGCTGTGCCGCGTCGAGCTGGAGCGCGTGTCCGGTAATTTCACGCGCGGCGGCATCCAACAGCGCAACCGTGAGCTCACGCGCCGTTTGGTTTTGCGCCATCAATTCGCGCACGACGCGCGCGACAATCTGATGTGCGGTCGCATAGGGTAGTCCGTTCTCTGCCGCCAGCAATTCGGCGACGTCGGTTGCCTGTGTGAATCCCGCATCCACCCAGCGACGCATTCGCTCCGTGTTCACGCGCAACGTGCGCAGTACACCGGTCACAAGACGCACACTGCGCGTCGCGAGTTCTAACGCGCGCGGTACTGCGCCGTGCGCCAAGATTCGATTGTCCACTTGCGCGCTGGGCGTGCGCGCGATGGCGTACATTTCCGTGACGCGCGCCAGCAGTGCGTTCGCGACGCCGCGCACGAACGCGAGCGAGTACGGATTTTTCTTGTGCGGCATAATGACGCTGGCGCGCGCAAACTCGTCCGCTAATTCGATCATTCCAAATTCAGTCGAGTTGAAAATCTGCAAGTCTTCCGCCAGCCGGTCAAGATGCAAGAGCAGCGTTGCCGCCGCGCTCAACGCCTGCACCGGCGCGTCCACTTGCCACATCGCATCGCGCGCGTGAGGAATGACTGCATCAAAACCGAGAAGCCCTGCCAGGCGTTGACGGTCGAGCGGAAGACGTGAGCCGTTGGTCGAACCGATTCCGGCGGGAGATTGATTCAACAGTGTGAATGCCTCGCGCACGCGTGTAAAATCGCGGCGAAGGGGATAGACGAAGGTGAGTAGATAATGCGCAAACGTCGTGGGATGCGCCTGCTGCAAATAGGTGTAATCGGACATCACCGTTTCGACGTGTTGCGCCGCGAGGTCGAGCAGCGCGGTTTGCAGCGCGATGTTTGCGCGTGTTAATCCGAGCAGTTCACGCCGCACGCGCAGGCGAAACGCGACGGTGGTTGCTTCGCGCCGCGCCCTGCCCGTGGCATAGTACCCCGCCACATCGGGCGCACGCGCGGTGAGCCATGCTTCGCGATTGGTAAAGCCATCGCCGCGCGCAGGGTCGTAAATCTGGACATCGTTATCCAATTCCAGCACGAGGCGCAAGAGGCGCGGCGCGGCGTATGCCGGGATCAAAGCCAATTCGTTCAAGTGCAGCAAGTGGGCAAGGTCGCAGAGAGTCAAGTCGTGGTGCAGCAGCGGCGCGTCCTCTGTCTCGAAACGAAACGCCGCATCAATCAGCTCGGGCGCGGGTTGTTGATCAAAGCGAGACATGCGCGGATTTGACTTTACGAGCCGATGGAATTTTTCGCGGCTTCCAAAAAGATCGAAAGCACATCGTTGTTTACTTCGAGCATGCCGCGTTCGGCGGCGATGGGGCGCAGCGTTTCAAAGCGCATCCCGGTGCGCAGCGCCTCGAGCGCCAATACATCGCGCGGGGGAATGTTGCCCAGATTCACCTCGCCGCCAAAGCGGTGAATCAAATATGCTTGCTGGGCGGTCTGCGGCGCTTCCCAAATAATGCGCTCCAGGTGCGCCAGCCCATTCACCAGCGCGTCCAATTCATTTTGATCCACCGCGCCCGCCGCATCAAAGATGCCGACGCCTTTGCCGCTCTCGCGCGCTTCAATTACGACATAGCTGGCGCCGTGCTCGAGGTCGGCGTTGATTTGCGTCTGCATCCGTCCGACTCCAATCTGATGCCGTGGATCTTTTTTCCCCACTTCGGTGATGACCTTGAGCCCCGTGTCAAGCGCGCGCCGAATCACATCCGCGCGGTCGGCGGCGGGGAGATGGATTGTGCCGTCCGAGACTTCGACCATCGTAAAGCCCAGCGCGCGTGCCTGTTTCAAAAAGTGCGGGACAACCCCTTGCACAATTGCCACCTCGCACAGCGTCCCGCCCGGATAGACATCAATGTTATAGCCGCGAAGGAGCGCAATCTTGTCACGGACAATTTTTTCGTCGAGCATGACCGAGGTGCCAAAGGCAAATTTGAATTGATCAATCGCCTCGCCCGCCGTGTCGAGAAGATCAGCCAGCGCGCGCATCCCTTGGCACTTGTCAATGACGACGTCCAACCCCGCGGCGCGCGGTTTCGGCAGACGCGTATAAAAGCCATCCCTGAAAACACCATTCCATGCTTTGGGCGTACTCATGACTCCTCTCTATCCAAATCAACACTCGGCAATCGTGATAGGTTCGGCAGATACCGGAAATTCATTTTCTTGGACGCGCGCGCAGAGATACTGCAATGCAGCTTCGACATGGCGCAGGTCTGCGCCCCACGGCACGACCGCGCGATTCCCTTCACACTCTATCGTCGTTTCAAGCAAACAGCACTTGGTCAAAATCAATTCGTCGCTTGTGGTGTCAGCAGTTGTATTTCTCGTTGCGTCAGGAGTTGCACTTTTGTTTGTCGTTGCGTCAGAAGTTGTACTCCTGACGCTCTCCGTTTTGTTCTTGGGGCAAAAGTCCACTTGCTCCGGCTCGCGTTGGTACAAGTGGCGGTGAAACTGCGCGCAGCGCTCACATCCGATCATCGTCCAGGGGCGATAGGCGGGGCGTGTATCGAGAAAATAAATCGGCGCGCCGACGTCAATCCCGGAGGCCTGACAGGGAAACAAGTACGCGGGTGCGGGATGCTCGTGCGCCAGTGCAACCAAATCAATCGCGTCGAGCTGCAGCTCGATAGCAGGCAAACCTTCGGCAAAGCCAAGCACTTGCTGCGCCATCGTCCACAGTTTGCCCGGCACGGGCGGAATCACATCCACGACACGAATGACGATGGGCGCGGGTCGAAAAATGAAATTGACGTGTTCATATTTGCCGTGCACGATGAGCGTCTGGTCGCGCGTGACGCCCAGAGCGCGCGCCTTGGCGGCGAGCTGCGACGCGTTACCCACATCCACCTCTGCATCTTGAACCCAGCGACATTCTTGGGGCGCGGCGAACAATTCGACGGCGGTAATGGGGCTGAACAAGTCGTCGGGGTTCTCCTTTTCGACGCGCGCAATGGCACATTCCGCGCCGCGCCGCAAGGCGATAAATTCGGTGCGGCGGTATGCTTCGCGTCCGAGCAACTGTCGGCGGAGCGCGTCGCGCGTGAGTGGAAAATCTACACGGCGCACGGCGACACGGCGGTACGGATGCGGCACAAAATTTTTCATCGGTTCAAATTCGCTTCGGGATTCGGCGCGTTCGCGTCAGATTCTGCCGATGTACGCGGTGTTGGTTCGGAAGATGGTTTGGTCGCGGCAGAAGCGTCGAGTGTGATGCCTGCGGCTTGCCCGATGGCGACCATGCGCGCGAGTTCCTGATCGGTCGCGCCGTCCACGATGGCGCGATTGTAAAAATGCTGCGCCGCGTCCGGATTTCCCATCAGCGACGAGGCAAGCATTGCCAACAGGTCGCGGTGTTTGGGTGGAATAGATTGCTTGTCCTCAAAGAGTTTGTCTATCCATTCGTGGCGTGGGGGTGTCGTTTCTTGGGTCATAAGGCAAGTCCAGTTTCAGAGAAAGACGCGTCAATATGCACCTGCCGTCTTTGCCTGTGATGCATATTGACGCGTCACGCACATCTCCGCGCTCACCCGGTTTGAACGCGAGAAAAACAGGGCTGGCAATGTGATGGGGGCGCAGCGGTCTCGCGCGCAAACCGGGATTCCTTGTAGCCAGGGTAAGGTCGCAACGGAGCGTCTTAAAAGATGCCGTGGTTAAATTGCGATGCGGGCAAGTATTCCCATTTTTCGCCCGCACGCACCTTGGCGGCAATGTCGAGCACTTTGGCGGCATACTCAAAGGCGTAGGGAATTCCCGGACCGCCCGGCACAAAACCGGCGGCAACCATTCCGACGGCCACGGATTCGAGGATTTCGCCGTCTGTCGCGCCGTCTGCAATTGCGGGCACGACATGGATAAGGCAGCGCGGGGAGCAATAGGCGACGCCGATGGACGTGAACATCAATTCCTTGAGTCGCTTGGGAATGGCGCCGTCGCCAAACACGGTCATGTAAAAATCGGCAAAGGCGATCCCACCGTCCGGCACGACGTTATTCAGGACTTGGTACATGCGCGGAACGAACTTCATTTTTTTCATCATGTACTCATTGGCTTCTTGTGGAGTTGCCATGGAATTCCTCCTGTGAAAATGTGACGGGTGACGAGTGACGGGTGACGGGGCAGACCGCGTCGGCAAATTGCTGCCGTCACTTTTCATCCGTCGGGAAGGTACTGAATCTTGGGAAACGGTTCGAGGTGCAACGCACATTGAATCAGCCGAAGGTGATTTTGTCTGCTTGCCTCCTTTCCACCGCCGCGGCGCGCGTGTTCCGCTCGGGAACAATCGCCACTCGTTCGTTGGCGCCGTCGCTATCCCAGCGGCAGCGCGGGCCATTTGAAACGCGGCGCGAGCAGGTGATACACCGTCCAGACGACGATCACTGCGGTGAAAAAATAATTTACCCAGTCCTCTACGCGAAACAATCCCTGTGCGCCCCAAAAGACAAACCAGAGCGCCCAAGCGGCGAGGATGTAGGGCCAGTATTTCATCCACCACGGCAGCCCCCCTTTGCCGTAGCGCACTTGACCAGCCACATCCACTTGGTCACTGCTCAGCGGAGCGAGTTCCGGGAGTGGAGGCAGTTGATCGTCCGCGCTCGTAGCGATATTCGGGTTCGGTTCGGGGGTCTGGGATGCCATCGTCAAATACCTTGTATTTAATCTCTTCGCTGTCCAGCTCGCCGCCGTGCCGGCGCGCCAGAAGGATGAGCGTTATTGCAATTGCAGTCATCAACAACAGGTAGCCCACCACAAAGTAGGATGCCGGAAAAACAAAGGGTTCTGCACAATGGACAATGCGCAATGTGCAGTGCACAATGCTAAACGTTGCTCCCTTATTTCAGAGTGAACAAGTACGCGATGAGCGCGTCCATCTCATCGTCAGGTAAATAGCCAAAGCCGGGCATGACACTTCCGGGAATCAGCGCGTAGGGAAGCTGCAAATGGGTGCGCTGCCAGCCATAGTCCGAACCGTACGGGAATCCTTTATCGTCCACACGACTGGCGACATGGGTCAAATCGGGACCTTGGCGCGTCGTGCCCCACAACACTGGTTTTTGGTACACATAATCACCCGGCGTCGAGACCGGACCGATGTCGCCTTTGACGCGGACGGTGCCCAGATTGACTTCCGGAGGACGAACCTGCTGCGTGTGACAATACCAACAGCCCTCGCGAATATAAATTGCGCGCCCGCGCAGTTCTTGTTCCGTGTATGGACGTGCATACGCGGTCGGCGTGGACGCGGCAGGTTCGAGCGACGGTAAAAAGATTGTGACAAAGACACCGGCGATCAAAAAGAAAATCGAACCGCCGAGCAGGACGGGAAGTGATTGTAAACGCGCCGCCATAATTCAATTGCTGCGATTACTCACTCGCTGGCGCAGCCACAGCTGACACCGCGCGGCTAGGCACGGGTTCGCGTGCGCTCACCGTGCGATAAATGTTGTACGCAAAGACCAGTTGTCCCACCACCATCAGCGCGCCGCCAATCAGACGCGCCAAAAAGAAAGAATTCATCGCGCGCACGGTTTCGATGAATGGAATCCCGCCCGTCATCCAGTTTTGCCCCTGAATCAGCCCTGCCGCAAAGAGCGCGAGCATAAAAATCAGCAAACCGCCAAGGGTCAGCCAAAAGTGCCATTCGGTCAAACGGCGGCTGTAAATCGGACGATGCGCGACTTCAGGTAACAACAAATAGATCAGCGCAAACATCCAAAACGAATAATCGCCGACGAACGCGAGATGCGAATGGGCGATGACCCAATTCGTAAAATGAATGCCCAAGCTGAAATTGGGGAACGACTGCGCGACGCCCTGCACACACGTCAAGCCCCAAAAGATGGTCCCGACGACAAGCCAGCGCACGCGAATATCGCTGACCACCAGCGACCAGCGCCCTTCCATCGTTTTGTAAAAATTGAACAGGAACGCCGATGTGGGAATCGCGGCAAGGATGCTAAAAATGACAGTGAGCGTTTGCAGCCAATACGGCGATGGACTCCATAATTGATGATGCTGTCCCGTCCACACCGTGAAAAAACCCCAGATGGCGAGACGATGGCTGTAGAGTGGTTTACCGGTCAATTTCGGCAAGAGATAATACGCCAGCCCTACCGCAATCGTCGTGAACCAGACATTAAATAAATTGTGGACAAAGAAAAAGTTGATGATATTGTCGTTCATCCCGACATAAGCGCCCGAAAAATCCAGCGCCAATTGTCCATTGACGATTTCCAGCGGCACGACTTTGCCGCCGATGATGTAGACGGGAATAAAGACGGTCGCCGCGAGAACGAAATGCCACGCGCTCACGTACAAGTTTTTCTCGGCGCGCCGCCGCACCGTGCCCCACACATTGACCGCGAGCAAGACGAGGATTGCGACGAACAACACCTTGAGGACCCACACCACTTCGGCGTACTTGCGCCCGGTGTTGAATCCCAGCGGCAGCGAAATGACCATTGCCGCCACAAACAAGTTCCACAGCACCAGCGTCAGGTTGGCGAGGCGTTCACTGAATAATTTCGTGCCGGCCAAGCGCGGCAAAAGATAATAGATCGCGCCGACGTACACCATCGAAAGCCAGCCAAAGATGGCGAGGTTGACGTGGAGCGGGCGAATTCGTCCAAAGTTGATGTAAGGACGCAGCCAGGCAGGTTCGAGCAGCTGTACGGGCGGCGCGTACAGTAGAATTGCCATGAACAACCCGATAAAGACCGGAGCAATGAGCCAGACGATTGCCCAGAGGAAAAAGCGGCGCGACGCGCTCCCCGGCTCGTCACTGAGGAGAGTAGAGAACATAGTTGGCAATGGTCTTAGAATGTCAGTGTGCCGCGCGCCTGAATGGCGTAATCAATCAGCGAAGCCCCGCCGCGCATCACCGCGCCCGGCGTTAATTCTTCTTCTTTGATGCCGCGCACCGACGCGGTCTGTTCGCACACTTCGACGCGCACGCCCATTTCCAATGCTTCGGCAAAACGCTGTGCAATCGTCGGTACGCCCGGCTTGGATGGCTCGGTCTCCATCACCCCCTGTTTGAAAGGATCCGCGCCTTCCTGCACACAATAAACTACCACGTCCTGATCCATCGCCGCGGCGATGGAGGCATACATCAACGCCGCGCGCACCTGCCCGGGTTGATTCATCCCGGTGCGCAACACGACGAGGAACAACGGTTTTTGACCATTGGTAGCACCTTCCACGTACGACCTCCGTGATGCGGAAATCAAACGCGCTGGGACCCGTGCAGAATTGCGTGGCGAATTATTTTTTCCGCACAATGAATGAAAACGAACCATCGTCTGCATCTTGAACGCTCAGGAGTTCGACATTCGCTTTGGCTGCCCAGACTTGCAGATCGGGTTTTGTATTTTTGTCCGTCGCGAGAACTTGGAGGATTTCACCGGCGTGCATCGTGTCGAGAGCGCGCTTGGCTTTCAGAATCGGCACGGGATACGTCGCGCCGCGACAATCGAGCGTTTGATTCGGAGTTACGGCAGCTGTCACAATCAATCCTCCATTTCACGGATGAAATGCGTTACTTGACTTGCCGCTCGTCATTCAATTGGGGACAATGCGCTGGGGTGAAATAATAATGTAGGCGAATTATGGCACATCCATATTTCGATGTCAAGGACTTGTTTCAATTTTAGCGGGGCTTTTGCAAAGTCAGGACAGCTGTCATCCCTCAATTCTTCGGGACTAGGTTTTCGAGCGGACGCTCCGATGCAGTTCATCGGCGAAATCTCAATGCGCGGGCACAAGCGAGAACTTGTCCTGAGAGTTTGTGAATCTAACCCCTCCGTAGACGGCTTGCGCCCATATCTAGTATGGACACAACCAATGACCTACTAGATGTTGCGGTAACGCAGTCCATTGCGGCGAAGAAGGGGGATATTTTCACTGTCATTTCGAGATGGTCAGCCCGCAGGGGCTGTAGGGGCTCAGGACTGTCATATCGAACGGAGTGAGATATGACAAGTCCTGTGCAGCGGATGCGAGAAATCTCAATTCGCTACCGGCGTTGCAGCTTGTTGTTTCTCCTTGAGTTCCTTTTGGCGTTTGTAGATGCGATCGCTCTTGCCTTCGACCATACCCTTCATCATTTCGACTTCTTGTGGAAAATGCAAGTTCAATGGATGACGCGGGTCATCTGGCAAATCGCTGCCTTCTTCCCACGCCATGGTTGCAAGAATGGCGGTCGCTGCGGCAACCGCGGTAAAGATCCGCCGCGTCCCGCTCATGGGACCGAACACCATCCAATCCTGCCACATGACTGCCGAGAGCGCGTGCAACCCCGCGTCCATGCCTTTGAACGCTTCCGCGCCCCACTTGTCCAGCGCCGCGCGCCACATATACGATGCGTTCGCCGGGGCGTTGCCCGCGGGATAACCCAATTCTTCTTTGACCATTCGATTCGTCAGCAAACAAATCCCGTGCGTCGGCAGATTCATCGTCGTCGTGTCAATCAGGATCGAATGAAAGCCCGCCGGTTCGACGACGGCGAGCATGTCCTTGAGCGATTTCATCCGTCCGCTCGCGTGCTTGTCTTCCATGTCGAACGGCTGCAAGATAATGTGCTGGATGCCGCATTCCTTTAACATTGCCACCTGGTCGGCGATGTCGGGGTCCCACGCCGTAATCGAGTTATAGTTGAAGCGTTCTTGCATTCCCAATGCGGCGACATATTGCGCGGCTTCGCGGCGCGATTTTTCCGTCCAACTGTCAATCCCGAACGGCAAATTATTCGGTACGCTCAAGAAAAATTCCGTGTACGCTTTCATCTCATCCGCCGTCGGCGCGACGAGACCCACGAGCGTTGGAACACCGGTCGCGTAGGAAATCTCTTCGAGCTCTTTGATGCGGTCCGCCGCTTTTACCTTGTCAAATCGCACCGGCTTGCGCGACTCGACCAATTTATCTTTGGTCTGAAACATGTTGGCGATGAGCAGCGGCGGGCGCTCGCCGGGCTGTCCGCCGACTTGCATCCCATGAATGTCATATACTTTTTGCTCGCGGTCGAAATGAAAAAGAGCCATGACTCCTCCGGTGTAGTTGGATGTTGGAAATTGAAAGTTGGAAATTGGAAATTCAAAATTCAAAACACACTCTCTCCCTCTCTCTCCCTCTCTCCCTCTCTCCATCTCTCTCAATCTCCCCTCGCTAAAACGCGACCGGCAGCGATTTCAGTCCGCGAAAGGTCGGATGTGTTTGCCACTCGAGCGTGTCGGTCGCGAGATGCAAATTGGGGAAACGGCGCAAGAGTGTGTCGAACGCGATCTGTCCTTCAAGGCGCGCGAGGGGTGAACCGATACAATAATGAATGCCCGCGCCAAAGCCCATGTGGTGAAGCTCTGCGCGCGTGATGTCGAAATGGTCGGGGTCCGCGAATTGCGCGGGGTCGCGATTTGCCGCGCCGAGTAATAGATTGACAATTTGCCCGCGCTGAATTTCTTTGCCGTCAAGCGCTACATTCTCTGCCGCGACGCGATACGTGACCTGCACGGGATTGTCGTAGCGCATCACTTCTTCAACCGCGTTTTCGATCAGCGTGGGGTCCTGGCGCAATCTTTGCATTTGCTCGGGATTTCGCAAGAGCGCAAGCGTATCGTTGCCAATCAAGTTCGTCGTCGTTTCGTGACCGGCGGCAAGCAAGATGACCGTGTTCGCAAAGAGTTCTGCGTGACTCAGGCGAGTGCCTTCCTCCGCCACCGTTGCCAGCGCCGTAAACAGGTCGTCCTTTGGTTCCTTGCGCGCTTGATCGTAGAGGTCGCGCAGCAGCGCAGTGGCTTGGTCGAGACTCGCGAGCGCTTGCGTCATCACTTGCGGATCGTAGCGAACTACGCCAAGCGTCGCAAACAGATCATCCGACCACTGCTTGAAATCCGCGCGACACGATAATGGCAAGCCGAGCAGCTCCATAATCACGGTCGCGAGCAAGATGTTGGCGAAATCGCCCATCACATCCATACGCCCATCAGGTTCCACCGTGTCCAGCAAGCGGTCCACCAAGCTCTGGATGTGCGGGCGTATTCGTTCGACCGCGCGCGGGGTGAACGCTTTGTTCGCCAAACTGCGCAGACGGGTGTGATAGGGCGGATCGGTGTACGGCATCGCTTGAGAAAAGGCGGCGTAAAGGGGTTGACTGCGTTCTTGTTCCGCTTCGGGCAAACGTTTGAAAGCGCCCGCAAAGCCCATGGCGCGCGAAAAGCGCGCGTCGCGATAAATGTGCGACACATCCGCATAACGCGTGATCGCCCAAAAGCCCATCGGCTCGTCCCAATGCACCGGGTCTTGCCCGCGAATTTGCGCGTACCATGCGTATGGGTCCGCGCGAATTTCAGGACGCAGCATGTTCGCAAGACTCAATGGATCATTTTTTGCTTCGGACATTTTCGTTCCCCCCTTGCAAACGCCCTAGCACTACGTAACGGCGGACGAATCGAAAGTGCTTTCCAAGTGCCAGCCGCCCCACAATTGTGGGTGTGCGCGTGATCCACGAAGGACACGAAGAACACGAAGGGTTTCTTGGCGCCCTTGGTGTCCTTCGTGGATCACGCGGTTGGCGCACACGCTCAACGCGCGTCGCCAATCTTTGGGTGTTTACCGCCGTGTAATTCGGGATGCGCAGCTATTGTCCACGCAAAATTTGTTTGATGCTTGCATCCTTTGCGTCAACCTCAACGATAAAATCCCCACCGCGCCGCCCAACATATTCTTTTGGACCGTAGTTGATACGCCACAATGACTTGCCATCGAGCGCGCGCTGTGTCACAGTAATGAGACTTTGCAATACATCAATTCCAGATTCACGTGCGCGCTTGTTCGCCGCCGCAATTGCACGCGCAAGTGATACTGCAATGTCGTCTTGAAGCACATCTGCTGTCAACGTCGCTGCCATAGAAACATCCCTCCCTCATGCCCGCACAAGAATCTCTTGCGTATCTCCAACTTCGCTGACCTGCCCATTCCGCTCAACCAAATAAATTTTCTCTTGCGAGATGACCAACTCGCCCTCATAGAACCTGCCTTTCAAATCTGGGTCATCACGAACTGCGCGCCTATCAGTTTCACTCGGCTCTTGCAGGTAATCGCTGCCTGTGTTCGGATGCGTGTGGAATGAAGCAACAATTTCGTGCCCACTTACTTTACAATCTCCATGCGGGGGCAAGCTGATCGTGTCTTGTACGCCTTTGTCCCAACGCTCCACAAACAATTGACCTGAATCATCTCGAAGGATGAAGCCGCCTTCTTCATGCCCGCTGCTCGTGCCAGCCTGCGAAGCTTGCCATGCTTGCGATAGTGCCGCACGTATGCTCTGGTCATTCAGAAATTCTGGACGCGATGAAGGCATCTGTTCTCCTGTCGGACACTGGGCTACAACTGCCCAAGTATTTCTTCACGTTCCTGCTCAAACGCTGCATCACTGATGATTCCATCCTTGGGTCGCTCTCGTAACGGTCATGGTCAACGCTAAAAACCATCGAAGGTCTTGCAATTGGCTTGTTCTATCCCTCTTGTGCGACAATCCGCGCCGCTTCGCACATGTTTTTCAATTTTGCCAACGCCGCGTCGCGTTTCCGCAAACGCATCCCGCAGTCAGGATTGACCCACATGTTTTCAATGCCGAGCTGCTCTGCGCCGCGTCGAATATCTACCACAAGCTGCTCGACACTTTCCAGATCATTCGACGCGGTGTTGAGACAGCCGTAACCGATTTTCATTCCTTTCGCTTGCAGCAGGGAATGGTTTAACAGCGGAACGTCGGGAACATTTTTGCCCTCGACCTCGAGCGCGGCAATCGGCGCGGCGAGCAATTGCGCAAAGATGGCGCGCGTGTCGCCGCAGCAGTGCATTATGGGAAACTCGGCTTCGCGCCAGATCATAGAGTCCGCTTCAATCGTCACCGCCACATCTGCGCCGTATGCTATTACCGGTTCATCCACTTGAATCACGCGGCAGCCCACGCGTCGTAGTTGTCTGGCCTCTTCTGCCAACGCACGCGCAATATCCCGAATCAATTCGGGATCGAGATTGTGTTTGTACGGCGCTTCGGGGTCGAGGGTCGTGGACATTGCCATGGTCGTCGCGCCGGTAATAATTCCCTTTACTTCTGCGCGGTCGCCGGCAAGTTGTTGCGCGAAAAGATAATCGCTCACCGTAATCGGTTCGGGGGAAGGTTCAACGCGTTTGTTCAAATGCCAGCCGCCCATCTGCCGCCCGCCCGCTTCGCCTTTTTTGAAATAATAGCCCGGCAGTTTCGACGCGAACAGTCCGACCATTTCCATGCGCACTTCGCCATCGGCAATCAATTTCACGCCCGCGGCGATTTGGTCTTGCACCGCGCGCCGGATGGCGTCTTCACCTGCCAACATGCGCGATTGTCCCGCTGGCGCGCTCAAATTTTCGAGCGGATAGGTA
>JACQWQ010000162.1 GCA_016209205.1 Chloroflexota bacterium
TTTTGGCTCATACCCATTCCTTCAATTTTTCCAAATCCACATTCCCACCGCTCAACACCGCCACGACGCGCGCGTTTTTTGGCAACGCGACTTTTTTCGTGAGTACCGCCGCTGTTGCCGCCGCGCCCGCGCCTTCGACCATCATTTTGCAGCGTTCCAGAATCAAACGGATTGCGGCTTTGATTTCGTCGTCGTTCACCAACACCACATCGTCCACATATTTTTCCATCAGTGGGTAATTGTTTTCCCCAATCATCGGACAAATGATGCCGCCCGCAATGCTCTGGCTGCACACGACGCGCGTGTTTTCGCCCGCCTGCCGCGATGCATAGTACGCGCCGCCCGCGACCGATTCCACCCCAATCACCTTGACGCGCGGATTGCTTTCTTTGAGCGCCATCGCGATTCCGCTAATCAATCCACCGCCGCCGATGGGCACGAATACATAATCCGCGTCCGGCACATCTTCCAGAATTTCTAAACCAATCGTGCCCTGCCCCGCAATCACGTACGGATTGT
Source organism: Chloroflexota bacterium (assembly GCA_016209205.1). Taxonomy (GTDB): domain Bacteria; phylum Chloroflexota; class Anaerolineae; order UBA4142; family SHND01; genus SHND01. The sequence goes on from JACQWQ010000162.1 coordinate 520, forward strand.
CGAACGGATGCGCGATGGTGTAATCGTGTTCGCGCTGCAATTCGAGCATTTTTTCAAACATCGTGTTGACCGATTCGGCGAAAACGATTTTGCCCGCTTGCGCGCCGTACGCGCGCGCGGCATACGCCAAACCTTGCGCGTGATTCCCCGCGCTCGCGCTCACCAACCCGCGCGCTTTTTCCTCATCCGACAAATGCGCGAGTGTATTCAGCGCGCCGCGCGGTTTGAACGATCCCGTTTTTTGAAACTGCTCGCATTTCAAAAACAGATTCACACCAACCATTTCGCCGAGTACGGACGCGGACAGAACGGGCGTGCGATGGACTTGGCCGTGAATGACGCGGCGCGCGTCGTGAATTTCATTGAGTGTGGTCATAGTGCAATCGTGCAATAGTGAGATAGTGCGATAGTATTAGTTGTCATCGTTTTTGGATTTACCTCGCAAGTGGTTAGTCATGCCATTGATCAATCGTTTCGTTTCAGTTGCGATATAGTACACATTTTGTCGCTCTTGCTCCGTGATATACTTGCGATCTGATGCAAGATAGATTTCTGATTGAATGTCGCTTGCAGAGCGTCGCGCCATTTCAGAAAGCGAATGAATTTGGGATTCGATCCTGAACCACAACCCTCGGCAATGTTGTGCATCACGGAACTCGCTGCACCTTGCAACTAACCGCGCAATCGCGCATCACGTGAAAACGTAGCACGTTCGGTCAGGTCATACACCGCGTTGGCGAGCACGCGCGCCTTTTGCCAACAAAGCAAATCTTCGAATTGCTCAATTTTCGACATTGGGCTGCATCCACTATCGCACTATCGCACTACGCCACTATCGCACTACTCACTCCATCGCCCCCAACACCAACGCTAACAGCGCCATCCGAACCACGACGCCGCTGAATGCCTCTTGCCAGTACCGCGACCAGCGCGTAATGTCAACGTCCGTCGGGATTTCGTCCATGCGCGGGAGCGAGTGCAAAAGAATCGCGTCCGGTTTCGCTTTGGTCGTCAAGAGTTCGCGCGTGATTCTGTAATTCGCGGGTGTCAGCGCAACTTCTCTGCCCCGTTCATCACGCGACTTTGTATAATCGGGCTGCACGACCGGCTCGACCAAAATCACATCTGCTTTCGCAATCGCCTGCTCCACATGTTCGGCTTCGGAAAAGTCCACGCTGTATTGGCGCAGTTCGGTTTTGAATTCCTCCGTCAATCCCATGTCGGGCGGCGCGACGAACGTGATTGGGCAGGCAAATTGCGACAGCGCGTAACCGAGCGAGTGCATCGTGCGCATTCGCATGTCGCCCACGGCGAGCCAATTCAATCCGTCAATGCGTCCCTTTTCTTGCAAGACGGTGTAGAGGTCGGTCAGGATTTGCGTCGGATGTTCGCCCCAGCCGTCGCCGCCGTTGATGACGGGAATGCTCGCCCATTTCGCGGCTTCGTGCGGCGCGCCCTGTTGAAAGTGACGCATCACAATCACATCGCCGTAATATTCGAGCATCTTGACTGTGTCTTTGATTGACTCTTGGTAAAAATCGCCCGCGCGCGTCATTTTCGGATCGGCGAAACCGACGACGTGCCCGCAGAGGCGGTGCATCGCGGCTTCGTGCGCCAAACGCGTGCGCGTGCTTGGTTGATAAAACGCGGCGACCAACGTTTTGTGTTGGAGCAAATTGCTGTTGCGCCGGTCGCGCGCAATCGGTTCCAATTCCTTGCCGACCTGAAACACGCGCATGAATTCTTGGCGCTCGAATTCCTTTAGCGACAATATATCGCGTCCGATAAAGCTTCGCATGAGTTGTGTCCTCCTTGAAACGAATTGATGACGAATGAATTCGTCACTACGACGCGCCCTTGAGCAATTTGGGAAACAGCGCGTACCACTCGGTCGCGCGCACTACGTCGTCCAGATTATTCTGGTCTTCGAGGGTGTGCGCGTAAATTTCGTCGCCGGGTCCGAAACCGATAGACGGAAAGCCCGCTTTGCCCGCCCAATACGTTCCGTTCGTCGAAAAACCCCATTTGCCGGTCGGGCGCGTTTCACCCCACAAACTCTGAATCGTTTGCTGTCCGGCTTGCACGAGCGGATGAGTTTCTTCCAAAACCCACGGCGGATAATATTTGTCAACGGGAAAGACAAAGCCCGTATAGCTCGGCGTGTCGTAAAACAAATCTTCAACGTGAATCTCGTCTTGCAAATAATCCGGAATCAGTCCGCGAATTTGCGCGAGTGTATTTTCCTTGGTCTCGCCGAGAATCAGCCGACGGTCGAGGAAAATGGTGAAGCGATCCGGCACCGCGTTGAGCGAAGCCGTCCGGACTTCCGCGTCGGTCACTGCGACGGTGGCTTTGCCCAAAAAGGGATCGGTCGGCAAACGGCGGTCTAGCTCCCGAATCGCGGTAATGATGTTTGCCATTTTGTACACCGCGTTATCGCCGAGATAATGATGCGCCGCGTGCGCGGAACGTCCGTGCGCCGTGATTTTCAATTCGAGCCGCCCTTTGTGCCCGCGATAAATTTGCATCTTGGTCGGTTCGCCAATGACGACGAAATCGGGGCACACTTTCGGGTCGGCTTCGACAAAAGAATTGGGCGCGAGGCCGTCGCACCACTCTTCCATATTGCCAAAATAATACGCGGTGAAACCGTCGAGCAGTCCCAAGTCGCGCGCCATTGCCAAACCGTACACCATGCCCGGCGTCGAACCTTTTTCGTCGCACGCGCCGCGCGCAAACAAAATACCGTTCTCCACTTTGCCGACGAACGGGTCCCATTCCCACTCGCTGCGTTCGCCGATGCCGACGGTGTCAATGTGCGAATCATACACAATCACTTTCGGACCATTGCCGATCCGTCCGAGAATGTTGCCCATCTTGTCAAAGCGCACCTCGTCGAATTTGAGTTTTTTCATTTCCTCCGCGATCCGCGCGCCGACTTGACCGATTTGTGATTCCATCGAAGGAATCGCGCAAATGTCACGCATGAATTCGATAATCCAATCGCGTTTGTCCGCGACGCGTTTTTGGATTTCCGAAACCGGATTGTCCATCGTCACTCCTTGAAATTCTTGATTTGCGATACGCGATTCGCGATTTGTCATCGCGTGCTCGCGATACGTGATTCGCGATTTGCCATCGCGTGCTCGCGATACGTGATTCGCGATTTGCCATCGCGTGCTCAGTGCTCAGCGAATAGAATTCGCCGCCTGAAAAAAGGTGAAATGCAAAGCATTGGAAAAACGCGTACGTCAAAAGATTTCGCTGTCCACCCAGCCCGCACCATCCCAATCCTGCGTCATTTCAAATTCGGTTAAACGTGTTTTTGCCGCGTGGTGTTTCTTTTGATTCTTGATGTACTCGACGACGCGCTGGGCATTTTCTTCTGAGACCGATAGCACGCCGTATCCTTCGTCCAACCATTTCGTGCTTTCGTCCATCAGAGATTCTTCACTCCGTTCAGAATGACATTCCCCGTTCAGAATGCCACTCCCCGTTCAGAATGCCACTCCCCGTTCAGAATGCCACTCCCCGTTCAGAATGACACGTCACGCGCGCCTGTCATTCTGAGGGAGCGCCTTTCGCGACCGAAGAATCTCTATCATCAAGCCACTCGGCGCTCAAATCTTGCAAGCCGGATTCACCGATTCAATCAGTGCAGTCTTCTTTGCGCGAAGCCAACCTTTGATTTGCTTTTCCCGCGCAATGGCGGCATTCACGTCCGGATACGTTTCGTAATACACCAAGCGCGTCATATTGTATTTGGCGGTAAATCCCTGAATCTGTTTCTGCTTATGCTCTGAAACGCGCCGCTCCAGATTATTTGTCACCCCGACATAAATTCGCCGTGACAAACTGCTCATAATGTAGACAAAATAGTTTTTCATGTTTGTGGGCAAAATCAGGGTTTGTCATGTTGAGCGGAGCGAAACATCTCTCCCTTCGCACACGACGCCCTGCGCGCAACAACACGCGCAGAGATTCTTCACGCCGTTCAGAATGACACGCCGCCGTTCAGAATGACATCCCCCACGTCGCTTGTCATGTTGAGCGGAGCGAAACATCTCTCCCTTCGCACACGACGCCCTGCGCGCAACAACACGCGCAGAGATTCTTCACGCCGTTCAGAACGACATCCCCCGTTCAGAATGACATCCCCCGCATTCCCAATGACATCCCCGTCCGGAGTGGCGATTCTCTATAACGCAAGTTCTGTCTTGACCACACCCGCGCGCTCGTGCCGCGCCATGATTTTCAATGCGCCGCCCTGCGGCGCGTGAATCGTCCATTCCATTTTTGCGCGGTCGTCCGTCGGGTCGGCGTTCCAGACCGTGACCGCCGCTTCTTTGTAGGCGCGGCCCTCGAGCTGTCCGATTTCTTCGCGCACTTTGCCCGTCTCGAGCGTCGCGCCCGCGGGCAATTCCAATTCGACAATGACGCCGCGCACTGCCTTTTTCTCGATTGCTTTTTTGGTAACGTACGTCGGCAGCCAGCCCGCGTTTTGTACGACCACGCGCACGCGATATGTATTCTCCCCCAACGCTTTGACGCTCACATCGTGCAGTTCGAGTTTCGGCGAAATCAAGCCGTGCCACAGCAGCCATTGGGGAAACAACGCGAGTTCCTTTTCCAAAAATTCCGGCGGCGGATTGCGCCAACAATAACCCTCGTTCCAACCACCCAATTCGATTTCGCCCAGCTGCGGGTGATTGAATTTGTACCAGTTCACATATCCTTTGCCGTCCAACACCTCGTCGTTCCATTTCATCAACTTTTTATCGTCTTCCAGCGGATGCTCGCGGTCCCATTCGGTGAATTTGTATTTTTCAATCCCCGCGTTTTTTTGCGGACTCCAAATCTCGACCGTCCACGCAAAGACGCCGCGATGCTCATACATCCACGTATCGAATGACCCGGTAATCACTTCTTTCGGATGATATTTGAAATCGTGAAAGACCGAGACATTCGGATAGCCCGTAATCTCGGTCCCTTTGGCGCCAATCTTTTTAAACGTCCACAAATCTTCGGCGGGCATTTCGTCGTCAGAACGATCGTCATAAGGACGCAGCAGCACCCCGCTCCACGTGTGAAAAGCAATACCGCCCGTAATATTCGGATGCACCGCCACAAATTGTGTGAGATTGTGAACTTCTGGTTCACTCGTGGGAAACGGGCCCGCGCCTTTTTGTTCGCCCTCGACGCGCCAGTTCATTGGAAAATTACGATTGAGGTCGAGTCCCTCTTTGTTTGGCGCGAGGCCAAACGTCACGCCGTCGTAATTTTCAAGCCGCCCTTCCGGCAGAATGCGATAATATGTGCCGCCCACTTCGGTGGGATCGCGCGGGACCAAAATGCGCGGGTCGTCGGGATGCGCTTTCCATGGACCGTTCGGGTCTACAATGCGCATGTTCAACAACCGTCCATCGCCGTCAATGTCTTCGCGAATCAAACCTTCGATGGGTTCTTCGTCATACGGATACGGACGCGTGGACGAACGAATGATTTTGGGTTTGTCCGCGAGCGCGAGTTCTGCGCCGTCGGGATTCACGCGCGGGCAAATATAAAACGCCCGTGTGTCAAGCGCACGCGTCACGTCTGCGTCCTTGCCGTAATTTGTCAACAGATAATGGATGAAATACACACACGCGGAGGCAGGCGACACTTCGGACGCATGAATGTTGCCGTCAATCCACAACGCGGGTTTTTCCTTGTCGGAACCCGTCGCCGTATTTGTGACGGTCATAAGCCAGACCTCGCGCCCTTCATAACTCTTGCCGATGCTTTCGAGGCGCACCAGCTGTGGAAATTCCTGTGCGAATTCGTTCAGGATGCGCGTCAGTTCGTCGTAACGATAGTAATGGTCGAAAGTGATGTTGGGCATATTCTCGAGGAGACTAGAGACTGGAGATTGGAGACCAAAAACAATCTCCCGTCTCTAGTCTCCAATCTCAGCAGCATATTGAAAGAATCGAATATACGATTCAATGCCGCGATAAAAATTCGGCAGATAAAAATGTTCGTTGGGTCCGTGCGTGCCGTCGTCGGCGAGACCAAAACCCATCACGACCACGTCCACGCCCAATTCGTCGTTGAGCATGTTCGTGACGGGCACGCTCCAGCCGAGCAATTGAAACGCGGGCGCGACGCCGAAGGTTTCTTGCAGCGCGTGCGCGGCGGCTTGCACGTAACGCGAGTTGCGATTCAATAACACCGGTTCGCCCGCTGCCAGCTGTTTCACTTGCCAGCGGATCGTGTTGGGCGCGTGCGCGCGCAAATACGCTTCCAATTGCTGTTTGACTTGATCGGGATGCTGGTTCGGCACCAGACGCGTAGAAATTTTCGCCATCGCTTTGGCAGGCAAAACAGTTTTCGATCCTTCGCCCGTAAAGCCCGAAAGCAACCCGTTCACTTCCAACGTCGGACGCGCGCCCGTCCGTTCCACCGTCGAAAAACCTTTCTCGCCCCACAATCCCGTCACGCCTGCCACGTTCGCCCACTGCGCGTCGGTAACGGGGAACCGCGCCAGTTCCGCGCGTTCCTCCGCCGACAATGCGCGCACGTCGTCATAAAAGCCCGGCAGCGTCACCCGCCCTTCCGCGTCATGCATGCCGGCTATAAGTTCGCACAGTGCTTGCGCGGGATTGTGCAGCGAGCCGCCGAACGAACCGGAATGTAAATCCTGCGCGGGACCCTGCACCCAAATTTCAAAATAACCCAAGCCGCGCAAACCGTACACGATGCTCGGCAAATCGCGCGCCGCCATTTGCGAATCCGCGTTCAACGCGACGTCGCATTTCAGTTTTTCGCGGTGTACGCGCAAGAACGGCGCGAGGTGCGGCGAACCAATTTCTTCTTCCCCTTCGACGATGACCTTGACATTCACCCGCAGCGTGTTCGTTCTCAACAATGCTTCGAGCGCTTTGAGGAACGCCAGCGTTTGCGCTTTCATGTCGGACGCGCCGCGCGCATAAATCGTGTCGCCGTGAATCGTCGGCGCAAAGGGGGGGGTGAGCCATTCGTGCAGCGGGTCAACGGGCTGCACATCAAAATGCCCGTACACCAATACGGTCGGCGCGCCTTCCGCGTGCAGCCAATCCGCGTACACGAGCGGTTGTCCCGCGCCTTCGCCCGTCGGGAAAATTTCGATGTGCTCGAAACCGATCGCGCGCAAATTACCTGCGACCCATTCCGCGCCGCGCTGTACATCAGCGCGATATTCCGAGAGCGTCGAGATGGTCGGGAGCGTGAGAAATGTTTTCAGTTCGTCGAGAAAAATTTCACGGTGCGTGTGCAGAAAAGTGTGTGCGTCCATGAATGCCTCATTGCGGTAGAGTGGTTTACTCGAGCGCCATGTCCCGTACGATGTCCGACTGCGCAATTATGCCGAGCGGTTTGGCATGTTGCGCGCTGTCGAATTCGACGACGATCAACCGGTGAATTTTGCGCTCGGTCATGCGGCGGCTGGCTTCGGCGACCGTTTGATCGGGCGTGATCGTATGCACCGTGTGCACCATCACGTGCTCGGCTTGCATTTCGCGCCAGTAATCTTCGTACGCGCGCAGCGCCACCAAATCGGTGCGCGTGAGAATGCCGACCAGAAATCCTTCCGCGTCCACGACAGGCAGCGCGCTCACGTCTTGCTGCGTCAAGAGACGCGCTACTTGCGGAATCGGCGTATCAAGCGTGCACGTTACCGCGCCGTGATGCATGACGTCGGCAACCGTTTTGTTTTGGCGCCCTTGCGTGCGGGCGTGTACGGTTTCGGTTTGCATGGTCATCACTCCTTTCGACGGAATCAAAACGTTAGTGCCTCTCCACTGAAATCTTTGCGCAAAAAGGAAAGATTCTCCAACCGCGAATCGCCACGAATCGGCGCGAATCAGATCTCAAAAATTAGCGAAGATTCGTCGCGCGAAGTTCGCGCAAAGATTCGCGGTTTCCTTCGCGCGCGTTGTGCTTGCGCGACGACGTTTTGAATTTGCCCCAAATGCGCATCGTCGTGCATCAATCCCGCCACAAAACGCGAAAGGCAATCGTGCGTAATGCCCGGATTCGGTTCGTACGTGTTTTCCAAATGCGGCAATTGGGGCCACACGTCCAGCGTTGCCAAACGCATCCGCCGCGATTCTTGCAAACGCGCGCGACACTGCGCGATCATCGTCACCGTTTCCCACGCGACTTCGTAGCGCGAACGCCCGTGCCATTCGACGCCGCGCGCCAGCTCCGCCGCGAGAAACGCGGATTCTTCCGCCGACGCGGTGGTATGCACGATGACATGTCCGAGCGTCCACGCCAAACTCACATCGTCCGGATTTTCCGCGTACGTGTCTTCGGCGTTGGGATCGTCCGGCACAAACGACACATCGGCGTCGTCACAATCCGCAATCAATTCCAACATCCGGTCAACCATTTCATTCGTCAATCTTGGGAAAGCGCTCGGCGAAATGTTTTCGCGTTCGACAAATTGTTTGACAGACAATTGTCCCGTGTGGATCAGAGAAAAATCGAGCATGTGCGTCTACGTCGTGCCTTGCTTCAAAAGATCGTTCGCCCATGCAACGTCAGCATCGCGCAACGGCGGGACCGGCCGCTCGGCATAATTGATAACCAAATCATAGCCCGCGCGTTCATACACCCCCGCGAGCACCTGATGCAAATTCACAAGCGGCTCTTGGTCATCGGGCAGCAAGGGCAAGGAAAAAATCGGAATGGGCTGCGGCACATTGAACGGATACAGTTTGAGACGCGCGGGGTGTGCGCGATGCCGAACCAGGATGCGATAGTCTGCATTCTTGGCGGCTTCTGCGTAGGGCATTGGAGGACCCGCGCGCAGCAAATCAATTTCAACTAGACTCACGGCGGTATCAAAAAACTCTTGGCGCTTGGCAAGATATTCCTCGCGATCGTGTCCACGCTGCTTGTTAGCATGAGAAAGAATCTCGATAACGGTTACGATCTCGCCGGAGGGCACCAAGCGAACAATGAGGTAACTTTCCTCCAACGGTTCGTCGCGTAAAACAACTTCGAGGTACGGCGACTCTTGTAACGTGGGCGCTTCCGCAACCGCAGCGCCTCCGCGTTCAATGACCAGCACATCCGGATAACGCGTCGCCGGGCGCGGCTCGTCGGGAATCGTCACGTAGGTGTGTAATTCAACATCCACAAAATAACGCGGCCGTAAACGCGGTCCCAATTCGTCAGCCAAGGCGACAATCAAGCGCTGATGTACGCTGTGCCAAATCAGCGGATTTTCCAACCACGGATTCATCCCCGGAAATGGATATGTCATCCCGCACCTACTTTCATTACGCGCCGCACGCCCAGTCTCCAGTCTCTATACGCGCACAAGGCGCTATACTACTACGGATCTCCCCGCGCGCATTGCCAACAACAACGCGTCTTGGTCCACCGGCAAGCGGTGCACGCGCACGCCGCACGCATTATAAATCGCGTTCGTGATCGCGGGCGTCGTGGGAATCGAAGAAATTTCGCCGACGCCTTTTGCGCCGTACGGTCCCGACGAAATTTCGTCTTCGACAAGGAACGAAACGATTTCAGGCGTGTGCTTGATACTGGGCATTTTATACTTGGCGAGAAGGTCTGTCCATACCCTGCCCCTTTCGACAATGAATTCTTCGGTCAGCGCGTTGCCGAGGCACATGATGATACCACCTTCGACCTGTCCTTGCAGCGCGAGCGGATTGAGCGCGCGCCCAATGTCTGTCGCCGTCACGATTTTCAAAACGTGCACCTCGCCCGTGTCCGTATTCAATTCAATCAACGCGGCTTGCGCGGCGTACGAGAAACCAAAGTGCATGTCGCCTTCCACGCCGAGCGGTTGGGTTTCGGGCGCGACATATTCGTGCAAATAACGCGTGGGGCGATTTTCCTCGCGTGCTTTTTTCACCAATTCCGCGAATTCGATCCGCTGCCCATTGCGCGCAAAAGCACCGTGCTTTGGTGCTTCCACGTAACCATCTTTGAAGATTAATTCTTCCGGCGCAGCGTCGAGATATTCGCTCGCGGTCTCTGCCAAAATTTCGCGCATCCCTTTCGCCGCGTAACGCGCCGCGTTCCCCGTCACAAAGGTTTGACGCGACGCGGTCGTCGGTCCCCCGTCAGGCGTCAAATCGGTATCGCTCAATAGTACGCGCACGCGTTCGTACGGCAAACCCAATTCTTCCGCCGTAATCATCGCTAAAATCGTCGGCAAGCCCTGTCCGATTTCCGCCGCGCTCGTACGCACTTGAGCCGTTCCATCTTCAAACACTTCGACCTCTGCCGCGCTCTGGTCCGCCGCGCCGCCGCCGAGTCCGGTGTTTTTGAAAGCCGCCGCGAAACCCCAAGCTTGGATGTTGGATGTTGGATGTTGGATGGCGCGTCTTTTCCAACTTCTAACTTCCAACTTCTAACTTCCAATTCCACCAACCGAATACACTCTAGCAGTCCTGCGCTTTCGCGTACGATTTGTCCCGTGCTCGTCGTGCGGCCGATGGTCAACGCGTTTTTGCGGCGCAGTTCAAAGGGGTCAATGTTCAACTTGGGCGCGAGTTCGTCCATGTTCGATTCGACGGCAAAACAGGATTGTGTGACGCCGAAACCGCGAAACGCGCCCGCGGGCGGATTGTTAGTGTACATCGCGTAGCAATCAATTTTCACATTCGGAATGTTGTACGGACCCGCCGCGTGGGTCGCCGCGCGCGTCATCACTTTGTCGCCGAGCGAGGCGTACGCGCCCGAATCGCCGTAAATGGTTGCTTGCGACGCGATGAGCGTGCCGTCTCGTTTCGCGCCCGTTTTCACGCGAATGATCGTCGCGTGACGTTTCGGATGAAACAGCAAACTCTCGTGACGCGAGTACAACATTTTCACCGGACGCCCCGTCGCTTTTGCCAACAACGCGACGTGAATTTGCGCGGCAATGTCTTCTTTACCGCCAAAGCCGCCGCCGATGAGCGCGCCGCGCACGCGCACTTGCGCTTCGGGCACATCCAACGCCGCCGCGATTTGACGACGGTCCTCGTACGGAATTTGCGAGCCGACGATGACTTCGATACGTCCGTTTTCCAACACGCGCCCGATAGAACATTCGGGTTCGAGAAACGCGTGTTCGTAAAACGGCGAATGATATTCATTTTCGACGATCACGTCCGCTTCGGCGAAACCTTTTTCCACATCGCCCTTTTCGACGTGAATGTGTTTCAGCAAATTGCCGTGCCCCGCGCCATCGTTCACAATAATCGTTTCGGGGTTCAACGCATCCACGGGATCGTCCACGACGGGCAGTTCCGCGTACTCGACGCTAATCAAATCCAACGCGCGCTGCGCGATTTCGCGCGTATCCGCCGCCACAAGTGCAACCGCGTCGCCTTGATACCGCACCTTGTCGTAACACAACACAGGCCAGTCATTGAAAATCAAGCCGTGATTCTTGGACCCCGGCACATCCGCGTGCGTCAACACCGCGTGCACGCCGGGCAGTGCTTGGGCTTTTGACGTCTCAATGTTCAAAATTTTCGCGTGCGGATATTTTGCGCGCAGCGTCGCGCCCCACAGCATTTCGGGAAACGCATAATCGTCCGTGTATTTCGCCGCGCCCGTCACTTTGGCAACCGCATCCTGACGCGGCAAGGGTTTGCCAATCACATTCAAGGGCGTTTTCGTTTTCGGCAAGTTTGGAATTCCCTCATTTCCCTCTCTGCCCTCTCTGCCCTCTCTGCCCTGAATTTCCTTTGCCGCCGACTTGATCGCGTTCATGATCGAAACATAACAGCCGCAGCGACAAAATGTATCTTTGAGCGCGACCTTGATGTCCTCGTCCGTTGGGTTCGGATTGTGATCGAGCAAATCTTTGCTCTGCATCAAAACGCCCGGCGTGCAGAATCCGCATTGCACCGCGCCTTGTTGAATGAATTGGGATTGTAATGGATGTAGGGGCGCACCCTCGTGGTCGCCCGCCGCGTGGTCGCCCAATTCAGGGCGGGGACGAGCCACCGCCCCTACGCGGTCGTCTTCTCTCCCATCCGTCCACGTGCCCGCCAAACCTTCAATCGTCAACACCGACGCGCCCTGCGCTTTCAGCGCGGGATAAATGCACGAGTCCACCGACATGCCATTGACGAGCACAGTACATGCGCCGCATTCCGCTTCATCGCAGCCGATTTTGGTGCCGGTCAAACCGAGTCTATAGCGCAGCACCGACGCGAGATATTCGTTCGATTCGATTTCCACCGCAACCGGTTTGCCGTTGACCGACATGTTCAACATCGGCATGGTTCAATCTCCAATTCAAGGTAAACAGGTAGACAAGAAAACAAGTAGACCCGCTACCTGTTTCCCTGTTTCCCTGTTTCCCCGTCTCCCTACTTACCTGTTTCCCTGTTTCCCTGTTTCCCTGTTTCCCTACTTACCTGTTTCCCTCTTTCCCTGCTTCCTTGTCTCCCCTTACACCACCGCGCGTTCCATCGCCGCGCGCAGTGTTTGTTTCAGCAGCGTCGGCAGCAATTCAAAACGATATTCTTTCGTCGCGCGGTGCGCAGAGGTGCGCGGCTGCGCTTCGTTCACCAAAATTTGCGCGGCTTGTTGTAACACCGTGTCGTCCAAAATTTTCCCGCGCAAGAATCCTTCCGTCCGTTTCGCGCGAAACGGAATCGGTGCGACCGGACCCGCGCTAATCGCGACATGCTCCAGTCTCCGGTCTCTAGTCTCCACTCTCACCGCCATACCGAGAATCGGCAGCGCCACGCCTTGCGGACGCATCACGCGCGCGAACGCGCTGCCCTCCCCCGCGCCCAGCGGACGAAAGCGGATCGCCGTAATCAATTCGCGCGTCGAATCCACCGCGCTCTTTCCCGGACCTTTGAACAATGTCGAAAGCGCATACCACTGATTACTGACCACTGATGACTGATTACTGACCACTGATGACTGGTTACTGACCACTGATGACTGGTTACTGACCACTGATAACTGATAACTGCTTACTTCTACCTCCGCGTCCATCGCCATCAACGCGACGGTGCCATCCGCGGCGGGTAGCGCGTGCGCGATATTGCCGCACAACGTCGCCACATTCCGCACTTGCGGTCCGCCGATCACCGCGCACGCTTCGGCGAGCGCGGTCGCGCGTTTTCGAATCAAACGCGACTCGACGATTTGCGTGTGCGTGACGCCGCAGCCAATGACGATCCATTCGCTTTGCTCAGGACAAGCTCCATCTTGTTTGTGAATTTGATTTGCGCCCGCGATGCGCGTCACGTCCACCAGCGCGTCGTAATGGGGGCGCTCCCCGGCATAGTATTCCGCCTGCGCGTCCACCAACAAATCGGTGCCGCCCGCGACCACGCGCGCGCGTCCGTCATATTGCGCCAAAAGTTCCAGCGCTTCATTCACCGTCATCGGCAAATGATAATGGTCAAAAAATTTCATCTTGAGAAAACGCCCTCTGCAGCGGAGCAAAACTCTTGCGCGGGCAGTGCTTCGCTCGGCGACGCGAGATTGTGGAAACGGATCAATGGCACTTTTCGAGCGGGGATGCCCGACGCCGATGCAGTGTTCCCAACTGCAACGACCATTGATCGAAGTAGGATTATTTTAACACAGATGAGCAAGTTGAATCATTTCGCGAATCGCATATCGCGTATCGCTCGTCGCCAATCACCCAATCACCCAATCACCCCATCACTCTATCTCTCCCTCTCTCCATCCAACCTCCAACTTCCAACCTCCAACCTCCAACTCCCTACACCAACCCCTGTTCGCCGCGCACGTACGGCAGACCCAACGCGGCAGGCGCGCCGAGACGCTTGCGAATCGCCGCGCGCGAGCCGATGATGAGCACGATGATGGTCAGCGCGTACGGCAGCATTTCCAAAAAGAATTGCAAATTGCGGTCGTAGAAGAACGGGTTCGCAATCCCAAACACATCTTGGACCCCTTGCACGTCGAGCGTAAAGCGCCGCAGGGAGCCAAACAAGTACGAACCGATTGCCGCGCGCACCGGGTCCCACTGCGCGAAAATGACCAACCCGATCGCAATCCAGCCGTACCCCGAAGTGGTGAATTCACTGAACCAGCCCGGCGTAATCGAAAGCGTAATCGCGCCGCCCGCGAGGCCCGCGAGAATTCCGCCCAAAAGCACATAAAAATAGCGCAGCGCGTACACGTCAATGCCCAACGAATCCGCCGCCGCCGGATACTCGCCGATGGCGCGCAAGTGCAAGCCGCCGCGCATGCGATAAACGTAAAACCATACCACGGGAATCAACGCAAAGCCGACATACACGAGCACGCTTTTGTTGTCAAACAAGATCGGACCCACAAAAGGAATTTGTGAAAGCAGCGGAATGCTAAAGGTCGGGATGGTCGGAACATTTCGGGCGCTTGCCAGACCTTCGCCCAACACGAGCGAAAGCCCTGTGCCCAAAAAGGTCAGCGCCAAACCACTGACGACTTGGTCCGCGCGCAACGAAATCACGACGAATGCGTGCAAGAGACTCAAAAAGCCGCCTGCCAACATCCCGACGAGCAGCCCGAGCCATGGGTCGCCTGTCGCCGCGGCGGCGCCGTACGCCGCGACCGCGCCCATCAGCATCATCCCTTCGACGCCCAAATTCAGCACCCCCGCGCGTTCGGCAAACAATTCGCCCATCGTCGCAAACAACAACGCGGTGCCGTTGCCAATCCCGGCAGAGAGAACGTTGGTCCAGAAATTCATGTTCGTTGACGTTTCACGTTTGACGTATCACGTCGTTCGTCAAACGTGAAACGTCAAGAGCGGTACATTATGCCTTGATGCGTTCAAGCTTGATGCTGTAATGATTCAACACTTCACTGCTGATTAACGTAAACAGCAAAATGCCTTGCAGCATACGCGCAATGCCGCTCGGTTGAATTTCGCGACTGCCGATGAGGAGTCCCCCGAAAATGATTGCGACGGGAATGACCGCCCATGGATTCAATTTAGCGAGCCACGCAACAATGATCGCGGTGAAACCATAACCGGGGGATATGCGGTCTTGGAGACGATGCACCACGCCCGACACTTCGGACATGCCCGCCAAACCCGCCAGTCCACCGGAAAGCATAAAGACCATGATCGTCATCAGCGCAATGTTCACGCCTGCGTACTGCGCCGCGTTCGGGTTGTCGCCGATGAGCCGAATCTCGTACCCGAAACGCGTGCGCTCGAGCAAATACCACACGCCAACCACGGCGAGGATCGCAAATACAAAACCGAGATGAATCGTCAAACCGGAAAGGTCCTTGACAAGCGCGGCATAATCTGTAAGACGCGGCAGCCACGCCGCGCGTGGAAACGTGGGCGTGAGCTGAAAACCGCGTTCGCTCCATGGACCAAAGACCCAGTACGCGACCCACAGGAGCGAAATGTAATTGAGCATGAGCGTCGAGATGATTTCGTTGACGTTAAAACGCGCTTTGAGCAGCCCGGGAATAAAACCCCACACCGCGCCAAAGAAAAAACCCGACAGCACCATCAACGGAATAAACAGCCACGCCGACGCATCACTGCCCAACACTCCTTCGACGATCAAGGTGGCGCCCCATGCGCCGAGATAAAATTGCCCTTCCGCGCCGATGTTCCACAAGCGCATCCGAAACGCGAGCAGACACGCCAGCCCGGTCAAAATCAACGGCGTCGCTTTGACGAGGGTATCGGAAAAAACGCCAACGCTTCCAAACGCGGCGCGATAAATTGCGCGGAACGATTGCAGTGGATCGCCGCCGACGTACCAAAGAATGAGCGCGGTTGCGACCAACGCGGTCAAAATCGAACCGATGGTCGTTGCCCAGGGCAGCCAGTTGGGCGTTTCCAAACGCGGCTCAAGTTTCAAACGGATGGGCAAGCGGAACGTCCGCGCTTGGGGCGCGGGGGTTTGTATCGTCTGGGCCATAGCAGAATGTGTAGCCAAGTAGACAGGTAAACAAAAAGTCTCAGTAGATCCCGAAAGTTGTCATTCTGATCCCCGTTTCCCTGCCTACCTGTATCCCTGTTTCCTTGTGGAATTCATCCACAGATATTTTGGAATGCGCGCAGTCGTGCTGTGAGCGTGCCGACCTTCATTTGGAGGTCTCGCGCGCCAAGGCGGCGAGAAATTCGGCGGGCGTTTGAATCTGAATCCCGCGAAACGGATTCAACACACATAGGTCTTGGTCGCCCGTTACGAGAAAATCTGCGCGCCCATTCACAGCAATCTCAAGCAAAGCATCATCCTTCACATCGCGGCACGCTTGAATCCGTTCCAAAATTTCGACATATTCTGCTTCACGCAGCAAGACGCCAAGAAATTTCTCGCGTTCTTCCCGCGTCACATACCGCTCGAATTTTCTCCGGCTCAACACGTCATTCAGCTCTTGGATCAGTTCTAGCGAAATTAACAACGCGCCATTCGCCGCGCCAATTGAAATGCGCGTCCGGGCACGGAATCGTAAAACAATGCCGCGCTGATAATCACATTCGTATCAAAAACAAAACGTGGTTTATTCTTCATGAAGCAGCGTCTCTAGAATTTCAGGCGTAAGCCCGCGCGCTTGGGCATGGTGACTCATTTCGCGCATGATCTCCTCAAGCGAATCGTTTGTCTTGAGCGCCTGAATGAGCCAAATGCTCAAGAGCGCTTCAAGTTTGCGCTGCTCATCCGGTGAAGCTGCCGTGTATGCCTTGGCAGCTTCAGGAACAACCCGAATCGTAATTGTTTCCATGGTCGAACATTCCTTTCACAGTTCATCGCAACAAAGTTGCGCCTGTCTTTGCTGCGCGCGCCGCCAATTTTTCGGGAACCGCGACGGTCATCCCAATCTCGTACAAGAATTCGGGCGCAAAATCCGCCCCGTTTTCCCATTCAATCGTTTGCGTATCGGGGTTTACCGTCACGCGTCGAAAGAGCGCAATATCCTTGAGTGGCTCGAAGACTTGACCTTCCAATTCATCTTGAAGGTCAACGTCTTTGACAACTCCATCGTTAAAGACGAGGCGCAGTCTATACCCTCCCAGATAGGTCACCTCGAGTACGTGCAAAAACATAAATGATGATATCGTAAAAGCGCGAGATTTCGGGCATAGCTCAGCTGAGTGCGGCAAGATTCTGGTACAACTTGATGCCCAAACGCGGGTGCGCTTCACACACGGCATCCAATTCCGCTTTGGTCAAGACGAACACGCGCGAATTTTCAATTGCCACCGCGCCCGTATCCACCACGTCGCCAAAGGCGATGCCCGCGCCCAACACGTCGCCTTGCCCTACCACGCGCGCGCCTGATTTGAGCGCGCCGCTGACGACGAGATACATCGCCCCGGGTTCGAGCGCGCTGCCCTGTGCGACATCAAACGCCTTGCCCGCGCGATTGACAATGTACGCTTCGAGCGGCGTGATGTTTTTCAGCACCGGCGCATGGAGCGCACGCAAACGACTTTCGTGCACCCGCGCGGCGCGTTCGAATGCGGGCGCGACTATCTCAAAATACTCGCGCCCGGATTCCGTCAATTCAATCGGTCCCAATTCCCATGGCGCGTTCAATTTCGCAAATTTCACAATGTCTTGCCGCGCGGTGCCGTGAAAAACCATGCCGGGAATATAACTGGTCGGCAAGAAACCCATCGCATACAACGTCGCTTGCACGCGCGGGCTGTACGCGCTCACGTCCATTTCAATCACCTGCGCTTCGTATTCGGTTTCGGCGTGATCCACTGCCCAACGCAAGAGTGAACCTTTGACCGCGCTGTCCTGCGCGATCAATTCGATAATGCGCACGCTCGCGTCGTGTTCGTGGTGCACGAACCCGAGCGCGCCGAGGATCCGCTCGCCTTCCGCCGCCGCCATATATTTCGCCTTGCGCGCTTGTAATTGCGAGATGCCCTGATCAATGCTGCCGCCGCCAAACACTTCCGGCTCGGTTAGACGACCTTGCTCGATTTTCAACACGCGCACCAACGTCGCCGCAGTCAGCGGTTGAATCGCGATTTGCTGATCCAACGGATACGGCGACACATTCTCGCGCACCGTGATAGTTTCATGGAGCTCGAGATTTTTCAGCGAGAGGCGCGCGAGCGGCGCGACGGCGGGAATCACTTCGGCTTGGCCCACGCGGCGCAGCGCGCGCCCGTTGCCAAACAATTGCCCCGCCAACACAAAACTTTCGCGCCACGCCATCATATAGTGCAGCGGCAGAAAACCGAGCGGCACCAGCCCGATGCGGTCGTTGATCTTTTGCGTTTTCGGGTGCACCGTGCGCGCTTCAGCAAAGGCAAATTCGACGCGATCATCCGACGCATCCACGAGCGCAGCCAACATCGCGCGGCCCAACCCTTTGCCGCCCACGTCGGGGTCAACGACCAGTCGCCCGATTTCGCCGATCTGATCGTTGTAATCGCCGAAATTCAAAATCAACGCGCCGGACGCGACGATTTTCCCATCGTCTTCCAACACCAACCAAATGATGTTGTCGGAATAGACGCCGCGTTTGACCCACTGTGGATCATAAAACTCGGGCATCGCGTAATCGTCGCCATAATTCTCGCGAAACAAATTGATGACGGCTTCAATGTCACTCTCTTGAATGGGTCGAACGTTCATGGGACCTCGTCTGATAGTGCGATAGTGCGATAGTTGGGATTTCGATTTTTGATTGCAGATTGCGGATGGCAGATGGCGGATGGCAATTTTGAATTTTGAATTTCGATTTGCGATACGCGATAAATCACTGACCACTGATTGCTGATCACTGATCACTGATCACTGATTACTGATCACTGCCCACCGCGCACGATGCCGCGCGCCGAGCCGGTCATGACCACCTTGCCTTTTTGATTCGTGCAAACCCATTCGGACGCGAGGCGAATGACGCCGCCGTCCGGCTGGATTTCCGTCGCCGTGAGTTCGCACGTGATCGTGTCGCCCGCATACACCGGGCGCTCGAAGCAAAAGTGCATGTCGCGCGCAATGTAATTCAAATCGCCGCCGATTTTAGTCGGCAAGGTCGCGGTCAAAAGTCCATGCACCATCACGCGTCCCAACGTATCGGGCGTGACGTGATGCGTGCCCCTATCGCCCGACACGCGCGCAAACAACTCGATGTCTTCGACCGTGAACGTGCGCTGATAAATGATTTTTTCGCCGATTTCCATGAGA
The DNA here is from genome assembly GCA_016209205.1 of Chloroflexota bacterium. Classification (GTDB taxonomy): domain Bacteria; phylum Chloroflexota; class Anaerolineae; order UBA4142; family SHND01; genus SHND01. Next base: position 19,668 of record JACQWQ010000162.1, read on the forward strand.
CCCGCAGGGTTTCAAAACAACCGTGTCGCCTCAACAGTCCCTTCGCCAATTCCCTCTTTGCTCGCACGGCATTGCGGATTGGAGATGGCACTTGGCGAATGGCGAATAGCAAATAGCAAATGGCGAATAGCAAATAGCGAGTGGCTGATAGCAAATGGCGAATGGCAATTTTGAATTTTGAACTTCCAACTTCCAACCTCCAACCTCCAACTTCCAACCTCCAGACGTTCCACCGGAACGTCTCTACGTCCAACCTCCAACTTCCAACTTCCAACCTCCAACCTCCAACTTCCACCTTCCAACCTCCAATTTCCAATTTCTAATTTCCAATTGCGGACGCAAGCGCGCCATAAAATATGAATCCACGTAAACACCATCCCGAAACGCGTGTTGTTTCAGCGTCCCTTCAATTTCAAAACCGAACTTTTTGTATAACCGCAGCGCGGGTTCGTTGTCCGCATACACTTCGAGTTCGATGTGCGTGACATTCAACCACTTGTCCGCGAGTTCGACCGCCGCGCGCATCAACGCGGCCCCGACGCCTTTGCCCTGCCAATCGTCGCGCACCATCATGCCCAACTGCGCCACGTGCTTGCGCCGCGTATTGTGCGGGAAGGTGTGCAAACCCACTGAACCCACGACCTGATTTTCCACTGACGCATCGTCACGCAACCGCGACTCGTTGGGCACTGTGCGTGACGATGCGTCAACACACGCGACCAGCCCGTACAAACCGTCCGGCGGTTCGGCAAGCCGTTTGCGCCACTGTTCGACGCTCGGATACGGCAGCTGCAGCGTGCCCCACACCACGCGCGGCATCTCAAACATGCGCGCAAATGCTTCGGCGTCGGTGGGTTCGGCGCGGCGGATGTGGATTTCGGTAATGTTCATCTTGGAAGTTTGCGCGTCTGCTTTTCGGCTTCGACTTTGAGCCACAACTCGATGGCTTCGCGAATGTTTGCGAGAGCTTCTTTTTCGGTTCGCCCTTGACTCATGCATCCCGGCAGAACAGGACATTCTGCAACGAAATAACCATCTTCGCCCGGACGAATAACTACTGGAAATTTCATTTTCTTCCTCCTGTGCAGCGATGCGTCGTTCCATTACGCAAACCGCGTGCCCGTGAGACTTGCACAGCTCACGACCCCAAGACCGACAATGCGTGGCCGCGCGGCATTTCAAACATCCGCGCGAATGCTTCGGCGTCGGTGGGTTCGGCGCGGCGGATCAAGATTTCAGTCATGTTATCCCGCGTGTGGTAACGGCGCTTGCTTTTCTTTGCGCGGACGCGCAGGAATCCCGGTCAACATACCGATGGCGCTTATGTCTTCGTCAATCTCTTCCCAATGAATTCCTTGTCCATTACCGATGATTTCAAAATTGTTTCGCTGCTCGGGCGTTGCATTCGACAAGCGCCATGACCATGCAAGGGGTACGCTGATCGTGCGTCCGTCGGCAAGTTGTGCCGCAATCGTTTCGTCTGTCACAGTCACATCCACGACACGCGGTTGCTCAATTTCCACAATGTTCATCCCATGCCTCCAAAACCTACGCATTCCATTTCCTCCGGTGATGGGCGAGGCATATTTCCTGAAAAAAACGAGCATGCGCGCTGCGTGGCGCGCATGCTCATTCAGGGCGAACTCGACCTTTACAACTCTTGCCATTGTACCACGGGCACAAATTGATCAAGATGTTTTGCATTTTCTGTAATGACAGTCGCATCAATCAAGAACGCTTGCGCCGCTAGAATCACATCGCCATCCAATGCCTTGTCATCCGCTGTGCGTTTGTGTCTGCGCCGAATGCGCGCCCAGAATTCTGCGGCTTGACGCATTGCATCCGAGGTCAATGGCAAGAAACTCAAGACCTGTTGCAGGCGGTCCAGTTTTTCCACCGATTGCGTCAATCCCTCTAACAGCAAGCTGCGTCGAATTTCATAATCGCTGATTTCTGAAATAATGATCGTCGCGTCTTGCTCCAACAACGCCTTGAGCTTGCGCGTGACCTCCGCATTGGCCTGAGGGTGGGCAATGCGCCCCAACGGACCGGCATCCAGGATGAATTTCTTAATCACCAAACCGTTCCCGTTCGGACAAACGATTTTCTTCGATCGCTGCTTTGGCGCGCTGCCATACGGCTTGATCGTAACCTGAGGTGTCGTTCAACCAGCTATCGAGCAATGCAATTGCTGCCGCGTTATTTCCCGGACGCAGCGCATGACGCGCCGATACCGTAGCAGGAGCAGCAGTTATCGCTGCAAACGCCGCAGTTTGCGCGCGCGTCAATAAGCGCACGATTTCTTGTTGCTCTTTGATAACTATCGCGAAATCAAATGCTGAATCTGTATGTTCTTGGATCGCGGTCGCGGTTGCTAACGTGCCTTTGAGTTGCACCCAACGCGCCTGATCGCCAATCGTCAGCGTGTCCTGCCCGCGCATCCGATAGGTGTCAGTATCGGGGTTAATCCAAGCAGCGAGGGTAGCCGAGACATTTTTCAACAGCCGCGCAAACTGGAGTTGGCTTGAATCATTTTTGGGTTCGCGAAAATATTCGTATTGCGTCAGAAAGGTTGTGTTCGACATTTCAATCGCCTCCCAAGCGTTCCAATGTCGCAATAAATTCCTTGAATTCGGTGCGGAATTCGCGTTCCAGTACATTCTGATGTGGCAGCATCTTGTGTTCCTTATGAACGTTCAAGTGCGCGATCAGTTGTGCGCCGGTTTGCGGTTGCAAAACGAGATCGTAACGCGTGGCGTCACGCGCGAACAAGATGCGCGGGATGAAAGTTTTTAGCGCGCCTTGCAGCGTTGCTTCCAGGTCCGCCCGGTCCGCCACAAATTTCTTTTCAACCAGCGTGGCGCTATCCGCATTCATTTCGACCAGAACATCAAAGTTATAGCCGTACGCTTCGAGATGCCCTTGCGGATTGAGCTCGTGCGCTTGCTGCGCCAAAAGCCACAACGGCACGGACCCGATTTCCGTTGCCGGTTGCGGAACAGTGATGCGAATACGCTTGTCTCCCAACTGATAGACCACCCCACCCGTAGGATGTGCGGCGACGATCATTTCGCTCGTATCCATTACTAACGCGTCATCACCAACAATCCGACGCAACTGATTGCGGTCGAGGTTTGCTGCGCCGAGGTCAAGCGCATCGTAAAGAAGAGTAATATTTTGGTTGAGGATCGTCTGTACCTTGATAGGCACAACAGTACTCCTCTCTGCAATCTGAGAAAATGTCGGGTGAATGAGAAAAAGCAAAATTAGTATAAAGAGTTCACTTCATCCTGTCAACGCGATTCTTGAAACGTTTGTTCTTTACGTCCTGCATCTTGGTCGCTTGGTCTAGTATGTCCTCCTTGGGATCCATTTCCGCATCTTGGGGGTTCGTTATAGTAGTTCCCGCGCAAACTCCAAAAACGTCTCCACATCCTCCGCATTACTCACAATCCCCAACGACACGCGCACGGCGCCGCTGCTTTTGCCGTCAATGCACAGACGAAAATCGTCAAGCGTCATGCGCTGTTCGTGACCGGGCATCCGAAAGCACTGCGCGAGTTCCGTGCCCGTGATGCCGAGCGCGATTTCACCCCCCCCCGGATTGCAGAAACAGCCGGTGCGGAGGGAAATGTTGCGCGCGTTCGCGCGGCGCTCGATTTCGCGGTGATCCATGGCACTGCCGTGCGCGTTGTAAAAATTCATCGTCAGCGTCGCGCCGCGCTGTTCCATCGAATGCGGTCCGTACAAACGCACGAGCGGCGCGCCGTTCGCGTGTTTCCACGCGAGTAATCCTTGCAGCATGTAATCCGCGAGCAGCATTACGCGCGTGTGAATCAAATCATAACCGATGGACTCGATGTGACGCAAGCCGATTTCGACGGCGGGAATCGTCAAGTAATTTAACGTGCCGTCCTCGAACGCGCCCTCGCCTTCGCTCAAATAATACTTGTCACCCTGCACCGATGCCACCGTGATCGTGCCGCCCGCGAACCACGGGCGGTGCAGTTTTTGCAGCGTCGCGCGTTTGGCAATCAACGCGCCGACGCCCGTCGGATAACCGAAAATTTTATAGAACGATTGCGTCACAAAATCGGGTTTGACACGCGAGAGGTCGAGCCGATTCGTCGGCGTGAACGCGGCAGCGTCGAGCAAAACATCCCAACCGCGCGCGTGCGCCCATTCCACAAATTCGAGCGAATGCTGCACGCCGGAAAAATTCGATTGGGCAGGATACGCAAACAAATTGTGGGCGCTTGCGCCACCGCTCAGCGCTGGGCGGTCGAGTTCCTCTACCAGCGCGTCCGTGTCCACACGCATGTCAGGCAGCACGACGGGGACATACGTCACCTCCGCGCCGCGCGCCCGCGCAAATTCGCGGATGCCGTTCACCGAATTGTGATTGTCAAAGGTCAAGAGATAACGGTCGCCCTTTGCGAAAGGATACGCTTCGCCGACGAGTTTTAACGCGCCGCTGGCGTTTTGCGTAAAAATCGCGCAGTACTCGTCCGGGTCGGCGTTGAAAAATTCGAGAATGTAACGCCGCGCGCCTTCGACCAACGCGGTCATGGCTTGCGAGCTGGGATTGGACGAGTGCGGATTGCCAAATATGTGCGTGCGTAAGAGTTCTATGTGTGCACGCAGCTGCGCGTCGGCATACTGTCCGCCCCCCGTGTAATCGAGATAGACGTGTTGCCCTGCGTCGAGGCGCGCGTATTCTGTTGCGCGCAGAGCACTTATTTTTTCCGTCGCGCGATATGCGGGATTTTTTTCAAGCAAAAACACGATTGGACAGGATTAACAGGATTTACAGGATTGAATCAGGTTTGAAATCCTGTAAATTGCGATGTAACCATCGCCTTAATCCTGTCAAAAATCTTTCGCATAACGTCTTTTACTTGTCGCCGTCGGCGCTGCCAAACACAAACAGATCGCCGATGGACTCGCCGAGATAATTGCGGCGGATGGCATCGCCGAAAACGTGTCCGACGGGAACGACGACGAGTTTCGGATGCCGCGTCGCCACCGGATGATAGATCGTATCCGTCGTGACGATGGCTTTGATTTCGGGCAGCGCGCCGAGGCGGTCCAGCGCGTTGTTGGTAAACAAGCCATGCGTGCAAACGAGTTGAATGTCGGGAATGCCTTCGCGCAGCAGAATGCGCGTGAGTTCGAGCATCGAGCCGCCGGTCGCGATTTCGTCGTCATAGATGATGGCGCGTTTGCAGCCGTGCAGTTGATTGCCGATGATGCCGTTGATGACGACCTGTGTATCCGAAACGCGTTCCTTGTTCCCGGCGGCGACGGGCAAGCCGCCCAAATCGCGCGCGAACCGCGCCGCCGATTTCGCGCTGCCAATGTCGGGCGCGACGACGACCGCGCCGCCGAGGTCTTGCTGCCGAAAGTATTGTTGAAAAACGCCGCGACTCGTGAGCGGATCGGCGGGCACGCTGAAAAAACCGTGCACTTGGGGCGAGTGCAGCACCATCGTCATGACGTGCGTTGCGCCCGCAGTCTGTAATAAATCGGCGACCAAACGCGCGGTAATCGAAATGCGCGGCGCGTCTTTTTTGTCCGAACGCGCAAAGGAAAAATACGGGATCACCGCGTGCACTTGTTTCGCCGACGCCGAACGCGCAATGTCCAACATCATCAACAATTCCATCAAGTGATCGTTGACCGGCGGCGTAAGCGATTGAATGATAAAGACGCTGCGCGAACGCACGCTCGCGCCGAGCTGCACATACAGATTGTCGTTGGTAAAGCGTTTGATCGTGGTCGGTTGGAGTGAAACGCCGAGCCATTTGGCAATATCGGCGGCGAGTTCAGGATTCGAGTTGCCGCTAAAGATGCGAATGTCGTCGGCGTTGAGCGTATGCTGTTCAGTCATCCGTTTGGTTCAGGGCGTGAACGAAAGATTGCCGGACAACCCTGCTTCTTTGTCTCCGGCAACATCCGAATAAAAAATGAATGCGCCGCCGGTGGTATAGGTCCGAATTTTGTTGGACAAAATGGTTGCCGTACCGGTCTCGCCCGGTTCGATCGGCGCAATTTTGATTTGGAGTTCGTCAATTACGAACGAATGCGGTTTGGCGCCTTGATTTTCAATCGTAAGCTCCATCGGTTGATTCACCTTGCCGGTCAAAATGTTGGGTTCGAATTTGTCGTCGTGCACGATGATTTTCAGCGGCACGGGCGGGAGCGGCGTTGTATTGGCATTACCACACGCGGCGAGCAATCCGAACAGGAACATAAACAAAAAAGAAATACGCGTCAACATGATTCATCCTTTTGAAAAATTATTGCGCCGTCCAGCCGCCGTCAATTGGCAGCGCCGCGCCGGTGATTTGCGCGGCAGCATCGGAGCACAGAAACACCACGAGCTGTCCGATCTGCTCGACGGTCACGAATTGTTTGGACGGCTGCTTTTCGCCGAGCAACTGGTGCGCGCCTTCTTCCGTGCTCACATTCAATTGTTTGGCGCGCGCTTGAAATTGCGTTTCGACCAATGCCGTGCGCACCCACCCTGGGCAGATCGCATTGCACGTAATCCCGCTGCCCGCCGTTTCCAACGCGACCACTTTGGTCAAACCGATGAGACCGTGTTTGGCTGCCACGTACGCGGCTTTGTTGACCGATGCGACCAGCCCGAGCACGGACGCCGTATTCACGATGCGTCCCCAACCGTTGCGCCGCATGAACGGCAGCGTGTGATGGATCGCATGAAAGGGCGCAGACAGATTCGTCGCCAGAATGGCATCCCACTTGGCGTGCGGAAAATCTTCGACCGCCGCCGTGTATTGAATCCCCGCGTTGTTCACGAGAATGTCAATCGCGCCCAGCCGCGCGCACGTCCACTCGATCAATTCGTAAACTTCGTGCGGGTGTATCAGGTTCGCGCCGTGGTGCATCACACGCACACCATGGCGCGTTTCGATCTCGGCGCGCGCGCGTTCGATTTCGGCGTGATCGCCAAAGCCGTTGAGCATGACCGCGCAACCCTGCGCCGCCAGCGCGTGCGCAATGCCCAAGCCGATTCCACTGGTAGACCCCGTGACCAGCGCGATTTTTCCGTTTAACATCAAGCTCCTCTTTATTCCTTGCCCAAATCATTGAGCAACGCGCGCAGCGCATGTCCAAAAAGCAAATTGTCCGCGCCCACCAAGATCAACGTGTATCCTTCGCTTTGCGCCTGCTGCGCCTGTTCCACCGTCGGACAAAAAATGCTCACGGGAATTTCGCGCCGGAGCGCCGTATCGCGCACGTGCGCAATCGCCGCTTGCACATCCGCATCGCCGATGCGCCCGGGTTTGCCAAAGCTGCCCGACAAATCAAAGGGCCCAATCATCAACGCGTCCACGTCTGGCGTCTCTACGATGGATTCCAAATTACGCACCGCGTCCACGTGCTCGATTTGCACAATCACCGCCGTTTCGTCGTTCGCGCCCGCCAGATATTCGTTCAGGTGCGCGCCGTAACGCGCCGCGCGTCCCAGCCCGACGCCGCGCCCGCCTTGCGGCGGATATTTTGCCGCGCGCACCGCGTGCGCCGCTTCCGGCGCAGAGTTGACCAGCGGCACAATGATGCCCGATACGCCCAAGTCGAGCACCTTGCCGATCCACACGCGGTCATTCGCCGGTACGCGCACCACACACGCGCAGCGCTCCCCCACCGCCTGTGCGACGCGTTCCACCGCGTCCAAATCGAACGCGCCGTGTTCCATATCCACGAACAGCCAATCAAAACCCGCGTCGGCGCACATTTCAGCCAGCGCGGGCGCGGGAATGGTCAGCAGCGTGCCGACGAGTCGTTCGCGCCGTAAGAGACGCGCGCGAAAATTGGTTGTATCCATAGTACCTGTCCACCGAAATCCCTGCGCAAAAGCAAAAATTTTTCCACCGCGAATCGGCGCGAATCGGCGCGAATGAGATTCCGCCGATGCACTATATCGGACATTCCATTCGGAATGACGTGATTCGCGTAGATTCGCGGTTTCCTGTTTGGTTTAGGCTTGGCCGAGCCAAGATAATGTTAGCGCAAGAACGGCAAATTGGAAAAGAGTGAATTCATGCCGACGAGCAAGAGCACAACCGGCACAACGGTGATGCACAGGATGAGCAGAATGAAAATCGCGACCCAGAAAAAGATGGTGCTGCTCGTCCCCGCGCTGCGTTCCAACACCGCGTCGCTCGGATTGGCGGGATTGTAATAGACGCGAATTTGATTGCTGCCGAACTCTGTTCGGAGCACATATCGGTCCACAATCGCCTGCGCGCGTCCCGCATCGCCGTAACCGACCTGCGAGCCGAACGTGATGCGTTGCCCAATGTATTGCTTGCCCGCCACATTGTATTCATAAAGCAGTTCGGGATAATAGCTGGTGGTGGTGCCACCTTCGCTACTGTGCGAGCGGCGCATTTGCACAGAGGACGCGCCAATCGTGCCGCGCGTGGATGCCCATTGTTGGCTCGCCCGCGCCTGTTGGTTGTTGCGCCGCCACAAGTATGCGAAAAACAAAGCAATGGCGAGAAACGGCAGCGTCGTAACACACGTAATCAGCGCGCCGGTCAACATGCCGCCGGATTGCACGAGTGATCCGAAATCCATACGTGTCTCTACCCTCTTGCACGAATTGATAGTTCAGCGCGAAGGTGCGTTGGATTTCGATTACCGCTCCGGGAAGGAGTTTTAATTGTCTTGCCATACCTCTCGCAAAAAAAGCGGACACATTCGGGCGCGAGATCAATCGCGCCTTCATCATACGCATTCGTCTGTGGATTCAGCCAAATCAAGGCATAGTCACCGCGCACCAACCGAAAGCGCGCTTTGTTCTTGAGCGCTGAGAATATGCCCCCCGGATTGTATCCAACGATCATCGGTGCGAAATCCAATTCGTAAATCGCAACATCCAGCTCTTGTTCAAACCAGAGACGCAAAACAAATTCGCGGACATATTCTGCTTCAAGCAAGCCGCGTTCGGTGTGCTTGCGCCAATACGATTTATCTTGTGCGCGTGCTTGCCACGCCCGCCAGGGGTTCAGTCCACGATGTGTACGGGGCGTCCGTTCTGCGCGTTTTCCCATTTTCCCACAGCGCGCGTTCGTGTGCTTGTCGGCATGCATCAATTTGCAATCTGCAATCTGCAATCTGCAATCTAAAATTACTTGGTCCCTGCCATCATCAAACCGATCTTTTCCACATCGGCATTTTCCGTCGGCATCTCGCCGACGATTTGTCCGTCAAAGAGCACGGCGATCCGGTCAGACACGGCGAGAATTTCGTCGAGGTCTTCGGAAATGAGCAAGACCGCCGCGCCGGCTTCGCGCTGTTGGAGCAAAAGTTTTTGCACCGCTTCGGTCGCGCCCACGTCGAGACCACGCGTCGGATGCACCGCGACGAGCAAATCGGGACGGGTGGAAATTTCGCGCGCGAGGATGACTTTTTGCGTATTGCCGCCGGACAGCGCGCCGACACGCGTGTCCACGCTCGGTGTGGCAATGTCGAACGTCGCGACCAAATTCGCGCTGACGCTGCGCGCCGTGTGCCAATTGATCGAAATCCCGCTCGCAATCGGCGCGTCTTTGTAACGCCGCAGAATCAAATTGTACATCACCGAGAGTCCCGCAGCCAGCCCAGTGCCCAAACGGTCTTCGGGCACGTGCCCGACGCCCAATTCGTGAATTTCGCCCGCGGACTTGGTCGTGAGATCATACGCGCCCAAATAAACTCTACCGCTCACAATCGAACGCAACCCGGTAATCACTTGTGAAAGTTCGCGCTGCCCGTTGCCCGCGACCCCGGCAATGCCGAGAATTTCATTCGCGCGCACCTCCAGCGAAAGTTCGCGCAGCGCGGGCAGCCCGCGATCATTCAACGCGCGCACACGCTCCAGCCGCAACACCACTTTGCCCGGCGCCATTTTTTTCTTGTCGAGTGCAAACACAATTTCGCGTCCCACCATCAAGCGCGCCAAATCATTTTTGGTCATGCCTGCAGGTGAAACCCCGGCGGCGGTTACGCGCCCGCGCTGCATCACCGTGACGCGATCCGCAATTTCCAAAATCTCGTCGAGATGGTGGCTGATGAAAATGATCGAACGTCCCTGCGCGGTCATGCTCTTGAGCGTCGCGAACAATTCGCGCGCTTCAATCGGCGTCAACACGGCGGTCGGTTCGTCGAGAATCAAAACGTTCGCGCCGCGATACAACATTTTCAAAATCTCGACGCGCTGTTGTTCGCCCACCGACAATTGCCACACGTGCGCGCGGGGGTCCACGCGTAACCCGAATTGCTTGGATAATTCTTCCACCCGCTTTTCCGCTTGCGGCAGATTCAAGCCAAAACGCGGTTCGTGCAATCCGAGAATGATATTTTCGGTGACGGTCTGCGAAGGCACGAGCATGAAATGTTGGTAAATCATGCCGATGCCGTAATTGATCGCGTCGCGCGGAGAACCGATGTCGGCGCGTTTGCCTTCGACGAAAATCTCGCCTCCATCCGCACGATACAATCCCGACAGGATATTGGTCAGGGTGGATTTGCCCGCGCCGTTTTCGCCGAGCAGCGCGTGAATTTCGCCGCGGCGCAAATCAAAATCCACATGGTCATTCGCCAACACGCCCGGAAAGCGTTTGACGATTTGTTTCATCTCGACGACTCGACTTGGTTCGGTCATGGTGCAGCGAGGTAGGGGCGGGCTTCATCCCGCCCCTACGAATAGTGTTACTGTAACTTGGGCAGTTCGGCGACAAAGTTCTGGTTCCACCAGTAATTGCCGTACTTGGCGGGACAATCTTTGTTTTCGGGCGCGGCGGGCGGCGCGAATTGATCCACGTCGCACTGCGACCATTTTTCACCGGCGGGAATGACGGTGTTGCCTTTGTTGTCTTTGATCGGTCCGCTAAAGACGCCAAAGCGGTCGAACTTGCCCGCGAGGGCATCGGCGAGAACTTGCTTGACTTGGGGGATCACGTCGGCAGGGACACCCTTTTGCGGCGTTTGTCCTTCCATGAATCCGAACAAACCAAGCCCACCGTCCTTGACGTCAAAGTATTCAAACCCGCCCTTCCATGTGCCGTCCTTCATCGCCTTGATGTCGGCAGCATAAATGGGTCCCCAATTCCAGTACATGGTGGTCAAACACGAATCGAGTTTGCAGTTGCCTTCATAGTCGTACGTGATTGCCCACTTGTTGCGTTCTTTGGCGGCTTCGGCGTTGGCAGGCGTATCCGCGCCGGTCATGACTACATCGGCGCCGCCGTCAAACAAGGACGCTGCCGCGTCTTTTTCTTTGACGGGGTCGTGCCAGGTGTTGATCCAGCGCACATCCACTTTGCATTCGGGGCAAGTCTTGAGCACGCCGAGCGCAAAGGCGTTGCCGAGCCGAAATTCTTCGGGAATGGGGAACGTGGCAATGTAACCGACCTTGGGCGCGTTATCGGCTTTGGCGCGCGCGCCCGCGATCATGCCCGCCATGTATTTGATCGTTTCCATTCCGCCGAACATGTTGCCGAAATTCTTGCCGTTGGTTTTGTAACCGGACACGTGCAAGAATTTGATGTCCGGAAATTCTTCCGCCACGGCGCCCATCGCGTCCATGTAACCGAACGAGGTCGCAATGATCGCGTCGAATCCTTTGCGCGCGAGCGAGCGAATCACTTGCTCGGCTTCCGCGCCTTCGGGCACCAGTTCGATGTACGCGGTGTGCACATCGGGCATGTTCTTGTCTACGTATTGGCGTCCGATGTCATGGGCTTGGGTCCAGCCGCCGTCGTCATGGGGTCCAATGTAAACGAACGCGACATTGTACTTGCCTGCTTCGATTTCGGGGATTTGGAATTTGCTGCCCGAATCGGCAGGGGGTTGCGTCGGCGCGGCGGTAGTGGGTTGCGCCGGTGCGGCAGTCGGCGGCGCGGCAGTGGGCGCGGGGGCGCCGCCACACGCGGCGAGCATCAGCATGGCGACGAGCGCGAACACGCTGATGGTCAAAATTTTGTTGCGAGACATTCTTGCTTTTTCGCATGTCATCACGCCCAATGCTCGACGTATTCGCTGCGCTTGCGGAGCGTGATGATACGCGACCTCCTCTTCGAATCTCATGGTCAATTATGGTTTCCTTCGCGTAGCTTTGTCTGGATGCGTCACCTCCTTGCAGCGACAATGGTATCACCAACGCGTTTCCGTGCGCTGCGGACAGAGTTGCAATTGTACGTTCAACGCAAATTCCCGGCGCGCAAGATTTCATCCACCCATTTCGCTTCGTCCGCCGCAAGCGTGGTGCGCGGCGGTGCGTGGTAATTCAACAAGCGGTCGTACGCGCCGTTGTCGTACGCTTGATTCAACACCGCTTGAATATCCAACGCCACGTCGGGATCGGGCGCAACGAGGGGAATCCGTATATGGGGAAGTTTCTCGTCAAGCCGGATGGGGTATGTTTCAAACAAATACCGATATGGCACGCGCCGCACGTTAACCAGGTAGCGATAGGACGGCAAGACCGAGTGTCCGCCGCGCACAACGGCAAGCGTTGGCAAACCGTACGCCAGCAAATCCAGCTCGACCAAATTCACTTCACTTTCCAACAGTTCGTTCTGCTTGGTCAGGTATTGGCGACGCCCTTCGCCGCGCGCCTTGTTGGAGGGGCTCAAGATCTCGATGACCGTAACCAGTTGGTTGTTTTCTTTGCGAATGATTTGGATGAACCGCTCGCGTACCTCTACCGGTTCGGTATCAATGATGAGCGGTTGAGAGATTGGGAGTTCATTGTTCAACGCCACAGCGTCCGGCGCATACGTTGTGGTCGTCTCACGCGCCGTGCGTTCGATGACCAATACATCGGGCACGCGATGCGCCGTATTGTCTACCGAAACGGTTTCTTCGATCATCGCAAAATAATTCGGACTCAGTTGCGGCTGTAGAGCGTCCGCGACGTACGTAATCAAACGCGTGTGTAAGCCGCGCCATGCTTCAGCATCTTCCAAATACGGGTTCATCCCCGGAAACGGATTCACCATCGTTGCCTCGACTAGCTGTCAGCGCAGTTTTTTCTCGCGCAAAAGTTCATCCACCCATTGCGCCTCGGCGGCGGAAAGAAGCGTACGCGGGGGCGCGTGATAATCAATCAAGGAATCGTATCCACCATTCTCGTATGCGCGGTTCAACGTACTCTGCAAATTCAATGACACATCCTGGTCCGGTTCGTTTAACGGAATTCGAATTTTCGGTAAAACCTCTTGCAATGGTATCGGATACGCTTCGAACAGATAGCGTTTGGATGGGCGGTGAGCGTCAATCAAATAGCGACAGGGCGGCAGCGTCCCTTGACGATTGCGCGCGACGGCAAGAGTTGGTTTGCCCAAAGCAAGCAGGTCAATTTCGACCAAGTTGGTCTCACTTTCAATCAGCTCGCGTTGTTTCCGGACATACTGTTTGCGCCCCTCACCGGAAGTTTTGTTTGTCGGGCTTGAAAGCTCGATTACGGTCACAACATGGTCGTCTTCTGCGCGTCGAATCTCAATAAACGCCTCACGCTCTTCAACCGGTGACATCAGAACATACAGCGGTTCTGCAAAAGGTGGGTCCCCTGTTTCAACAGGCAGAGCGAGGGCATAAGCTTCCCGTTTTTCGCGCGCCTGCCGTTCGATAATCAGCACATCAGGAATGCGCGCTTGCCAGGGGCTGGTATAGACGCGTTCGTTCAGGCGCGCAACATATTTTGGAACAAGGTGTGGCTGCAAGGCATCGCGAATATAGGTCATCAAGCTGGTATGCACATCGCCCCACTCGTTCGGGTCTTCCAAATAGGGATTCATTCCCGGAAAGGGATTCGCCATTATTCACCTCAACGATGTGTCATCACAAATTCTTTTGGCGCAAGAGTTCATCCACCCATTTCGCTTCGTCCGCCGCAAGCGTGGTGTGCGGCGGTTCGTGGTAATTCAACAAGCGGTCGTACGCGCCGTTGTCGTACGCTTGATTCAACACGGCTTGAATATCCAATGCCACATCGGGGTCGGGTTTCATCAACGGAATGCGGATTCGGGGCAAGCGTTCCTGCAATTTCACCGGATACACTTCGAAGCGATAGCGTTCGGGGGCGCGGCGCACGTTGATCAAATAGCGGTGCGGCGGCAAGACGGAGGTGTTCCCTTGCAGCACCGCCAGCGTCGGCATTCCATTCGCCAGCAAATCTATTTCCACCAGATGCGTGTCGCTTTCGAGGAGCTCGCGCTGTTTCCGCAGATATTGTCCGCGTCCCTCACCCGCTTTTTTGTTCGTCGGGCTTAGTACTTCAATCAGCGTGACAATGTGTTCGTCCTGCAAGCGCACAATCTCGATGTATGCTTCATGTTCCTCAAGCGGTTCGAGAAAAACAATGAGCGGTTCTGCCGGAGGCGGAACGTTGAGCATGGTCGGCGCGGCGACGTAGGGGGCGAGCGTCTCGCGCGCTTTTTTTTCCAGCACCAACACTGACACGTCATCACGCATAACGCGCATCGAGTCACCTTGTGCGTGATGACGTGTCACAGGGATGCGTGGCTGATACGCGTCCACATAGACGCGGATGTTGAGACGCGCGGCATACATGCGCGGCAATTGCACCTGCAACGCGTCTGCAATGTAGGTCATCAAACGATGATGCACATCACCCCATTCGTTCGGGTCTTCCAAATACGGGTTCATGCCCGGGAACGGATTCGCCATCCTTTACCTCAGTCCGCCAGCACCTCTACAAAATCAAACTTGCGTACATCTACCAGTCCTTTGTCGGTCAATTTCAGGTCAGGAATTACGGGCAGCGCGAGAAACGAAAGCGCCATGAACGGCGCTTCCAAATCACAACCCAATTTACGCGTCGCGGCGTTGAGATGATCCAATTCCGCGCGCACGCGCTCGATCGGTTGATCGCTCATCAAACCGCCGATGGGCAGCGGCACACGCCCCAATACTTGCCCTTTGTCTACGGCGACGAATCCGCCCTGCATTGCCGCCACCGCGCGCGCGGCGCTGAGCATATCATCGTCATTCGTGCCCACGACCAAAATACTGTGCGAATCGTGTCCGACGGAGGAACCGATCGCGCCATGCTTTAATTTGAACCCGCGCACAAAACCAAGTCCCTCATTGCCCGTCGCCCGATGCCGCTCGATGACTACCATCTTCAAAATGTCGCGCGACGGGTCAGCCACGACCAGTCCGTTTTGAATCAGCGCGTGGTCGAATTCTTCGCGCGTGACCAATTGCCCCCGAATCATGCCGATGATACGCAGGGTATGCGTGTCGCTGTTCGCGCGCACGCGCAAATCTATCTTGGACCAATCCACGTTCATCGTATTGCGAATGGGCGGACGCGAACGTTCGTGATCGTCCGGTTCCAATTTGCCGCGATACACCACGCGCTTGCCGCCGTAATACACGCGCTCGATTCTCAACTCGTCAAAATTGTTAAACACCACAATGTCCGCGCGCTTGCCCGGCGCAATGGCGCCGCGATCCGTCAGCCCGAAATACTCTGCCGCGTTGAGCGTTGCTATCGTAATCGCAGTAACCGGGTCCAATCCGTGCTGAATCGCGGTGCGGACGATGTAATCTATACTGCCCTTGTCCATCAAATCATCGGGCAAGCGATCGTCCGTGCAAAACAAAACGCGCCGCGCGGTGCGTTCGGTAATGATCGGCAAAAGTGTCAGCAAGTTGTGCGCGTTCGACGCTTCACGAATCACTACGTACATGCCGCGCCGCAATTTTTCATTGGCTTCTTCCACCGTCGTACATTCGTGGTCGCTGGCGATGCCCGACGCGACGTACGCCGATAAATCGCGTCCGGTCAGCCCCGGACAATGCCCGTCCATCCGCCGGTCGCCAAACGCGCGCAATTTGTCGAGCACCTCTTGGTCGCCGCCGATGACGCCGGGATAATTCATCACTTCGGCGAGACCCAGGACCCACGGGTCTTGTTTGAATTCGATCAAATCGCTCCAGCGCAGCGTCGCGCCGCTCGTTTCCAAATGCGTCGCGGGCACACACGACGACGCCATGACGTACACACTGAACGGCGTGTATTTGGACGCGTCGAGCATGTATTGAATGCCTTCGCTGCCGAGCACGTTAGCGATTTCGTGCGGGTCCACGACGACGGTGGTGACGCCGTGCGGGACGACGGCGCGCGCGAATTCGTACGGCGGCACGAGCGCGCTTTCGATATGTACGTGCGCGTCAATGAAACCGGGGCTGACGTACGCGCCTTCCAAATCCGTCACTTTTTTCGCGTCGTATTGGCCCAACCCGACGATGCGCGAACCCGAAATCGCGACGGAGGTCTCTTCGATTTCGCCGGTAAAGACATTGACCACGCGCGCATTCTTGAGCAACAAATCGGCGGGGATGTTGCCGCGCGCGGATTGGATGAGGGTAGAGAGTTCCATAAACGTTATGCCAATAGTTCGACAGGGATGAGGTTTTGCACTGACTCTTGATTAAATACGCTGTCCGTTGTGACTAGCACATCGCAGCCCATTGACAAGAATGTTGCAAAAATCACCGCATCCACCGTCGGCAAATTCATGCCGCGCCGATAGCGCGCAGAGGCGGCGGCAATTTCCAGCGATACAGGCACAATTGAAATGTTCGCAACACGCTGCATTTGCGAAATCAACTCCTCTGCGGCCGCAAGTTTCGCTCGTTGGATTTGATGCGCATAGAATTCGGCAACTGTCAGGACAGAGACGACAAGAAAATCCTCGCCGCTCAGAATACTTGACCAGATTTCCAAAGCGCGCGCTTGACGTTCGCCGCGTTTGAGAAAAAATCCCGTGTCCGCGCCTATAACCATCGGTCGCGTCTCCCTTCGCGAACGTACTCCCAGTCCATCCCTGCAAAGGTCTCCTCAATGAGTTCGCCAATCCGCTTGAGGCGCGCACGATCTTCGTCCGTGAGTTTGACCGGCGTAGCGGGTTTGTTCACCTTTAACGGTGTTACCATTACTTCGACTTCTTGATTCGGTTCGATGCCGAGTTCGCGCCAAAGCGATGACGGGATTTCGACATTGCCATTCTCATCCGCCTTGACTTTAACCATCGTCGCAATCATATCCCCTCCCTTTCAACTCAATCTGCCCGTAAACTGTAATGGCGCGCCGAGCGTAATTAATGGTTCCATTGTAATACCAATGCCGCCCAGCACCTGCTGTGTAAATTCGACGTTGCTGCTTTCCCACGCGTTGACGAGTTCGAGCGGGTTGTCGGCTTCGAGCACG
>JACQWQ010000175.1 GCA_016209205.1 Chloroflexota bacterium
ATGGAGCTGCAATTTTGCGCGTTGCTTAGAAAGTGTTTTCCTCAATTCCTCAGCCTCTTGCTCTAATCCCAGAAAATCTACGAGACGGCGATCGTACCCCAACACTAATCTATCAATAATCTCTCCTTGCCCACCCCACACTGCGCCTGCATCTCGTGTGCTTCGTTCGAGAATAATTTCGCCCGGCACCTGGCATCGGTACACCTCTCCGATTTCAGATTGGTTATCGAAACCGACAACATAAAATTCTGCTCCGGCTTGGCTATTACCGACGACAGAATTATGAGTTTTCAGCACACCATCTATCCTTTGATGGATAATCGAAGCGGCTTTTCTAACACTGCAATTCTTTGGGAGATACCGGTTAGCCCCGCTTAAGAGTAATCCAACGTTGGTAGGAGAATCGTTTGCGTTGGTGTAAAAGAAGCTTTGACCACTTAATGCAACCCCAAGAGAAGAATTCAAAGGAAAAATTTTATCGGCATAATCAGAATCAACACGCAAATGTCCCAATGCTGATGCACTCGCTTGTCGGCTGTCAGCGGCAATGGCAATGCCCTCTGCCACTACAATACATACAATGACTGTCATATATTCGATTCAATAAGCCCGAGCTGATACAGATCAAGCGTCTGGCAACAAAAACGCCAAGTACCACTAACAATGAAAAGGGCTGGCAACAACTCCCACAACCAGCAAGAGAAGCGTTTCTTCATAAAGCGTTTCTTCATAGGCAATCTCCGCAAGAGATCATATTTCCGGCAAGGAATAACAACATTAAAATTTTGGTACAACTTGGTACAACATTGTGATAATTCTGTGATATTCCACCCAAAAAGCGTCGGGCAGGAGAAAAATATCCTCCTGCCCGACAGGTTACTCGATCCACTCCACCGCGTCTTGGCGAAAACGAAACCCGACTCCATGCACGCAGTAAATCCAACGCGGCGCAGTCCTACTTTCCCCCAACTTGCCGCGCACGCGTTTGATGGCTTGCCGCACGGCTTGCTGTTCCGTTTTACCCGGCTTGAGCTCATTGTCCCAAACCGCGCGCCACAATTCTTGAAAGGTCACAACCTTTCCTGCGCGTCTTGCCAAGTACACCAACACCTCAAATTCCAAGCGCGTCAAACGGACTTGTTGCTCACCATTCCAAACGCGCCTTGCTTCCACCTCGATCTTTAGTGCGATAGTGTGATCGTGTGATAGTGCGATAGTATGATTTGCGTTTTGCGTGGGAGAGGAACGAAAGCGAATCGCGGATGATTCGCGCGTTCGTTCCGTACGCGTGCGGGGTTGGTCATGCACAAAGATTCTCCTTGAACCAGTTTTGAACGTGCGGTTGTAGCAAGCGAACGGTTTGATTTGCTTCGAGCGTCCCTCCTTCCAAACATCCAAACGTCTAGTGTCGCGCAGTAAGTGTTGGCCAAATTGCGCAAGCCCTCCGGTGTTGGCTCTGAGCACTATCGCACGGAACATCGGAGGGCTTGACTTTTTACTTTTGTCATCCGTACCGGATGCCGTTTTATCTGACCATCGCCGCCTGTGCAAAATTCAACACTTCTGCGGGGAACAACCCCAGCGCAATAGTGAGCAGCACCGCGACGAAAACCGCAGTAGCAAGAAATACCGGCGTGCGCGACGGCGCCAACGCCCAACCTTCGGCAGGCGGACTCATGTACATCTTGATCACGGGTCCGAGATAGTAATACACCGAGACAAGACTGTTCAGCACGCCCAGCACGGCGAGCCAAACGTAGCCCGCATTGACAGCCGCGCTGAACACGAAAAATTTCGCGACGAATCCGGCGAACGGCGGGAAACCTGCCAGCGACAACAGCGAGATTGTTAATGCCGCCGCTGCCCACGGTTTCTGCTGCGCCGCGCCGGACAATTCATCCAACGTCAGTCGTTCCTTGTCGCCCTGCCCTAACGCGATGAGACCGCCGAACGCGCCGAGATTCATCACCGCGTACGCGGCGAAATAAAACAGCGCCGCTGCCAGACCCGCTTCGCTGGCTACGACTAGCGCGACCAAAATATAGCCAGCGTGCGCGATGGACGAATACGCCAACATGCGCTTGAGATTCGTTTGCGTCAATGCGGCAACATTCCCGATGGTCATGGTCAGGACGGCGAGAATTGCAAATGTCGTTTGCCAATCGAACACGTCCGACGGGATCGCTACCATGAACGCGCGAAAGAATGCGGCGAACGCGGCAGCTTTGGTGGCGACGCTCATGAACGCGGTGACTGGCGTCGGCGCGCCTTCATACACATCGGGCATCCACCACTGGAATGGCACAAGCCCCACTTTGAAACCGAACCCTACGAGCAACAATCCCGCACCCGCCAGAAAGAGGGGATTGATCGTGGGTGAAATACCCAAAGCGTTTCTGATTCCAGACAAATTTGTCGTGCCCGTCGCGCCATAGAGCAAAGCAATGCCGTACAAAAAGAATGCGGACGAAAACGCGCCAAGCAAAAAGTATTTCATGCCCGCTTCCAGCGAGGCGTTGTTTGTCCGCCAAAACGCGGACAGGACATACAACGGCAGCGAAAACAATTCCAGACCGAGGAAAACAACAATCAAGTCGTTGGCAAGCGCCATCAAAATCATGCCGCTCACCGCGCCCAACAACAGCGCGAGATATTCGCCCATGTCCAACTGCCGCGCGTCGAGGAACTCGATAGACAGTAGAATCGTAACAAACGCTGCCGCGAGAATGACGAAACTGACGCCCAACGCAAAATTATCGGCGACCACACTATTGTTGAATGCTGACGCGTTGGAACCAAACAACACAAAGGTGTAAAACGCCGCGACCCCCAAGCCCAAGAGCGCGAGCCAAGCCAACCAGCTCTTGTTTTTCCCGGGCAGCAGCGCGTCGGCAAGCATGATCAGCATGGCGGTCACGGCGGGAATCAATGCGGGCAGCAGCGGCGTAAGATTAATTTCAGGATACGTAAATGGCATAATTTGAATTCCGAATTCTGAAGGGAATCGTTCTGCGATCCCACGAATTCCGAATTATCAATTTTTGGTTTTGCGTTTGGCGCTCAGGGTTTTACGCGCGCGCGCCCAGCGTTCCATTTTCTTGCGATAACTTCGCACCTGCGCTGCATTTTCGCGGTCACGCGCCGCTTGCGCCAAGATCAACTCGAACCCCGTCGCAGATACGCCCCACGAAGTCATCCGCGAGCGATTCAACACGGCATCGGTCAAGCCCTCGATCACCTGAATCAAATCGCGTCGCGCGCCTTCGAACTCGGCGATCACCTGGCTGACCGAATGTTCACGCCGCAGGGCAACTTGTTCCTCGTTCCACGCGGCGAATTTATTGCGATCCGAAATTGCATACGTGTACACGGATTCGCCGGGCATCGGAAAAGTTTGCAGCACACGCACCATCTCCTCATCCCAGGATGCCACGTGCGCGAGCAGGTCCTTGCTCGTCCATTTCCCAATGGCGTTGGCGCGGAGATAATCCTCCTCGCTAAAATCGGCAAGCGTCTCTTGCAACTCTTTGCGCGCGGCGCGCAGTTCTTGGATGGCTTCGTCGCGTTTCATTTAACCAGTCCTGCGATAAAAGATTGACCTAACAGTCCAGTGATGGACGACTGCATTGGATCGAGCACCAAATTCGGCGCCACGCCAATGACCACAATCAACGCGACCAACGCCAAGAGCAATGCCAGTTCCCGTGAATTCAAGTCTGGCAGCTGTTTGTTCTTGGCGTTCGTCACGGGACCTTGCATCGCGCGCTGATATGCCCACAGCAAGTAGATCGCCGCGAGAATGACGCCAACAGCGGAAAAAATCGTATAGACGGGATTCGCGCTCCACGCGCCGAGCAAAATCAAAAATTCGCCGACGAATCCGTTCAACCCCGGCAGCCCCATCGAAGAAAACATCACGAGCAGCAAAAAGAACGCGTAAATGGGAATGACCTTTTGCAGTCCGCCAAAATCGGCGATGAGACGCGAGTGTCGCCGTTCATACAAAATGCCGACGAGCAAGAACAGCGCGCCCGTCGAAAGCCCGTGATTCACCATCTGCAAAATCGCGCCGCTCAATGCTTGCTGCGAAAATACAAAAATGCCGAGAATGATGAACCCCATGTGCGAGACGGACGAATACGCGACGAGCGATTTCAAATCCTTTTGCACCGCCGCAACCATCGCACCGTAAATAATGCCGATGATTGCCAATACAATCAGGACGGGTGCAAATTGACGCGACGCGTCAGGAAACAGCGTCAAGCAAAACCGCAAAAAACCATACGCGCCCAGTTTCAGCAAAACGCCCGCGAGAATAATCGAACCCGCCGTCGGCGCTTGCACGTGCGCGTCGGGCAGCCATGTGTGCAGCGGAAACATCGGCACTTTGATCGCGAACGCGAGCGCGAACGCGGCGAACAGCCACGGCTGAATCGTCGCGGGCGTAATCGTTTTCTGCAATTCGAGCAGGTCGAACGTCCGCGCGCCAGTCGCATAATACAACACAATGATCGCGACGAGCATCAGCAGTGAGCCGCTCATCGTGAACAACACAAATTTGATCGCCGCGTAAATTCGTTTTTCGTGTCCCCAAATGCCGATGAGGAACGCCATCGGGATAAGTGAAAATTCCCAGAACACGTAAAACAGGAACAGGTCGAGCGCCACAAACACGCCAAGCATCGCCGCTTCAAGAATCAGGAAAAAGATAAAGTATTCCTTGACGCGGTCGTTGATTTCCGAGAACGACGCGGGAATCGCAATCAGCATGAGAAACGTCGTTAGCATCACGAGCCAGAACGACAGACCATCTACGCCCACATGATACGAAATCCCGATTTGCGGAATCCAAAGGTAATGCTCGACATACTGCATCTCGCTCGTATTCGGCACAAAGTTCGCGAGCAAATACACTGACAGGGCAAACTCGACCGCGACGGCGACGAACGCCCACCCTTTGATAAGGCGCGCGTTATTTTTCGGCAATAGCGCGGTGACGAGCGCGGCGAGGAGAGGTAAAATCAATAAAGCTGTGAGTATCGGGAATGGCATATGCTAAATCCTAACTCGGACAAGCCGAAACCAAACAGGTTAACCGCGAATCTACGCGAATCTACGCGAATCGGCACAGAAAAAATTAGCGTAGATTCGCGAAGATTCGCGGTGGGAAAATTCTTGTTTTTTGTGCAAGAATTTCACTGGCTGGCATCACTGAAAGTAAATCATTCAAATACGCAATCTGTTGTTTGACAGCCGAATTCTCATTATACTGACAATCCTCCTTCGTCCTCGGCAAATGAATGCGAAGTTTGAGAGAACGCCCATCTCTCACATGGGTTACCTCATGAATAAGGACCGCTGCCGAAAGCAAACTATCCGCAGCACTTGGCTTGGAGAAATGGTTGGGTACAGTTATCCTGCCTCGACCTTCCGCATCACAACAAAAGCCAGTCCATATTCCTTCCAACGTTGGATCGAATACAACAACAAGCGGTTCGGAACTGGCAACATATTTCCACCATTGTGGAGTTTTTGTTTTCAGCAAACTCACCATTTCTTTGAAAGCATTAATATCAATTTGCGAGAAGTTACCGTAAAATGCAAGTCCATCAATTGTAGCTATAGGTGGTGCTGGTTTTGCAAGCTGAACGCCAACCACACGGACTGTTGGGACGCTGGTATCACCTGATCTTTTGACTACTTCAATCTGGCCAGATGATTGATCAAAAAATAAGCCCTCATATGGTGTTAGTGTGACAAATGGGTGCTCGAATTTCGTTATAGTTTCGCCGGTTTTCGGATTAATCAGCCATACTTGCCAACCTTCAAGCACGTGCTGATTTTTTCCGTTGCCCCACACCATCACCGGTGCAATTTCAACATCGTTATAGAACCGTGGGAACAAAAAAGGCATTGCAATACGACTTCCATCCTCAGCCTTCCATGCAAGTGCTGTGGAACCGACATTAATTGGGATAAGTCTTCTGCCATGTTCATCGCTTAATTTTGCGGGATCAGGCAGAGTAAGCAACGCCACAACATCTCCTTCTCCTCCCCAAATAAAAGGTAATGCCCTGGATACTTTTACATAGCAGTATTGATACACGTTCTTCCCAAAAGAAACCTCTCTTAGATCCACGGGTTGCGTGAAATAACCCCCGCACCCAAAGTTTGGGGCAACTGCACTTAGAAATGGCGAGGACGGAGCTGGGTAGCCAGCGGTTTCCTTGAATGATTTTAAGACCACGTTAATGAGCGGAATTTCGCCCAACGGAGTTGCGGTTGCACTCGGCGTCAGTAATATCGTTGACGTTGCGGTATTCGTCGGTGTTAAAGTCCAAGTCGCCGTTGGTTCAGGCGTATTCGTTGCATTCTCTGTCGGTGTCGCAAGCGCCACCGCCGTCGGAACGGGAGTTGATGTCGGCACAGGCGTTGGCGGTGGTGCGGGCGCGCAGGCAGCGATGGCAAACAAACCAACAGTCAATAAAACAAAAAGCGTGCGAAAATTTTGGACGGGGGACATGCTACCTCCAAACCTACCGAAGAATAGTGCGATGAACTGCATCGCCTTCATCGGCAAAAGAATGAAAGAACGAATCCAAAGAATGCCAAGAAGCATTCTTGTCGCTCTTTCAACTTTCTTTTGTTGCGGTTTTCCAAACCGTGGTCATCATTCTTTGGCTTACCTTTGGCTTTCTTTTGCCGCTGTTTTCCAAACTGCGGTCACCTTGCGCATCTCCGAAAATTATTGACACGTCATTATCCGAGTGCTAAAATATGTTCGTCAAAAAACCGCAAAGTTTTCCATCTAGCGAAGAGACGCCGACTGTGGCGTCCTGTCTGAGCCACTCTCAGACTAGCTAGGTGGTTTTTCTTTTGACACACATTTGCGTCTCCATTACAATTACACCAACCGGAGGCATCACATGAGCATCAGTCTTCAGAAACTCTCGCACTTGATTCGCGATATGCAAGAACTGGAAAATGAACTGTTCAAATACGAACGCAAGTACCGATTGCGTTCTGCGGATTTCTACCGCCTTGTCCATCAGGGCAAATTGGAACAGTCTCGCGATTTTATCATTTGGCTTGGAATGTACAAAGCGTTACTCGCTCGCGAGCGCGAATACAAACGCCTCTTCAAAAGTGAACTTGCGCCCATCGTCACAGCGTTGAATCGCGAGGCAAGTCATGCCAGCGCCACTTGATTCAAAAGCGCTTGATACGCCTTTTCGCTCGCCCAAGACCTACGAGCAGTTGATTTATGGCTTGATGGAAACTTTTCCAACCATCGAGTATTCTACGCTCGTTTTGATCCGCATTACGCTGTACACTGCATTACTCGAAGGTGATTTGCATTTTGCAAATGGATATGTCCTGCGCGTCCTTGAACTGGTAGATTTTCGTGAGCACCGGATCAGCAATTACAGTTACGAATTCTATCAGAACGACACCAAACTCTGGTGGTACGACCCTTGGCCTCATCCGCAAGATAAATCACTTGCCAGCACGCATCCTCATCACAAGCACATCGAGCCAGACATCAAGCACCACCGCGTCCCCGCGCCCGACCTGAGTTTTGAGCGCCCCAATCTGCCCTTTCTCGTCCGCGAAATCGAATCGTTCCTTTCTTCACAGAGACCGTCTAAATCGTATCCCTAACAAATTTCATATCTCGAGCGTCTGGCTTTTGACAGGGCAATTTGCGAGTGCTAAAATAGGTCTGTCAAAAAACCGCAAGGTTTTTTACACCTAGTGAAGAGACGCCTCCAGTGGCGTCCTGTCCGGTAACCAGTCCGTGACTAGCTAGGTGATTTTTTTTCTTCGCGAAACTCGCTTATCTCCAGTTTATGCGCAAGCCCTTCCAACAGCGTCGTTTCTCCGTATCGCTTCCAACGATGCACAGCTCCCGCAATAAGATCCGCCACTTGAATCAATGGCTCACTTGAAGAGCGTTTTGCGACAATTTTCTTGAAACTGCCTCTAACGCCTCGCACCTGAAGTCCCCTGCGAACTTCATGCAAGATTTCCCCGGACTGATCAATTTCATCCAAAACCAGAATACTTTCATTGCGCTTCTCGGCAGGGATTCTTGTGACCGCCTCCGTTAAGAACAACACATACAATGAACGACTATCGAGCAATTGGTAAAACTCGGAAAGCTTCCGCTTGTCAATTACCGTCACCCAACCAACAAAGTCAAGCGTCGAAACAAAATCAAATACTTGACCGCGCCATTGCTGTGCAATGAGCTCGTGAAATGAAAATTCACCTCTTCCGAAATGGCGCTCAACCTTGAATTTCTCGATTTTCCCGCGTGCTTCATCAGGGTCTGGAAAGCGCGCCAAAGACACAACGTAATAGCGCGTCCCACCCGCCGCGAACTCAAACCCAAGATTCCCCGATTCATCCCCCGCAAAAATCGTCGCCATTGCAAATCAAAAGCGCATCACCACCACCGCAATCACGATCACAATCCCAATTAACATCGCCAACGCGTAACCGCGCGCATAGCCCGTTTGCAGCGAACGCAAGCCGCGCCCGATGTTGCGGAACACGTTCCCCAAGCCATCCGCGAACCCGTTGATAATGCGTCCGTCAACGTCTACCCAAAACACGTTCGCGAGCCAACGCCCTGGGCGCGCAATCATGTAATCGTAAATCGGGTCCACCCAATACTTGTTAGCGAACACGGCATAGAGCCACGGATAATCGCGCCCGAGCCGCGCGGGAATTTCCTTATTCCAAACATAAAACCACAGCGCGACCAAAATGCCCGCGAACGCCGCGACAACCGAAATGGCAATCAGCGTCCATTCCAGTTCGGCGGAGATTTCCAGCGCGTGTTCTCCCAACACCGGCGCGAGAAATTGTCCGAATTGATTCGGACCGATCACACTCGGCAAACCGACATAGCCGCCACCGACGGACAAAATCGCGAGAATGACGAGCGGAAGCCACATCACCGCTTTGGTTTCGCGCGGGTGCAAGCCCAGCGCGCCGTGTCCGTGTTCGGCGCCACCATGCGCCGCGTGAGTGTCGTCCGCGGTGACGACTTCGCCCGGCTTCCAGCGCGGCGCGCCGCCAAAGGTGAGAAACACCGCGCGGAAAATATAAAACGCCGTCATGAGCGCGGTCAACACGCCGACAAGCCACAAGCCGATTTGTCCCTGCGCAAAACCCGCTGTCAGAATTTCGTCTTTACTAAAAAAGCCGCTGAACATTGGCACACCGGCAAGCGCGAGCGCGCCGATGAGAAACACCCAAAACGTAATCGGCATAATCTTGCGCAAACCACCGAGCCGCCGCATGTCCAGCATGTCGTTCATCGCGTGCATCACCGCGCCCGCGCTCAAGAACAACAATGCTTTGAAAAACGCGTGCGTCATCAAATGGAAAATGCCCGCGCCGAACGCGCCCACGCCCAACGCGAAAAACATGTAGCCGAGCTGCGAAACCGTCGAGTACGCCAGCACCCGTTTCAAATCATTTTGCACCAGCGCAATTGTCGCGGCAATGAACGCGGTCAATACGCCCAGCACGGCAACCACCGCCATCGTCGTCGGCGCGAGTTCGTACAATACGTGCGAGCGTGCAACCATGTAAACGCCCGCCGTGACCATCGTCGCCGCGTGAATCAACGCGCTGACCGGCGTTGGACCCGCCATAGCATCGGGCAGCCAGATAAAGAGCGGAATCTGCGCCGATTTTCCCGTCGCGCCGACAAACAGCAACAAAGTAATGACCGTGATAACGGGCGGACCGGCAACTAATGGTTCAAAATTTCCCTGATTCGTGCTCATCTTCATGGCTTCAGGGAAAACTTGCTCGAAGGCTAATGAGCCGAACGTCCAAAACATCAAGATGACGCCGAGTGTGAAACCGAAATCGCCGATGCGATTGACGACGAACGCTTTGGTGGCAGAAGAACGCGGGGAGAGAAATTTTTCATCCGTGCCGACGGCGAGGTTGTCGCGGTTGTACCAAAAACCGATGAGCAAATACGAGCACACGCCGACGCCTTCCCAGCCGAGAAACATCAACAAGTAATTGTCGGCGAGGACGAGCATGAGCATCGCGAAGACAAACAGATTCATCGCGGTGAAAAACCGCGCGTAATCTTGCTCGTGCTCCATGTACCCGACGGCGTAAATGTGGATCAGCGTGCCGACGCCCGTGACGACCAAAATCATCACCGCCGAAAGCGGGTCGAGCCAAAACGCGACATCTACGCTGAAACCGCCGACGCCGATCCAATTAAACACCGTCTCGTGAATCAGCCGTTCTTCGGGAGCCAACGCGATGAGATTAAAAAACGCGCTAACCGACACGCCAAACGCCGCGCCGACCATGACGACGGCGAGCCACTGCGACAACGCGCGCGGCAAGCGACGACCGACGACCAGATTAATGATTGCGCCGAGCAGCGGGAGCGCGGGAATTAACCAGAGAGATTGTGACATGGGACAAATCGTAATTGTTGAAAAACGTGTTCCAAGAGCTTCAGGCGCTGTGCTTCATCAGCAATTCGCGCTTGGCGCCAAGGAACGCAGCTTCCTCTAATTCGATGCGCTCTTGGATAATTTGCCTGAGCCAGTCCTGAATACTTGCCTGATGATGCAATCGTGCGAGAAATGCGGCGCGCGTGGCAAGTTCCAAAGAGATTGAAACCGCAGCGGTGTGGTTTCGGCGAACGCGCACGGGCTTGCTCCAATTGGAGTCGTCATCGGCTTGCGCGACGACGACAGCATCAATCTCCAATTCGGTCATTTTCTTTTTTGCTTTGCGCGTGCTTTTCATATTTCCCAACCCGTAATGATTCGCACAACGTACTTGGGCTTCAATTGAAAGATGATTTTCAACTGCCGTCCGCCCAGTGTTCTGCCAATCAATTGATAACGGTCTCGATAGGATTTGTTGCGGCGCACTTCAAAATCAGAAAAGAAACACTCGACAGCTTCTTCAAAGGGAACAGCATGGTCAGCCAGTTCGTCCCGTTCAAAATCATACTCGAAATCCGAAGGAGTAAACCGACGCCAATCCATTGCGTTACCCCCTCAAAGTATCTATTTCATCTACATCCACATTATCGCGCGCGCGGAAAATCGCGACGACGAGCGCCAGCCCGACTGCGACTTCGGCTGCCGCCACCGTGAGCACGATAAAGACAAAGACCTGCCCGCCCATGTCGCTCAAGAAATGCGAGTACGCGACAAACGCCAGGTTCGCCGCGTTGAGCATCAATTCGATGCCCATGAACATAATGAGCGGATTGCGGCGCACCAAAACCGTGATCGCGCCAATGGCGAACAACAGCGCCGAGAGAATAGTATAGTGCGTGACAGTCAACATGGGTTGCAGATCAACCTTCGATATTTTTGTGCGCGCCCTTTTCGCGCCGCGCCAACGTCATCGCGCCGACAATGGCGACCAGCAACAGCATCGAGGCGATTTCAAACGGCAAGAGAAATTCACTAAATAAAAGCGCGCCGATGATCTCGACGTGCTGAAAATCGGCAAGGACCTCCGGCGTAAATTTTCCGGTTGCCGGTGCGATTTGTCCACTTGAAACCGTTGCAATGATCAACACCGCCAACGCAACGGTAAAGGCAATTGCGATGAGCGTCTGTGTGCCGGTCCGCGCGCCCAAAACATCCACGCGCGGGTTCAGCACCATAATGACAAAGAGGAACAAAATCAAGACGGCGCCCGCGTAAATCATGATTTGCGCCACCGCCAAAAAGCCCGCGTTGAGCAAAACATACATTGCCGCCAGAGAAATGAATACGCTCGCAAGCGACAACGCGCTGCGCACCGGGCTGCGCGCCATGACCACGCCGAGCGCGCCCAACACCGCAATCGCCGCAAACAGGTAAAAGACAATTGATTCGGTCAGTGAACCTAAATCCATGAAGGGTCATCTGTCATTTCGAGATGTCCAGCCCACGTGGGCTGCGTGACCCGCAGAAACTGTCATGCTGAGGGACGAAGCATCTCTGGTTTGGCGTAGAGATTCTGGCGATGTGCGATGTAGGCGATGGGAATACATCGCACATCGCCTACATCGCAAGTCCCTTCAGAATGACAGCTGGAAGTTTCTGTGCAGCGGAGCGAGAAATCTTTTTTGGTGACGCAGAGATTTCTTGCTCTGCTGCACAGGACTTGTCATATCGAGCGGAGCGAGATATCTCACTCCGTTCGATATGACAGTCCTGTGCCCATACAGCCCCTGCGGGCTGACCATCTCGAAATGACAATTGTGATGTACTGTGCTAGTTCTTGAGCAAGCGCCGCACTTGTTCCACCACATCGCGGCAATGTACTTCGTGATGCGCGTACATTGCTAAAAAAAATTCCTTGACGTTCGTATCCCCGGCAGCGGGATGTGTGCCGCGGCGGTTCAACATTTCGGGCGTAAACGATTCCAACAACGCGACGAGCTGGGCATAACTCGCTTCCAACTCGGCGCGCAATTGTTCGATGCTCTTGGAACGTCCCGCCGCGACTTGCTCGTCGTTAAAACGCTGGTTGTCAAAATCGTCCGGCAGCGCCGTGTTCGTTCCAAGCGCAACATCGCGCAGCAGCTCGCGCATCAACCCTTCATTCGTGGCAATGTGGCTCAGCGTGTCTTGAACCGACCAATCGCGTCCGGGTAACAGTTCCTTGACCTGCGTGGCATTCAGCCGCGCCACACAGGAAAGCAGCGTCTCGCGTGAACGCGCATACTGCGCGACGAGCGGTTCCAATTCTCTCAACATGATTTTTTATTTGGCAAACGCATCCATCACTTGGCGGATGTGGTCGGCTTCGTGTGTCGTGATGATCAGAAACAAATCGCGCACCGCGATCTGTTTGGCGGTAGGATGCTCGCCGCATTTTTCCAAATCCGCCGCGCCGAGCGTTTCCATAAAGGCAATGACGCCTTGCTGTCCGTCATGCCATTCTTGGACGAGTTCCACATTGGACATTTGCGCGCGTTTTTCCTGCTGGCGCGCGTTGAAAAAATTCAAATCAAAATCGGGACGGAGGGTGTTGTCTTTGCCCGCCACCCAATTTTGTCCCATGCGCGTCATGGTTTTCACCGCGCCCGCGAGGTGCGCCATCGTTTGCCGCGCGGTGTATTTTTCCGCGCCGACCGGTTGATTCCACCGCGCGTCGTCCAGTTGCGCCAAGAACGCGTCGAACGTTGCGCGGTTTTGATTCAATTCTTGCACACGGAGTCTTAATTCGTCAAGCATCAGCGTAATGTGACCTGTCCGTTAAGGAGCCGCAATATCTCCGGGTAAAGCACAATCCCGGCTGTAATCAAGATATTGAGCAGCGCCGCCGGCAGCATTGCCTTCCATGTGAAATTCATCAGCTGGTCATAGCGCAAACGCGGGAACGTGCCGCGAATCCACATGAAAATGAAAATCAGCACAAAGACCTTGAGCGCAAACCACCAGATGCCGTCCCAAGCCAAAATCGGAATATCCCTCAAGAATGGAATTCCCGAAAGCGGACTGAGGAAACCGCCGAGAAACAGCGTCGTCGTCACCGCGCACACGGTAATGATGTTGATGTATTCCGCCATGAAAAAGAACGCGAACTTGATGGACGAGTATTCGGTGTAATAACCGGCGATGAGTTCCGTTTCCGCTTCGGGCAAGTCGAACGGCAAACGATTCGTCTCGGCAATCGAGGCGATGACATACAAAAAGAAACCGATGATTTGCGGCGCGATGAGCCAACCGAAATTTTTCTGATAGTCCACGATGCCGTTCAAACTCAACGTGCTCGTGAGCATGAAAACGCCGACGAGCGCCAGACCCAACGTCACTTCGTACGAAATCAATTGCGCCGCCGCGCGCAGCGAACCGAGCAGCGAATACTTGTTGTTGGAACTCCAGCCCGCGAGCACCGTGCCGTACACGCTCACCGAACCAATCGCGAGAATATACAACACGCCAACATCTACGTCGGCAATC
This sequence comes from Chloroflexota bacterium, assembly GCA_016209205.1. Lineage (GTDB taxonomy): Bacteria > Chloroflexota > Anaerolineae > UBA4142 > SHND01 > SHND01. The sequence goes on from JACQWQ010000175.1 coordinate 13,968, forward strand.
TGCATCGGAATCTCGACACCGAACAAATTGATGGGCGGCGCGACCGGGATAACGGCAAACGCCAGCAGCGCGCACGAAACAGAAATCATCGGCGCAAGGACAAACACAAGTTTATCGGCGTTGGTGGGTACGAGTTCTTCTTTGAAAAGCGCTTTGATGGCATCGGCGAGCGGTTGGAGCAAGCCGCGGGGACCCGTGCGATTGGGACCGATGCGCACTTGAATTCTTGCTATCGTCCAGCGTTCGACCAATTGAATATAGGCAAACGTGGTCAAGAGCGCGACGATCCAGACGATGCACTGAACGACGAGGATGATAAACTTGACGATTGCCGGGTCAACGGAAATACCAAGGATGTTCATGGGCAGTCAGCTTTTATTTCCGATACACTATCGCTTGCCGCCCGCGCGCAGTGCGGCAACCAGCGCGTCGAGTTTTTCATCCGTCATGGATTGATACTGCGTGCTATTGTCCACGAGCAAGACCGGCACTTTATCGCAACCGCCCAAACACGGCGCGTGACGCAAGGTAATTGCGCCGTCGGCAGTCGTTTCTTGCTCGTGATCCAAACCCAAGCGGTGACACAAGCGTTCGTACGCGGCATCCGCGCCCGCGAGCGCGCACGGCAAATCGGTGCAAAATTCAATCACGTGTTCGCCGACCGGTTTCAAGTGGAACATGGTGTAAAAACTTGCCACCGACCCCACTTCAGTCGAGGTCATGCCCATTTCCGCCGCCACCTGGTCAATCGCTTCTTGCGGCAGCCAACCGTATTCTTCTTGCGCCACATACAGCGCGGGCATGATCGCGGAACGCGCTTGCGGATAACGCGCTTTTAATTCTTGAATCTTTTGTTTCGCCGAATCAGAAAGCATAAGTTGAAGGATGAAGGATGAAGGATGAAGGATGAAAGAGACCGCTTGCTTCCGCCTTCATCCTTCCGCCTTCATCCTTTGTTTAATACCAATCGAATCCGCCCTTGCGCCACACGTAAATATAGCCCACGAGCAAAATCGCCACAAAGACCACCATCTCGATCAACAGAAACAGCGGCGCTTGTTTGAAAACAACCGCCCACGGGTAAAAGAAAATGATTTCGATGTCGAACAGGATGAAAATGACTGCGACGAGGTAATACCGAATCCACACGCGCCGCCGGGCGGTCCCAATGGTAGGCATCCCCGATTCGTAGGTTTGCCCTTTGATGGCGGTCGGACGATGCGGACCGAGAATTGCCGACACACCCACGCCGATGGCAGCAAACGCCACCGAAACCACGAGCATGATAAAGAGGGGAAAATAATCAGCGGGCATTGTTCATCCAATGTGTCGTCATGCCAAGCGGCTTGGCAAGCCACTCCGCCGTGCTGTGAGGAAATTAAAATGCCTTGCTCGAACCAACACCTTCGCCAAAACGATTTTCCCCTGCTCGCGGCGGATGCGAATGCTCCGATGCAGTTCATCGGCGTTCATTCGAGTAATCCGCCATTTCCCATCGGGATTACTCGGATGGAGTACATCCGCAATCCCGCGCGAGCAAAAGGGGAATTGGCGAAGGTATTGTCGAACGGTTTGCGATATTATAACCAATCATTTCATTTGTCAATCCCTTCACAAATGAAATGAAAAAAACTAATAAATGCGCATTTTGCCGTACGCGGCAACCAGAACGGAGTGACGCGCGTTGAGGCGACCTCTGCAGCAAATCAAAGGTCGCCTTTTGGATTAGAGCGGATTCCAGTCTGATTGGTGGGCAGACCTTTCGGGTTTCCGAAAACCCGAAAGGTCTTTTGCCCACATACGAATCAGGAATCCGCTCTAAACAAACTCTGCGCGTTGAAAATTAGGAGCGACGACGGGGGTTGCGTGCTTTTACGGGGAGTTTTGCAAGTTCGCGGTCTTGCCACTGATCATACATCCCGACACCCAGCACCGCAATAAAAACACCTGCGGCAATGACACCCAAACCGACCAAATCGCGCAAGCTCAAGGCCGACGCGACGATCAATATCAAAGCGATGCCCACGGTGACCGTGAGATACAGCTCGCGCCAGAATTTACGTGCCTGCATAAGACACCTACATGAAAGAGTCAAGCAGCGTGCAGCGAACCAGTGGGGAACCAGAATGGGCTGTAGCCACTTGCTATGCCGACCGCAAGATTGCGGGGACAAAATTTGGTGTCTATTTTATCCAACTCACCCCAAATACGAAATAGGTCATTTTACCTGTTGCAGGCGAAATTATGTTCTCAAAAACATGATTGGCACTTGAAATCTCGCGCATAGGTGCTAACTCGGACAAGCCGAAACCAAACAGGAAACCGCGAATCTTCGCCAATCTACGCGAATTTTTTCGCATCCCGATTCGCGTAGATTCGTCGCGCGAAGTTCGCGCAAAGATTCGCGGTTAGAAAATCTTTGCTTTTTGTGCAAACATTTCAGTGGATAGGTATTATAATGCAACTGCCCCGGTTGTTTGCTTATCGGAACCCGAACGCAGGAGTAATCCGCCGCGTCCCATTGTTTGCAAACCGACTATGCAACCTCAACTCGTCCTCAACCTCTCGGAATATCGCGATGAAAATCACTGGCTGTGGAAATTGCACGACGCCAAAGGTAATGTCATTGCCGATTTTCCGGTCGCGCTCGATCCGCACGAAAACGAATACCTCGGCTTTGTAGACCTCAACGCGTACTTTCGACAATATCGCGGCGCATACACGAATCGCGAAATGCTCGACCAAATCGGCGCGTGGATGGGCGAGCGCGTCTTTGGAAATTTGCGCGCAAAACTGCGCGAACGTTTGACGCCGCCCGCGACGACGGTGCAGGTGAATGTGCCGCGCGACGCGCAGCCGTTAATGACGCGCCCGTTCGAACTCGCGCATCTCGACGTGCGCAAAGCGCCCAAATCGTTCGTCGCACACGGCATTCGTTTTGTCTATGTCGAAACGCCCGCGCCCGCGCCGAGACCAAAACAAGCGCACGCAACGTTGCGCGTGCTCGCGGTTTTCAGTCTGCCGAGCGATGTCAACCCGTTGAACCTGCGCCGCGAGCGGTACGAGTTGACGAAACTGGTGCGGCGCATCGCGCAAACGCGCGGCGTCGCGCTGGAATTGCGCGTGATTCAATACGGCGCGACGCGCGAAATTTTGCGCGAGGCGTTGGCGGACGCGGACGGCTGGGACGTGATTCATTTTTCCGGACACGGCGAGCGCGGCGTGCTGCTGTTGGAAAATGAACGCGGGCAAATGGATGTGATTTCCGATACCGACCTGGCGGCAATGCTCCAACCCACGCGCGGACGTTTGCAGCTCTTGACGCTTTCGGCGTGTTTGTCGGGCGCGGGCACGACGGAATCCGCGCGCCGCGCGTTGGGACTCGACGCGCCTCCAACGCGCAATGTGCAAGAAGTGACCGACGCGGAAGGCGAACCCGCGCCCGCGCCCGTTGCAACGCCGCTGCCCGGTCTGGCGCAAACACTCGCGCGCGAACTCGACTGCGCGGCGTTGGCGATGCGTTATCCCGTGCGCGACGATTTCGCCGCCGACCTCGCGCTGCAATTGTATGACTTTGTTTTGGACAAACATCAACCGCTGCCCGGCGCGCTGCAATTGGGGCTGGAACGCACCGCGAAAATTTCGGCTGACCCCTTTTCGCAAATCACGCCCGTATTGATTGGTGCGCGTGCGGGCGCATTGACCTTGACACCGCCGCAACAGCCGCCGCACTTTGAACTGCCGCAAAGCTCTTTGGCAAAATTTGATCCCGAGCCCGAACGCTTTGTCGGACGTTTGCTGCCGATGCTGCGCGCGTCCAATGCGTTCGCGCCCGACAGCGCGCAGCGCGGCGTTTTGTTTTACGGCATGGCAGGCGCGGGCAAAACGTCGTGCGCGTTGGAACTGGCGTATCGCCACGAGCGCGACCGCTTTACGGGATACGTGTGGCATAAAGCGCCCGACGCCGACCAGCAATTTGATTTGCAAGTCGCCTTTACGAACGTGCTGCTGGACATTGAGAATCAATTGGGCATCACCGACGGCGCGCTCGTGACCTTTGCAGACGATCCCGCGCGTTTTCAAGCGCGCGCGCTGCCGCGTCTCAAAGCGCTGCTCGAAAACAATTCCGTCCTGATTGCGTTGGACAATCTCGAAAGTTGGCTGACGCCGGGCGGCGCGTGGCGCGACGACAAATTCGGCGCGCTCGTCAACACGCTGCTCGCGCACAACGGCATTTCGCGCGTCATTCTCACCTCGCGCGTTTTGCCGACCGCGTTCGACAAGCACCCGCGCCTGTTGCTCGAACCGATTCACGCGTTGAGTTTGAGCGAAAGCGTGGTGCTGGCGCGCGAACTCCCGCACCTGCGCGGCATGTTCAACACCGATGCCGGACGCGCGCAGCTCACGCGCGTTTTGAACGCCGTGCAGGGACATCCCAAACTGCTCGACCTTGCGGACAAGAATCCCGCCTACCTCGCCCAACTCGCCGCCGAAACGGAAACCGCCGACACGAATTTTCTGGACAAGGGCGAATCCCTCCGCGATGCCGCCGCATTTCTGCAAACGCTCGACGCCTGGACGCGCCAACTCTCCGCCAACCTCTCCCCCACCGCGCGCCTATTGCTCGAGTTTCTCGCGTGCGTGGAAGAGCAAGACCGCGAGTCGTGGATTGTGGAAAGGAATTGGGAAGATTTTTTGAAGAGGGTGGGAAAGGAATCGCAGGGAACTCAGGGAACTGAGGGAACTGAGGCATTGGCGTCCGCGCTCGATGAACTCGTGCAGCGCGGCTTGGTCGAAGCCAACGCGACGGACGACGATTCCGAATTTCGAATTTCTAATTTCGAATTTCAAATTCCGCCTTCATCCTTCCGCCTTCATCCTTCGGTGGCTCAAACCATCCGCGACCACGCCGACCCTGCCATGCGCGCGGCGACGGATATCGAACTGGGAAATTTTTGGGGTTCGGTGTGGCAGCAAGGAATGAAAACCGAAATGCAGGGCGGCGGACCGTTGATTGTGCAAGGCGGCAAGCACGCCGCACCCTACCTCATGCGCGCACAGCGCTGGGAGGAAGCAGCGAGGTTGTTGGAACAAGTAATTCAACGCGACACAACTCCCGCGACGCTCGCCCAAACCATTCCGCTCCTGCGCCACATCGCGGCGGCGACGCAAGGCACGGAACTTGGTTTGGTTGTTGCGGGCGTGCTGGCAGACGCGCAGGTCCAAGCGGGACGCTATGACGAGGCGGAAAAGCAATTGCGCGACCTTATCGCCGAAAGCATCGCGCAAAACAATTATCGGCAAGCATCCGTCAACGCGGGGCGATTGCTCAACCTCTTGCGGCGAACCGGGCAGCTGGAAGCCGCGCTCAAGGTTGCGGCAGACATGGCAGAATATTCGCGCCGCGCCGGGCTGGGGCCGTGGACGCAGTTGTCGGATGAAACAATGCGCCTTCAAATTCTCAACGCGATGGGGCATTACCGTGAGGTGTTGGACGCGGTGCAGCTGCTGCGCCCCAAAATGGAGCAACTGCCCGAAACAAGCGAAGCGGAGGAAACGGCGAATCCGTGGAACGTGCGTGAAACGCTGTTGAATGTCGGTGCCAAAGCTGCTATGTTCTTGGAACAATGGGAGACGATGCTCGACCTCAATGCCGAGATTATGAAATATCAAGTCGCGCGCGGCGCGGACGAGGTCGAGATTGCACGCACACGCTTTAACGACTATTTTCCGCTCCTCAGTTTGCGTCGCTATCGCGATGCGCGATTGCTTCTCGATTACTGCCGCGCTGTAGATGAACAAGCCCACGACATTTCCGGATTGGGCGCAGACTTGAGCGCGCTGGCGGATTTGGAAGATAAAGAGGGCAACCGCGCCGCCGCCGTGCGCTTTCAACAGATGGCGCTGCGCTACAGCTACCAAGCCGCGCAGCCCGAAGACATTGCCATCAGCCATAACAATCAGGCAAATTATCTCGAACGCGCGGGCGCGGCGCAGAACGAGTGGCTGGCGCATCGTTTGGCAGCGTCGAGCGCATCGAGGGTGTGCGTTTCCGTGAAATGTTTGCGCGTCTTCCACAGCGCGCGGCGAGTGGGGATGAGGCGATAAGAATGGTGTGGGAGATGGCGCGGGAGGAAAGAGAGAAACGAGAGGCGAGAAACGAGAAACAGCGAGAGGTGTTGGCGTCGTTGCCGGAGGCGGTGCGCGCGGCGATTGAAGCGAGAGATAATGATGCGTATCGCGCAGCTATGCAACAATTAGCGCCAGAGCATGCAAACGCGATTCAACAAAAATTGCGCGAAGCGGGGATTATTGGCGGCGGAGAATCGTCAGGATCGGACATGGCGCGCGTGCTGCAAGAGTTTGATCCGCTGCTGCGCGCGATTGCGGCGGTGGCGAATGGGGATGAGACGGAGAAACAAGAGATTGAAGCGACGCTTGCGAATCTGGAGGAAAAAGGGTGGCATCTTGCGTCGCCCGTTCAGCGCATTTGGAACGGCGAACGCGATGCCGCGTTATTGACGGAAGGATTGGACGAACAAGACCGCGCGTTGGTGAAACGGATTTTGGAATACCTCTCCCCCGACCCCTCTCCTACGAGGAGAGGGGAGTAAAAAGATTCTTAACCGCGCGCACGGTCTGACTTTGCTGTTCGCCCCGATCCCTCTCCTACGAGGAGAGGGGAGAATCCTGCCTCGACGCCCGAAATGGGGGAGCAAGAGCTGGCATTGCCGGAAGCGGTGGTCGCCGCGCTGCAAGCGCGGGATGTAGAGGCGTTACGTGCGGCATTGGCGGAATTGCCGCAGGAAGAGGCGATGGAGATTTTACAAAAATTGCGCGACGCGGGGATGATTGGTTGAAGATCACAAGACCTGACAGGTTTTTGGGACGTACGTTTTACTTATCGCGTACGCGGTGTACATCGCGAATGGTATAGGTTACGCGCACTCAGCGATGTATGTCATCGCAAAAAACCCTGTCAGGTCTGGGTGTTCATTCTTCATTTCCGCGCGTCAATCCCAATAATCAGCCCGATCATTTTCTTGCGCGTGCCAATCACTTGAAAACCCGCGGCGTGAACCGCACTTAATGTATCGCGATTGATATTGCAGCCGCCGGTCATCCAATGCCACGCGGGATTCGCCATTTGCATGAACGCGCGCCCGACGGGATTTTTCGCGCGGACGTGCTCCACCAAACGCAGCGAGCCGCCGGGTTTCAAGACGCGCTTGACCTCGCGCAGCGCGCGCGCCGCGTCGGGAATCGTGCAAAAGACCAGCGTGCCCACCACCGCGTCGAACGACTCATCGGGGAACGGCAAATCTTCGGCATCCACTTGCGCGAGAGTCACATTGTCCTGATAATCCGTAATGAGTTCGATAGATTCCGCGTCAGGTTCCGTCGCAATCACCTGCGCGTCGGAATGATAGTATTCCAGATTGACCCCATCCCCCGCGCCGATTTCCAACACGAACCCGTGCGCCTTGTCCGTCACCCACTCGCGCCAATCGTCGTTCCACGCGCGTTCCTGAGTTTTCATCGCGGCAAGTATAGGCACAAGCAGTCGTTTCGGCAAAATGCGGATGGCGGATGGCGGATGGCGTATCGCGTATCGTGAAACGTGAAACGTCAATCGTGAAACGTGAAACGTGAAACGTCAATCGTGAAACGTGAAACGTCAATCGTGAAACGTGAAACGTGAAACGTCAATCGTGAAACGTGAAACGTGAAACGTCAATCGTGAAACGTGAAACGTGAAACGTCAATCGTGAAACGTGAAACGTGAAACGTCAATCGTGA
>JACQWQ010000176.1 GCA_016209205.1 Chloroflexota bacterium
AAAAAATCTCTGCATAATTCTTCTGCACCGAGATTCTTTATTCGCGATTTTTTCGCTTCGCTTATTGCAAGTCGAAACCTCTCCAAGTTGAAGCTCACGTAACCTCTCCAAGTTGAAGCTCACGTAAGGGGTCCACCTTACTCCGAACCCTGACGAGCGTACGTTTCCAGCATACCAAACTGCAGAAGCGCCGCTCGTCCACACAAGGCTGGCAACGGAAATAACAAGAATTGATAGTACTCTGAAGTATTTCATATCTCTCCTTTTCTTGCAAACAGTTGCTTTCTCCAAAAAATCGATCTTTGGGCAGTACAAAAGACGTTAATAGCGCTAACTGAATTTATCGCGCATATCCATCCCCAAATTTTGAACGATCGATTTATTGCATTGGAGTTCATTGGCATTTCTGTTTCCAACGTCATGTTGCACGGAAAATTATACCCTCATTTAAGAAACCATACATTAAAATCTCGGTACAAACTCGGTACAGATTTCCCGTCCCCAAACAAAAAGCCGGCAGAAATTTCTCTACCGGCTCCCTCCGTTCACTCCACCAGCGTCACCTGATCCTCCGCACAGCGAAATCCAACGTTGTATACACAATACAAAAAGCGCGGCGCCCCGCAATCCTCCCCCAGTTTCTTTCGGATGCGTTTGATCGTTTGTCGCACCGTGCGTTGTTCACCTTCACCCAGCGGGCTGGTGTGCCGCCAAACTTCATGCCACAATTCTTGATACGTAACAATGTGCCCTGCTCGCCTTGCCAGATACTCCAACACCGCATATTCCAATCGCGTCAAACGTAATTCGTGCTCGCCGTTCCAGACTTTACGCGCCCTCATGTCTATCTTTAGTGCGATAGTGCGCTCGTCCGATAGTGCGATAGTATGATTTGCGATTTGCGATTTGCATTCTGCGTTGTTTTGCCATTCACAGAAATACTCCTTGAGAAAATTATCCGAGCCAACCTTGCATCAGATTGACGAATTTTCGTCCGCCGCAGTTCCCTCCTTTCCACGCGGAGTGATATACAAAGCGCGTGCAAAATCCGCACGCGCCTTGCCATCCGCCATTTGCTATCCGCTATCCGCTATTCGCCATCCACCATCCGCCATTTGCCATCTGCTATCTGCTCAGAATTTCTCGAACCGCTCCACGTTCGCCACAAACACCACCGCGCCGCCCACTTGCACTTCCACCGGCGGCGGCATGTACAATTCGCCCGGTTCCATCACCGGCGGCATCGGGTTCACGAACTGCGTGCGCGTGGTGCAGTTTTCTTTGATGATCTTCATCACGGCATCTATTTGATTGTCGTCCACGCCGATAAAGAGCGTGCCGTTCCCCTCGCGCAAAAAACCGCCCGTGCTGCTGACGAGAGTGGACTGAAAATTCGCCTCGCGCAGCGCGTCGCTCAACGCGCCCGCGTCGTCGCTCTGGACGATGGCAATGACTAGTTTCATGGTTTACCTCCGGGGATGTGAGATAGAGAGATGGAGAGAACGAGAGATAGAGAGCAAGGAATCAGTAAACAGTGAGCAGTCATCAGTAATTGGTAGCAAGAGAACAAGTAGACCAGATTCGCGTAGATTAGCGTAGATTCGCGGTTAGAAAAACAAGCCGCGACACAAGCACTTGCCGTAATTCGGATTGAACCTTGTCAATTTCACGCGCGCCGTCAATCCGCACCCAGCGCAGCGGTTCCTCGCGGATCAGCGTTTCGTATCCGGCGCGCACGCGTTCGTAAAACTCGCGCGCTTGCACGTCCATGCGATTCAATTCCTCGCCGCGCGCATGTCCGTGATTCCGCCGCGCCAAACCTTCTTCTACGCTCACGTCAATGTAAAACGTCAGGTCGGGTTTTAGACCGCCCGTCGCATAATGAATCACCGTACGCACCATTTCCATATCCAATTGTCGCCCAAACCCCTGATACGCAATCGTGGAATCCGCGTAACGGTCGCACAACACGATTTTGTTCTGCGCCAGCGCGGGGCGAATCACCTCCGCGACGATTTGCGCGCGCGCGGCATTGTACAACAAAAACTCTGTCGTCGGCGCCATTTCGTGATGGCGCAGCGAATGAATCACCGCGCGAATCTCTTCGCCAATTTTCGTCCCGCCCGGTTCGCGCGTCAGCACGATTCTGTCCGCGCCCAATTTTTCGCACAGGAATTCCGCCAACAATCGCGCCTGCGTAGATTTCCCGCTGCCTTCGGGACCTTCGAAACTAATAAACATGGAGCTCACTTTTTCAAGAGTTCGAGAAACTCTTGAATGCTGATATCTCCCTCGCGCAAGATGGTACGCAATGTTCCTCGGTCCAATTCGCGATGGCGTGGGACAGTCAGGGGTGGACGACCTTCACAACGGAGCGACATATGACTGCTCGCGAACTGTGTCCGCAACGAATCCGCTCAATCGAATATCCCAATTTTTCGAGAGCGCGCACCAACTCATCTCCAGAAAGAACAGGCAGTTTGGGCATTACGCAACCACCTCAACAAATTCAGTCGCTTCCTGCGGAATCGGTTCATTCAGGGCGCGCAGAGTCTCAAGATGCAGCTCAATTGCCTCTTGGATGTTGTTTAATGCTTCTTGGCGCGTCTTACCTTGCGAAATGACGCCCCTTAGAGCAGGCACATGCGCGACGATGTACCCATCTTCGCCTTGTTCGAGTATCACCGCGTAACGATGTTTCGTCATAGATTCATCCACAGGTAAACAAGTAGACAGGAAGGCAAGTCTACTTGTTTACCTGTCTACCTGTTTACCATTCTCCTTATCCAACTTCACTCGCGTACACTCTCACCCGCCGTTTCGGTTCTTTGCCCAACGAGCGCGAAAACAGATTTGCTTCGCGGATGCGTTCGTGTTGAAAGCGGCGAATGAACGCGCTTTGCGGCGCGAGTTCCACCGAATGCGCGCCGCTCAAGACGCGTTGAATCGCGTCATCCGTTTCCGCCATGGCGAGCGAAAAAGGGTCGTCTTTGGGCTCCACGCCGAACAAATCTTCGAGGATCCCTTCCATCTGCGCAATCGTATTCGAGCGCAAAACGTACACGGGAATCCCGGTGCGTTCGGCGTCCACGAGCGCGGGTGGTCGCTTTTTGTAATAATTCTTGAGCGTCAACACCGCGTCGGCTTGATCCAGATCGCCCACGATGCGAATCGGCACGTCCAACGCTTTCGCCGCCGTCTCGAGACGGTCTTGGCTCACGCCGTACGGATAGAACCGCATGGTTTTGCGCGGCGCGCCCGGCGTGGGCGGCGGGTGCTGGGCGGGACGGTCGCCCATTTTCCCGTTCCCGCGTTCGCGGCGCGCCGAAACGCGTTCGCCTTGCCGCGGCGCGACGTGCACGCGCGTTTCGGGGCGTTGAATGTCCACCGCGCCCGTTTCGAGATCGCGGGTCCGTGTTTCCGGCGGCAAGGGTCGCCCGCGCAAGAACGAATCCACCGCCGCCGCGACGTCGTTGTGCACCGCGACGCGATGACGGTCTTGAATTTCCACGAGAATGTCGAACGTCGGCGGGGCTTTGCGTTCGAGAATACTTTTCTGTGTGCCGCGCCGCCGCGCTTCTTCGTCCGAAAGCGTCACGCTCTGAATCCCGCCGACCAAATCCATCAGCGTCGGATTCATCAGCAGATTGTCGAGCGTCTGCCCGTGCGCCGTGCCAATGAGTTGCACGCCGCGTTCCGCAATCGTGCGCGCGGCTTCGGCTTCGAGCTCGCGCCCGATTTCGTCAATCACGATGACTTCGGGCATGTGATTCTCGACCGCTTCGATCATGACTTCGTGCTGGAGCGCGGGCGTCGGCACCTGCATGCGGCGCGCTTTGCCGATGGCGGGATGCGGGATGTCACCGTCGCCGCCGATTTCGTTCGACGTGTCCACAATGACGACGCGCTTGACATCGCCCAACACGCGCGCGGCTTCGCGCAGCATCGTCGTTTTGCCCACCCCGGGGCGTCCGAGCAGCAAAACACTTTTGCTCGATTCGACAATGTCACGAATAATGTCCATCGTGCCGAATACGGCGCGCCCGACGCGACACGTCAGTCCGACGACGCGCCCTTTGCGATTGCGGATCGCCGAGATGCGATGTAACGTGCGCGGAATTCCCGCGCGATTGTCGTCCGAAAAATCGCCGATGCGCGAGACAATGTAATCAATGTCGGCTTCGGTTACTTCGCTCTCGGCAAGAATTTTTTCGGCGTGTGTGTAACGCGCTTCGGGGAGCCGTCCAAGGTCGAGTACGATTTCGACCAGATTATCGGGGTCGTTAATGTCAATCAGCGCCGTTCGAATGTGCGGCGGCAAAACGGAAATGAGAACTTGAAGATCGTCAGTTAGAGTTTGTTCCATCAAATCAAAAGTGACGAGTGACGGGTGACGGGTGACGTTTCACGATTCCTGTCACTTGCTACCTGTCGCCTGTCACATTCACCCGCGTGTGAACCGCAGGAATTTTTGAAGTTTCCAGTACCGGCGCGAGCCACGGCACGGCTTCGCGCACGCGCACGGTCGTATGTTTGACCATGTGACTGCGTTCCGTATGCTGTGCAAAACCCGCCGCTTGCAATGCGCCGCGGATTCCGCCTTCATAGTCGCGCACCGCCACATAAATCGGACGCACGCGCGTTTTGCTGACCAAGCCAATGGCGGCCGCGACCACTTCGTCCGCGAACGCGCCCGCTTGCGGCGCCAGATGCAAGCGCACCCACGCCGCGAGCCGCCCGCGTGTAACGCGGATCACGCCCGTCAAGGTATTATTGTGTTCCAGCACATAGCTGGTGCCGTTCGCATTTTCCCACCAGTCCTCGAGTTTGCCCGTCGCGCCCTCGGTCACCAATATCGCTTCCGCGTATTGCACATTGCGAGGCGTGATCGCCGTGTACAAGCGCAAGATGTTCCACGCATCGCGTTTGCGCATCCGGCGCAGAGTGGTCGAGTCGCTCTTGTATGCAGGCTGTGCCGACTGGAAGGCATTCACCGCTGGAACATCCAAGAGATAGACCTGATCGCGTGTGAAAACAGAGAATCCCGCTTGCCGAAAGACCTCTTCGACGCTGTTGCCAGCGGGCACTGTGGCATAGATGCGTTGGCATCCCAATTCGCCCAACCCTTTCGTCGCTTCCGCCAGTAGGCGGTACCACGTCGTCACCGCGTCGGGGTCTTGATCCAACGACGGCGCGATAAACGTAAGATCCGCCTCGGGGCGATTTTTACGCGTGCGCGCCTGTATCACGCCGAGCGCGCGCTGCTTGCGTCCGTTGGCGTACAGCACAAAGGTTTCGGCACCCATGTTGCCAAACGACATGTGCGAGGCCAGCGCGTCGGTCAGCGGCGAAACTCCGAAAAGGCGCAGTCGTTCAAAATCCAGTTCAACGCCCTGCGATCCCAACTCTGCCAGCGCGCGCAGGTCACTCAAAACCGGTGGAATCATATTGCGTTTCATTTTACTACGTTGGTATGGGTTTGTAAATTTGTTGGTGTAAACCAGCCCCCAATAAGAAACTCGGACAGCGGTTTGGGCTGTCCGAGTTTCTTATTGACTGCTCTTGACCTCGAACTTGCTCGTCTTGACCAATTTGCCATCGAGATAAATGTCAACGTGATAATTGCCTTCGGGCATGCCATTGGAGTTACGCAGTGAGAAGGCGTACCACGCGCTGCCGGCTTGCGTCGTTTTGGCGTCCTTGAACACCTGTTGATCGCCGTTGAACCAGCGCGCCTCGAGCGTTTCACCGCCGCGCAGGTCCGCCGCGCCCACACTGACATACACGGTTTGTTTCGGCTCGTACCGCTGCCAGCCCGCCGAGTACTCAGTCGGATAATTCTTGTCGGGATCAATTTGGCGCGCCATCGTCGCCGCCAGAATCATGGGCGCGGTAACTTGGCCGCCGGGTTGAATTGTGAATTTCGCCGTGAGATATTCGTACGCGCGCGTGTCTACCCAATACGCCTGATCGGGCGCGCCGGAACTGAGAAAAGTCGGGATTTTTTTGTCGGGCGAGATTTCTTCCGGCAGCTTGGCTTCGACAAAATAGCCGGAACGGTCCAACCAGGTAAAAGGGCGCGGCGGGTCAATGGAATAATCGTAATCCTCGTACAGCCAGTACAGGTGCGCCAATTCGTGCGCCGACGTGGTGGGGTCGGTCACGGCGTATTGCCCGGTGACCGTGCCTTTGACATCGCGCAGCGCCATACCCAACGCGCCGCGCTTGCCGTGCGCGGCAAACCACCCCGGCGGCAGCACGCCGACGACCAACGTCGCGTCCGGTTTCAAACGCCGCGCCGCGAGCGAAATCGTCGCGTACAGCAAATACTGTGAAACCACGTCCGTGTCGCCTTGATTGTTCGCCAGGTGTTTTTCATTTGCAGAGAGCATGTGCGGCACGCTGCTGAAATCCACTGTGATTTGGTCTTTGCTCAACGGATACGCGCCGCGCAAATAGATCGCGTTATCCTGCACAAACTTGGGAAAGCTCACCGCAAAGTTATAGCGCTGGCGCTGCTCCGTCGTCCAATCCACCGGCAGAAAATACGCGGTAATGGTTTCGTTCGGTTTGACCATCTCGAGCGTGACACTTTTGGAATTGTTGGCAGGATCGTCGCCGCTCGATTCCCCGGCGGCTTCGACGCGCGCCGTCACCGTTTGCGTTTGAAAATTTTGCGGCGCGCCCACAAACACGTCAATCACCGTCTGCTTGCCCTGCACGGGCTTGGTTTCCGTAAACGTCTTGCCGTCAAATTCAACCGTGACGCGCGCATCCACCGTCCCCGCGCCGGTGTACCCGACGACGGCGCGCACGACGGTATCTTTGTTGAAAATCAGCGGCTCGTCGTACACCGCCTGTGTCACCAAAACCCTGTCGAGCGACAAATCGCTGCCGCCCTGTGTTTGCGCGACGGCGGAGGATTTCCGCGCCGCCGCGTCGCCGGTGAGGTCTATGGCTTTGTTAGAAGTTGCTCCCACAACCGCAGGCGCATTTACACCGGACGCGGTCGTCTGCGCCGCGCCGCAGCCGAACAGAACCCCGATGACTGCGCCCCATAAAATTATACGTACCCATTTTCCGCGCATAGCCGATTCCTTTTTTCCATGTCACGCGTAGTCTGCGCAACGCGTTTTCAGCGTCCCAGATGTTCGACGTATTGCAGATTCACTTTGGCGGGTGCGCCCGCGCCCTGGACGACCACGATGTATTGACCTGCGTCAAGTCGCAGATTTTTCAATGCCGCCTCGTCGCCGCTGTTAAAGGCAAAGACAACGGTCTTGTAATCGGGAGTCTCGTAGATTGTGAAACCGGTCGCGCTGCCGCTCAACTCGCCGATGCTAAAGGTGTCCGCGAAACCGCCCACCGGCACGAGAAACGAGCCGACCGTTAGTTGCTCGCCCCATTCTTCCGTCGTGAGCGTCGAAGCCACCTGGCGTTGTGCGCTCGAATAGCGCGTTTGTTTCGCGCCGGTGAAATTCTTTTTCAGAAAATTCTTGCCGTTCGAGAACACGCCGTTTTCATCTTCCGCGCCATTGTAACTTAGATTCGCCCACAATTGATTTTCGCTAATATCTCCCCGCACGTACGCGTCCCAAATATCCGCCCGCAGCAAAAAAAACAAACGATAATCGTGCCCGTCCGAGGCGGCGTAAAAAAGAATCGGATTCAGGAGCGTCGCCTTGGGCATGACCGTACGCAGCGTGCCCAGCAAACGCGACAACTGCGAATACACCTGACGATCAAAGCTCGTCGAAGTAACCGAGACGCCTGCAACCCCAATGCGCAGCGTAGCCCCGGTAGGTCCGGTGTATTCCTCATATACTGCATCGGCGTTGCGATACCCTTGACTTGCAAGCCCTTCAATCACCGCTTTGGCTTGGGCTTTCGGATCCGCGCCGGGCGCGGGACCGACGACGATTTGGGTGGAAGCATTGAGCGACGCGGTGCTGGCGCGCAGCAGCACCAGATCGAGCGCGCGCGACGACGTGATTTTACTGCTCGCAGTGCCGAACTTGTTGGTCTGTGCTACGCCCAGGTTTTTTTCATCCTGCCCGCGCACTTCGTACGTGAAGTTCACGCCGCGTCCCGGCAAGCCCGCAAATTCGCGGTCGGTCAACGTGGCAAGCAAATAGCCCTGCGACGTACCATCCGCCGGCAAATACGTCGTCGAAGGTTCGAGCAAAATATTTTCAGCTTGCGCGTCCGGATTCGTGTTGACCGGCGGCAAAGGCGAGTCGCCCTGCCCGCTAAAATCTTTGTTGGTCTGATTCTTGGTGGTCTGGTTCTGCGACGTGAAATCTTTGGCGGTGATGTATTTTTGCTGAACGGTGTCATAAAAACGCACGCCGCCGAGCACCTTTTGCCACCAGTCCTTGCCGCTGGTGCGACGCGCGACGACATCATCCCAATCTTGCGCCGTTGTCCCGAAATAAAAGAGCCAGCGGTCATATTTCAGGACGACGAGCAGATTGAGCGCGTGGGGAAAATATTTGGCGAGTGCTTGAACGCCCCCGACCACCTGCCCGACGATGTAGCGATCGTTGAAATCGGAAGTGATCGTTTCCATCTCGACAAACACCGTATCCGTGAGCGTATTGCCCTGTGCGTCGCGCGCATAACCAACTTGAACGACGTCAAAGCCCGCGCCGACGAGATTGGCAAAAACCAAATCTGCGGGATTGGGGTCCTGCGCCTGTACGTTTGGGGGATACAGCAAGACCGGCAGCAACACCAGCACCATCAACAACAGAATTCGCTTGAACACAAATTACCTCCAACGCCTTGACGAAACCAATACACTCACTGCACTCAAGTCGCCGTGGCCCGCACATCGCAAGACCTGACGCAGTACATCACAGTTTGGTAGGTT
>JACQWQ010000177.1 GCA_016209205.1 Chloroflexota bacterium
CCGCGACAATCGTCCACGCGATATTTTTGAAGGCGCGGCGCGATGCAAACACGCCCGCGCAAATTCCAATCACAAACGCGGTGATGGCGTACGGCGCGGCTTGGGGCGTACTGAAAATGATTGCCCAGATGAGATTCGACAGCGCGCCTGTTATCGCGCCCGCCAGCGGTCCCGCCAACGCGCCGACGAGCACCGTGCCAATGGAATCGAGATAAATCGGCAGTTTCAACACGACCTGCACGATTTGTCCGATGACGATATTGATGACGATGGCGACGGGTATCAGCACCAACGTTATCGTCGTGAAATCTTTTTGGATGCGTTCGGTGAAGGTCATGGTTCCCTCCTGTCTTATTTGGCAATATCGAGAATCAACACGGGAATATCAATATCTGACACACCGCGCTTTTCCAAGTCCCAAGTAAATTGTTCAAAATATGAGACTCCTGTGGACATTTCACGCGCAAACTCTTTGACAGGCACAATTTCGATTCCCGCATCAATAAAACCCAAGTTGTGAAAGATAGTCATTTTGGCTGCAACGTTGTATACCATGAACGAATACTTGCCGAACTGGACTTCGATGCCCAAATGATTCTTGACGAAATCCATTTCTCGATAGGCACCCTTTCCCACTTTTTCTGGTTTGTAATCGGCAATATAGTACATGTCTGAATAATCGGAAGCGACTTTATGCTTTGCCCATCCTCGTTCAAAAAATAAACGCGTAAATGCTCTGTTTAATTCGACAGGAGAATACAACATCCGACCTGATTTGGTTTTTTCTCTGCCTACCTTTGTTTTGTAATCAGCGGCATAAATCAAGCCAACTACCTGTTTTACCTCGCGCAACTCACTTGCATATTCGGTCTCGATCATTTCTTTCCCATGATTGAACGAATACTCTCCTACAATCTTCATTTGTATTTCCTCTTTTTCTCTAAACGCATTTTTGGCTTGTCAGTTTTCCATTCTTCCGGAATCTGCGCAACTCTTTCTTTGCCTGTAGGTACAAACACCGGCTTGCCAACGGGTCGCGTCGTCAAAGTTCCATTCCACAACGCGTGAATTCGTTCGCGCGCAAATGCCACATACTCGGATTCTTTTTCGCTCCCCATTGCCCGCCGATTGTGCATCAGCGCGGCAAGCATCGACGTTCCAACTCCCGCATACGGATCAAAGACCCAATCCTCTTCGCGCGTCAACGCCAGCACACATCGTTCCACAAGTTCAACCGGATACTGACATGGATGAATCGTTTTTTCCGGATGATTCGCTTTGACGTTTGGAATATCCCACAATTCTGCTTCCCAATCTTTCAACACAACTTGCCAAACGTCGGACGGATTCTTGCCGTTTGGATTGCCGGAAGGTTTGCCTATGTTTGGACCTTTGAAATGACGCTTACCCGGATATTTAGACGGAACACGCACCGCGTCCAAGTTAAAAACATAGTCATCGCTTTTGGTAAACCACCAGATCGTCTCGTAGCGTCCCGAAAAACGTTTTGAGGCGTGCAAGCCGTGACCAAAGTGCCAAATGATTCGATTACGCAAAAAGAAATCATTGTGTTTGAAAAGATCATAGTAAAGAATATCGAGCGGATACACTTCGCCCCTGTCAACAAAGTTACCCACTTGCCAACAGAGACTGCCGTTAGGCGCGAGAACGCGATAGAGTTGTTTGATGAGTTCGGATTGCGTCTCGAGATACGTCTTGATCGAGACGCGATCTTCATACTCTTTGCCAAGATTGTATGGCGGTGACGTCACAATGAGCCGCACCGAATCATCAGGAATCGTTTTGACAAAATCATTCGCGTCGCCTTGATAAAGGACGACATCGGCGGTTCGAGAAAAATCCGCTCGGATTTCTTTTTGCTTATCGAATAGCGGCAGATTCAACACAGTTCCTCCATTTTCAACCCGACACCCGTCTGGCTTCCAACACATTCATCAAGCGTTCGATTTTATTCAGTTCGATTTTCGCTTTGGTCGAGCGCGGGAGGTCTGCATCAATCAAAAATGGCATTGTTAGACCGCCATTGGCAATGGATGAAATATTTGGTTCTCGATCAGATTCGCGGCAAATTGCAATGCCGCCAGAATATCTTCACGCGAAATCTCGTACTCCCGCATGATTTCTTCATAGCTCATGCCGCCCGCCAATCCCCCAACCACGCGCGCGACGGGTACGCGTGTTCCACGAATAACGGGCTTGCCATGTTGAATTTTGGGGTCAATGCTGATCCGGTCTTCCATAAGTTCCCTCTCTATCCTGACACTCTTCTGGCTTCCAACACATTCGGCAATCTCTCGATTTTATTCAAAATCCGCGTCAACTGATTCGCGTTGCCGATTTCCAGCGTGGCGGTGACGAGCGCGGTATTGTCGCGGCGCGATTTACTCGCGACCGAAGTCATGTTCACATTCTCTTCGGCGACGACGCCCGATAAATCGTGGAGCAAGCCCGCGCGGTCGAATGCGCGCACTTCGATCATCACGGGATACACCTGCTCTTGCTTCATCCCTTTCCACGACAGTGCAATCCAACGCCCGTCCGTGCCTTCGTGATCAATCACGTTTTTGCAATCGCGCCGGTGAATCGCAATTCCGCGCCCGCGTGAAATATACCCGACGATTTCATCGCCCGGCACCGGCTTGCAGCAATGCGCCACGCGCGTCAACAGATTGCCCACGCCGCCGACTTCCAAACCGACTTCGCTCGGCGGCTTGGGCCGCGGCTTGGTCCCGGCGGGAATGCTGGGCGGAGGCGGGGGGGGGACGTTTTCGACTGCTCGATGTCCAACAGCTTGACGCCGATTTGTTGCAAACTGATGTCCGCGTAACCAATCGCTTCCGCGAGTTCGTCTATATTCTTGAAATTGAATTGTTTCGCGATTTCGTCCAGATTCTTGTTGCCAAAGCCCAAACGGTGCAGTTCTTTTTCCAGCAGCGCGCGGCCTTCGATGCGCGCCACTTCGCGTTCTTGTTTCTTGAAATACTGGCGAATTTTTTCGCGCGCCCGCGCCGTGTGCACCAGTCCGAGCGTCGGGTTCAACCAATCGCGCGACGGTCCCCCTTTTTTCGCCGTGAGAATTTCAACGCGGTCGCCCGTTTTAAGCGGCGTTTCCAGCGCGACCAGCTTGCCGTTTACCTTGGCGCCGCGACAGCGATTGCCGACCTCAGTGTGAATGTGATACGCAAAATCAATCGGCGTCGCGCCCGATGCCATTTCGATGATCTGTCCTTTGGGCGTAAACACATACACCTGGTCTTTGAAAACATCGGTCTTGAGCGCGTCCACGAATTCGCGCGCGGAACTGACTTCGGCGCGCCATTCCTGCAATTGCCGCAGCCAGTTTATTTTTTCTTCGAGGCGCGGGTCGCGTTTCCCGCCCGGTTCTTTGTAGCGCCAATGCGCGGCGACGCCGTACTCCGCGATTTGGTGCATCTCTTTGGTGCGAATCTGTACTTCCAACGCTTTGCCGCCGGGACCGATCACGGCGGTGTGCAGCGATTGATACGCGTTTTCTTTGGGCTTGGCGATGTAATCGTCAAACTCGCCCGGAATCGGCGTCCACAACGCGTGCACGATGCCCAAAACGAGATAGCATTGACTCTTGTCCTGCACCAGACAGCGAATCGCGCGAATATCGTAAATGTGCTCGAAATCGCGCCGCTTGGCAACCATCTTTTTGTAGATCGAATAAATGTGTTTCGGGCGTCCGGTGATTTCGGCGACCACCCCTTCTTGCGCCAGACGTTCGCGCAATTGTGCAATCGCTTGTCCGATGTACGAATAACGGTCGTCGCGATCGTCGGACAACTGTTCTTCGATCTCGGCAAACTTTTCCGGTTCGAGATATTTCAGCGACAGGTCTTCGAGTTCGCGGCGAATGTTGTAAATACCGAGACGGTTTGCCAGGGGCGCGAAAATTTCCAGCGTCTCGCGCGCGATCCTGATTTGCTTGTCCGGTTTCAACGAGGTGAGCGTGCGCATGTTGTGGAGACGGTCGGCGAGTTTGATCAGCACCACGCGAATGTCTTCCGCCATCGCGAGAAACATTTTGCGCAGCGATTCCGCTTCGACCTGATCTCTACCGTAGCGCAACTGCGAGAGTTTCGTAACGCCGTCCACCAGATTCGCCACATCGTCGCCAAACTGCGCGCGCAATTCGTCGAGCGTGACCTGCGTATCCTCGGGCACATCGTGGAGCAAACCCGCGACAATCGTATCCTCGTCCATGTACAAATCGGCGAGGATTTTTGCCGTCGCCAGCGGGTGCGTCACGTACGGCTCGCCCGACGCGCGCGCTTGGTCTTTGTGCGCGGCGGCAGCCACTTGATACGCGCGTTCGATGCGCGCCGTGTCCATTTCCGGCGCGTACGAATTGACCAACGCCACCAACAATTCCAAATCCGTCATAACCCCGCCATCATTTGACCAAAGATTTTACATGCCCGTCTGTTTTTTGTAAAGGAAAAACAAAACGTTGACACAAATTTTCATCTCTATACACTTACCCCGATGAAACGCCTCCTCCTCTTTTTCCTCGTGTTCATTTCTGGCTGCATCGCGGTGCCGACGCCGTCGTTTTACTCGCTCCAGGAGTATCCCCCGACGTGGAC
Organism: Chloroflexota bacterium; assembly: GCA_016209205.1. Taxonomy (GTDB): domain Bacteria; phylum Chloroflexota; class Anaerolineae; order UBA4142; family SHND01; genus SHND01. The sequence goes on from JACQWQ010000177.1 coordinate 4,632, forward strand.
GCCCGCGCCGACGCCGACCAATACCCCGCCGGGGCCGACTGCCACACACGTCATTCAACGCACCCCCGGCGCGGCGCCTACGCGCGATCCGAACGCGCGCGTGTTGCCCACCTCATCGCGCGGCGGCATCGGCGTTTGGATGGAACTCGACGCGCGTTCGCCGCAAGCCGTTTTGGATTTGCTGCCCCGCGCGCAAGTTATCGTAACGGATGGGGCGGGTGCAAATGCGCGCAAGCCCAATCAGACTCTGTTGTTTAGCACCTCCATCTCGCTCACCGCCGAAACTCTTGCGCCTGCTTACGGCGGCATCGTGCTCGAAAAAATTCCGCCGGATGCTGCCACCGCGCTGTCCAGCTTGCGTAACCGGCTCAAGCCGCGACTCGTGCTCGCGCGCAGTTCCTTTACCGATATGACCGGGTTGGATACCGCGCTGTTGAACCTTGACGGCGTACTGTTGGAAAACTTTTTGCGCCCGCCCGACGCGCCGCCGGACCAATTTCCCGATGAAGCGGCATGGCGCAAACAACTTGGAACGCTCTCGACGCTTTCCTCCGCGCCCAATACCGTTGTGCTGACCGCGACGCGCTTTTCGCGCGACATGCAGATCGAACTGCCCGTGGTCGAACAATGGGTCAACTATGCGCTCGGCTCGTTTCTGCTCGGCGCAAACAACACGCATGCCTTTTTCGGGTTTCCCGATGCCAAGCAACAGCAATTGATCAATGTCCCCGCGTTGAACGCGCAATTGGGTCTACCGAATGGCGGCACGTTTAAAGGGAGCGGCGTGTATCAACGCCGTTTCACGCGCGGACTTGTTCTCGTCAATCCGACAACCGACAAACATGTGGTTGCCTTGTCGCGTCCTTATCAAGACGCCAGCGGCGCAGCCGTGCCGCAACTTGAAATGCTGCCGCACACCGGGGTGGTTTTGTTGAACGCGGAATGATCAAAAAAACTCTGTCGCAAAATTACGACAGAGTTTTAGACCTTCGAGGTTTTTTGCCGCGAACGCCTCAAGCCAAGCGCATTTTTCAAAACCCTCGAAGGTCTTGATGAAATAGGGCGCCCCGCTACTCTACAAAAATTTCCTCAAGCGTCACGCGAAACCCCGGCAGCACATCGCCGCCATCCAACGTGTCATTCAGAGTGAGCACGCGAATATTGTCCAACGAACGATACACGGTGATGGTTTTACTGCGCGGGTGCAAATAAAGCACCATCCGCGTGCCCGCGCTCAAATAATCAATCACCTTGTCTTGAATGTCTTCCGCGCTTTCGCTGGGCGAGGCAACTTCGACGACTAAATCGGGCGCGCCCTCGAAAAACCCACCGCGTCGCACCCTAGCACCAAGTCGTGTCGCCGCAACAAAAGCCGCATCTGGCGCGCGAACGGTGTCTGGCTCGTGTGACAAAATAAAACCCGTTTCTGCCGCATAGACCTTGCCCAGCTTGTTTTTCCGTACGAAATTATGCAGGGCAGCAAAAATGTTGCCTGCAATAGTTCCATGTTCTTCGCTTGCTGGAGCCATTTCAATCATCTCCCCGCGCACAAGTTCGCTCCGCTTGTCTTGCGGCGCGTGCTCGAAAAATTCTTCCGCCGTCATCAACTTGGTTCCGACCAGCATAGCCACCTCCCATGCGTATTCATTCTAAAGCGAAACCCTACGCGTTGTCAAAGCAAAAAATGACGAGACCCAATCGAGTCTCGTCAACGCATTCATCAAGAAATTCGAGTTTATGCCCCAAACACCAGTTCGACCAACTCGCGCTGCGCCTGTTTCCATTCTTCCGGTGTGCGCTGCGTCGAGCTCCGCGTCGTCGCATAATTTGCCTGCCAGATTTGTGACAGTTGTTCAATGCCGCGTGGAGGTGCATGCACATTGACGGGTTGTGGAATCGCGAGCGCGGATTTTTCCATCAATGCCTCTGTCACAAAAATCGGCGCGCCCGTTCGCAGCGCGAGCGCCATGGCGTCACTTGGACGCGCATCAATCTCCGTCGACGCGTCGCCGTGTTTGAGTGTGACGACGGCGTAGAATATATCGTCTTGAAGCGAATCTACGCGCACCGCTTCGATCTTGGCATCTGCCGCATCAAGAAGCTTGGCGATGAATTCATACGTCATCGGGCGCGGCGTGGGTTCTCCCACCACTCCCATCGCAATGGCGTGACCTTCAAAGAGTCCGACCCAAATGGGCAAGGTGCGTTGTCCTTGTGCGGCGTATAACACCACAATGTGGTTTGAAAATACATTTCCCTCTTCGTCCTTGCGTTCGCGTTGAACGACATCGGCGATCGTTACCGGCACCATCGTTCTGCTCCTCTCTCGCTCTTGAATACGCGGCGCATATTCGGCATACACCGCGAACAATTCTCGCCGCAAACGCGCCCGCGCCTTGTGCAAACGTCCCTTGACCGCCCCGACCGAAATGTCCAGCAAGGTTGCAATCTCGTCGAGCGTCAAACCGTCGTAGTAAAACATCAACGTCGCCGCGCGATTTTCCGGGGACAGCGCGTTCACCGCATCCAACACACGTTCGTGCAATTCGCGCGCTTCGGCAAGCGTGTGTGGATCAGGTTCGCCCGAAAACGGAATTGCCTCAAACACCACGCCGCCCGCGATTTGGTCGAACGAAAGCGTTGGCGCATTTCGCTCGCGCAGATGACTGCGGCACACATTCAATGTGATGCCGTACAGCCAACTCGCAAAGCGTTCCGCATCACGCAAATGTTCGAGTGCCAAGTACGCGGCGAGGATCGTCTCTTGCGCCAAATCGCGCGCAAGTTCCTCATCGCGCACCATTCGATACGCGACGCGCTGCGTCATCTTTTGATGGCGCGCAATCAATTCGCCAAACGCGCGTTTGTCTCCGCCGCGCGCTCGCCACACCAACGCGGCATCCGTTTCATCTTGCATTGCAATGCGTTTTGGAAGGTTTCAATCTATTGTGGTAAATATCAGCGAAAAGGTTACTCGTAGGGGCGCACCCTTGTGGTCGCCCCCTACGGCGTGGTCGCCCCCTACGGCGTGGTCGCCCCCTACGGCGTGGTCGCCCCCTAC